>DYGW01000105.1 GCA_020724485.1 Thermoflexus sp. | reverse complement strand
GGGGGGGGGGGGGGGGGGGGGGGGGGACAAACACGTTCACGACTTGTTCGTGGACTCGCCCCTGCTGGGTAGTTTGACCGGCGGGGCGCGGATATGTTAGATTCGACGGTATAGAGTCTTGTCTCGCCTCCGGCTGGAGGTCGTTCGCGCCCCTGTGGGCGCGGCGGCGCTGAGCACCCTCGCTCACCGAAAAGTGCCCCCAGCCGCCAGCATCTGCCTAGAGTAAGCGCCTGGCGCGCCTGGAATGGACGACCCATGTCACTTTGGACGCATTATCACACCCCCACCACCGTTGACGAAGCGTTAGCGTTATTGGCCAGCTACCAGGGCTGCGCCCGCGTGATCGCTGGCGGCACCGACCTGCTGCTGGACATCCGGCACGGGCACATGCCCAGGCCCGACGCCCTGGTGGACATCACCCGCATCGCCGGCATCGCCGCCCTGCACCAGGACGGCGACGTGATGATGCTCGGCGCGGGCGTGACGCACGCCCAGATCGTGGCCGAGCTGGTGCTCGCCGCGCGGGCGACATGCCTGGTCGAAAGCTGCGGCGTAGTCGGCGGGCCGCAGGTGCGCAACGTGGGCACCATCGGCGGCAACGTGGCCCACGCCCTGCCCGCCGGCGATGGCACGACCTCGCTGATTGCCCTGGACGCGATGGCGGACGTGGTGTTGGAAGGTGTCCGGCAATGGCTGCCGCTGGGCGAACTCTTCGTGGGGCCGGGGCAGTCGCGCCTGGATCAGACGCGCGATCTGCTGGTGGGCTTCCGCTTCCGGCTCAGCGGCCCGCGCGAGGGCAGCGCCTTCAAGCGCATCATGCGCCCGCAGGGGGTCGCCTTGCCGATTCTGGGCTGCGCGGCGTGGGTGCGCCTGGATGAGTCTGGCGAGCGTTTCGCCGACCTGCGCATCTGCATCGGCCCGGTGGCTAAAGTTCCGGCGTGCGCCGAGGCCGTCGAGGAGGCGCTGCGCGGGGCGGCGGTTGGCGCGGAGGCCGTCGAGCGGGCCGTAGTCGTCGCCCGCGAGACGCTGCGCCCGCGCACCAGCAAATACCGCGCCACTGCCGCGTACCGCCAGGAGATGATCGAGGTGCTGCTGCGCCGCGTGCTGCCGCTGGCTGTTCAGCGCGCGCGTACCGGCGAAGCGATTCCCGAAGGCGTAGGAATGGAATGAGGAGCAGCGATCGGTTTTCAGTTCTCGGTGTGACATCGTGCCCAGTCAGGAGGGGCCTGCACGCTGCAAACGTGCACCGATCGCCGGCACCCGATCACCGACCACTGATCACCCGTCATTAGCGTTGCAAAGGTACCCTCAATGAGCAAACTGACACTTACCGTCAACGGCACTACCCACGATCTGGACGTTCCCGAATCGCGCACGCTGGCTCATGTGCTGCGTTACGACCTGGGCCTGACCGGCACCAAGATCGGCTGTGAGGAGGCCGAGTGCGGCCTGTGCACCGTCCTGGTGAACGGCACGCCCGTCGACTCGTGCATCTACCCGGCGTTCAAGGCGCAGGGTGCGGCGATCACCACTATCGAAGGGCTGGCGCACAACGGCGAGTTGCACCCGTTGCAAAAGGCGTTCGTCGAGCATGGCGCGGTGCAGTGCGGCTTCTGCACGCCCGGCCTGATCATGACCGCCAAAGCCCTGCTCGACGGCAGCCCCGACCCGTCCGACCACGAGATCAAGGTCGCGCTAAAGGACACGCTCTGCCGCTGCACGGGCTACACCAGCGTGATCCACGCCATCCACTCGGCGGCCAGCGAGCTGCGCGGCGAAGGCGCGATCCCCTGGCAGGCGCGCGAGACCGTCGCCCCGCTTAACGCGGTGGGCCGGCCCGTCCCGCCGCAGGAGATCGTGGACAAGGTCACCGGGCGGGCCAGGTTCACCGACGACTACACCTTCCCCGGCATGTTGATCGGGCGCACGCTGCGCGCTGCCTACCCGCACGCGCGGATCAGGCGCATTGACACCAGCCGGGCCAAAGCGCTGCCCGGCGTCCATGCCGTGCTGACGCACGAGGACGTGCCCGGCAAGAACATTCACGGGCTGATCTATGCCGACTGGCCGGTGCTGTGTGCCGACAAAGTGCGCTATATGGGCGACGCAGTGGCCATCGTCGCCGCTGAGGACGCCGACACCGCCGCCCGCGCTCTCGACTTGATCGAGGTGATGTACGAGCCGCTGACCGTCGTCGGCGACCCGGAGTTCGCCCACTCACCGGAAGCGCCGCTCGTCCACGAGGAATGGGAGACGGGCAACCTGCTCAAGCATATTAAGGTGCGTCACGGCGACATCGCGCAGGGCTTCGCCGAGTCCGACGTGATCATCGAGCGCGAATACCGCACGCCCACCGTCGAGCACGCCTTCATGGAACCGGAATGCGCCATCGCTGTGCCCGCCGGCTATGATGACGAGCACCCCAAGCTGACCATCTACGTCGGCTCGCAGATTCCCTATGAGGATCGCCGCCAGACAGCGACCGCGCTCGGCCTGCCCGAAGACCAGATTCGCGTGCGTGGCACGCTGATCGGCGGCGGCTTCGGCGGCAAAGAAGACATCGCCGGGCAGATTCACGTGGCCATGCTCGCCCAGGCTACCGGTCGTCCGGTCAAGATGCTCTACACGCGCCAGGAATCGCTGCTTTTCCACCCCAAGCGCCACGCCACGATCATCCGCATCAAGACCGGGGCCAGGCGCGACGGGACGCTGACCGCCGTCCAGGCGACGCTCTACGGCGACGCGGGCGCGTATGCCAGCCTGTCCGACAAAGTGATGACGCGGGCCACCACGCACGCCACCGGCCCCTACGTGGTGCCGCACGCCAAGATTGATTGCTACGCCATGTACACCAATAACCCCCCGTCGGGCGCGTTTCGCGGCTTCGGCGTGACCCAGTCGGCCTTCGCCGTCGAGCAGAATATGGACCTGGTCGCCGAGGCGCTGGGCATGGACCCGGTCGAGCTGCGGCGCAAGAACGCGCAGCGCGTCGGGGCGACGACGGCCACCGGCCAACTGCTGCGCGAGAGTGTCGGCCTGCTGCAGACAATTGAGCACGTCGAGCGCGACATGCGCGGCGGCGATCCCGCCGTCCGCTGGGGCTGGCGCGAGGGCAATAAGGGCTATGGCTGGGGCATCGCCTGCGCCTACAAGAACACCGGCCTGGGCGGCGGCGCGCCCGACCGCTCGACGGCGGAAGTCGAGGTCTTCGCCGACTCGTCCGCCGAAGTGCGCACCTCGTCCGCCGACATGGGCCAGGGCCTCAGCGTGGTGCTGGCCCAGGTGACCGCCGAGGAACTGAGGATGCCCGTCGAGCGTGTTCGCGTCCTGCTCTCCGACACCGACCTGACACCCGACGGCGGCCCGACAACCGCCTCGCGCCAGACGTATGTCAGCGGCAACGCCGCCCGCTACGCCGCGATCACCCTGCGCGAGGCGCTGGCTGCCGCCGCCGCCGAACGGCTGGGCGTCGCGCCGGAGCGGATTCGCTTCGAGGGCGGCCAACTGCGCGCCAACGGCGCAACGGTGGCTATCGGCGACGTGGTGGGCTGGATGCGCGAGCAGGGCCAGGAAGCGAAGGTGCGCTACGTCTACGACGCACCCAAGACGCAGCCGCTGGGCACGGGCGGCGACATGCACTTCGCTTTCTCCTATGCCACGCAGGCGGCGCTGGTCGAAGTAGACCTGGACACGGGCGCGGTGAAGGTGCTCAAAGTCATCGCTGCCAACGACGTGGGCCGGGCGATCAACCCCAAGACACTCGAAGGGCAGGTCGAGGGCGGCATCGTCATGGGCATGGGCAATTGCCTGACCGAGGAATACATCGTCGAGGACGGCGTGCCCTGGTCTACGCTGTTCGCCCGCTACAAGATACCGAGCATCAAGCACACGCCGGAGATCGTCTCGCACTTCGTCGAGGAGCAGGTCTCTAGCGGGCCGTTCGGGGCGAAGGGCGTCGGCGAGATTACATCCATCAACACCACGCCGGCCATCGCCAACGCCATCTACCACGCGACCGGCGTGCGCGTCTACCGCATCCCGGTGGATCAGGACGCGCTGCTGCGCGCGCTGAAGGCGGGCGCGACGGAAGTCCACGCCACGTGGCACGATGTGAAGTAGGGGCGCTGCCCGGTGTCACCCGCTATGGGGGCGTATGGCGACGCATAGACATTAAGCCAGGCCGCCCCCCGAAGCTTCATTCCCCCCATCATTCTGTGCGGCACCTGACACGCCCGGAGGAACCGGGCGTTTGCCGTTCTGGTGTATACTGAGGGCGGTCTCCACGCTGCCCAATCATCGCGGCCTGTCTGTCAACTTTTCTGGCGTGACTGTCCATCGTCTGTGTGAGATAGTTCAGGCGCTGGCGCTGACGGTCGCCGGCGCGCGAAAGGAAGCCCTGAGATGCCCCTGCGAACGACTCTGCTGAACCTGTGCCTGGCCTCACTGCTCCTGCCTGTGTCGTCCGCCACCGCGCAGGACGCGCCGCCGTGCGCCCCCGACGCCGGGGTGGTGCTCACCCGCTCGATTGACAGCGTGGCGCTCGGCCAGACCAAGTCGTACAACGTCTACCTGCCGCCAGATTGGTGCCACCAGGCCGATCTGCCGCTGCTGGTGATGTTGCACGGCTGGGACGGCGACTACACGGACTGGGTCAACAAAGGGCTGCTTGACCAGGCCGCCGACGCGCTGATCCTGGCCGGGGAGATCGAGTCGCTGATCATCCTGATGCCGGATGGCGACAACAGCTTCTACGTAGATGGTCCAGACGGCGATTACGAGACGTATATCGTGGACGAGCTAATCAGCGCAGTGGACGCGGAGTTTCCCACCGCTGCGGCGCGTGACTCGCGCTTCATTGGCGGGCTGAGCATGGGCGGCTACGGGGCGCTGTACCTGGGGCTGCGCCACCCCGACCTGTTCAGCGCCATTGGCGCGCACAGCCCGGCGATCCTCCGCCCTGAGGATGCGCCGTTGTGGCTGTACGGCCCGGATCAGGCGCTATTCAAGGAGCGCGACATCGTCAGCCTGGTTGCCCGCGATGGCTGGCCGCCGCACATGCGCCTGTTCGTGGACATCGGCGCGTCTGACGGGCTGATGCGCGGCGTGTACAACCTGTTTGGCTCGTTGTTCGGCCAGCCGCTTCCTGCCTTCGAGGGGCACGTCTGGCCGGGCGTGCACAATTGGAGCTACTGGAGCCGCCACGCGCCGGACTACCTGCGCTTCTACGGGGGCGTGGGCGAGGAGCAGTAGCAGCCTGGCTGCTGTTTGCCAGAACTGAACTCTGACCATGTGGCGAACGTCTTATTAGTCGTTTATAATAACCATAGGCGAGTTCGCCTTTTGAGGGATGGGTCCTCAAGGTTCGTAAAGACAGGCCACGAATTTTGGCAAGGAGTAGGGCAATGAAGCGGAGAAGGCTCGTTTTGTTCGGCGTGCTGGCAGTAGTGGTGATCATCATCGCTGTCGCGGTCTATGTCCTGGTAATCCGTGATGACGAAGAAGAGGAGGAGGCGCTGCCGACCGTGGGCGCGCTGACGCTCGGCCCCGAAGGGGCCATTCGCCTGGAAGAGGGAGTCTATTGGGTGGATGACCCGGACGGGCAGTTCACCATTACCGTTGAGGCGACCAACGCGGCGCGCGTGGAGTTCTTCGCGCGCGACGCTGGTGGAGACGTGCAGTCGTTAGGCGTTGATGAGGATGGCGCCGACGGCTGGAGCATCACGGCGAGCCTCGACTCTGACTATAGCGGCTCGGTCTACGCCGAGGTCTACCCCGAGGAGGGCGAGCATGTGACCAGTGAGGAACTGGCCGTTGCCCGGTGAGTGTTCCTGATATGAAGTCCCCCAACGGGTGCTGGCACCGGTCAGCCTGAATTGGGGGATGGCAAAGAGGTGAAGACCTTCTGAAGCAGGCTGAAGGTGTCCGAACTCAGCCGAAGCAGAGGGTCTTCTCATTCATCGGGCATGAAACGAGGGGCGCGGCCACACACCCCCGCGCCCGTCGCTTCCCCATCCTAGAAAATTCGTGCTACCATTAGGGCATATGGGCGACGGGATGTACCAGGCTGCGCCCCGCCGAACCGGTCACCGTTTACCCACAACCACTAACCAACAACCAATTACCAACCACCAACGAGGTCCCCCATGCCCTTTGTCGAAGCTCCCACCACTTTCTACCTGGGCCGGCGGTTCGACCCGGCGGCGCACCAGCCGACCGACGAGATCGTCTATTACGATTCGCGCGACCTGACCACGCACGCCGTCGTGCTGGGCATGACCGGCAGCGGCAAGACCGGGCTGTGCGTCACCCTGCTCGAAGAAGCCGTGCTGGACGACATCCCGGCCATCGTCATTGACCCCAAAGGCGACATCACTAACCTGCTGTTGACCTTCCCGGCGCTGCGCCCGGCGGACTTCGCGCCCTGGGTCAACCTCGACGACGCGCGCCGCGCCGGGCTGGACGCGGACGAGTACGCGCAGAAAGTGGCGGCGCAGTGGCGCGAAGGGTTAGCCAGTTGGGACATCACGCCGGGGCGCATGGAGCAGCTCGCACAGAAGGCGCGCTTCAGCATCTACACGCCCGGCTCCGACGCCGGACTTCCGGTCAGCATCCTTGACGCGATGCAGGCTCCGCCCAACAGGTGGGGGACGGGCGACGACGAGTTCCACCGCGAGCAGATCAGCGGCATTGTCACGGCGCTGCTGGCGCTGGTCGGGCGCAGCGTCGAGCCGATCAAAGACCGCGAGCACGTGCTGATCGCCAACATCTTCGAGCACGCCTGGCGGCGCGGCCAAAACCTGACGCTGGAAGACGTGATCCTCCAGGTGCAGAAGCCGCCTTTCGCCAGGCTGGGCGTCTTCGATGTGAACACGTTCTTCCCTGAAAAAGACCGCTTCGCGCTGGCGATGGAGCTGAACAACATCATCGCCGCGCCCAGCTTCCAAAGCTGGATGCAGGGCGAGCCGCTCGACATCCAGGGCTTGCTCTACACGCCGGAGGGCAAGCCGCGCGTCAGCATCTTCTATATCGCCCATCTCAGCGACGCCGAGCGCATGTTCATCGTCACCCTGCTGCTGGAAAACGTGCTGGCCTGGATGCGCACCTTGAGCGGGACGACCAGCCTGCGCGCCCTGCTCTACTTCGACGAGCTATTCGGCTTTTTCCCCTCGCACCCCTACAACCCGCCGAGCAAAGAGCCGCTGATGCGCCTGCTCAAGCAGGGGCGGGCCTTCGGGCTGGGGCTGGTGCTGGCCACGCAGAACCCCGCTGACATTGACTACAAGGGCCTGGCCAACGCCGGGACGTGGTTCGTCGGCAAGCTGCAAACCGAGAACGACAAGAATAAAGTCCTGGGCGGGATGCAAAGCCTGGTCACGGCTGAGGACGGGCTGAACATCAGCGACGTGGATCGGCTGTTGGGCAGCCTGGCTCCGCGCGTCTTTGTCATGCACAACGTCCACGACCGGGGCGGCCCTGTCCCCATTCACACGCGCTGGGCGATGAGCTACCTGCGCGGCCCGCTGACTCGCCAGCAGATTCGGACGCTGATGGCCGCCCAACGCGAGCACCCGTTGTACCCGGCGCGCGCCGCCGCACGCCCCCCGTCGCCACCGGAAATGCCACCCGGTCTGCCGGAGATGCCCTCGCGCCGGGTCGCGCCGCCCCCGCCCACGCTGCCGGACTTCGCGCCGCCAGCGCCGCCGCCGACCCTGCCCGACGAGTCCACCCAGCCCACGGCGGTTGGCACCACGCCGCCGCCGCGCGAGCCGGCGCCCGCCCGCCGCGAGACTGGTGTCCCGTTGCCGGAGGGGCTGAGCCTGACGCCGCCGGTTGTGTCGGCGAGCATCACCCAGCACTTCCTGCCGGCGCTGGTCGCGCTGGAGACTGCCGTCGAAGCGTGGGGGCGCGACACGGGCCTGCGCGCCGACCGCCCCGGCGATGCGCGGCTGGCTTACGAGCCGGTGCTGCTGGCCCAGGCCGACGTGCGCTTCGCCGACCGCAAGAGCAACATCACTGAGATCGGTTATTACGCTTACCACGTGCGCGACGTGGCCCAGGCGGGGCTGCTGCGTTGGGAGGAGCACCGCGCTCCCTACACAGACCCGCGCGACCTGGGGAGCGAGCCTTTCGGCGAGGCGGCCTACGGCGACCTGCCACCGGGGCTGGCCGACGTTCGGCGCATGACGGCGCTGGCCCGCGAGCTAGAGGACTACCTCTACAAGACGGCGGCGCTGACGGTGCTCCACAACCCGGACCTGGACCTCTTCGGCGCGCCAGGGATGCCCCGCCGTGACTTCCTCGTTCAGGCGGGCGGGCTGGCTCGCCAGCGCCGCGACGCGGAGATTGACGCGGTCGCCCAACGCTACGACAAGATTTTCGACAAACTCGAAGAGCAGTTGCGGCGCACGGCGCGCGATCTCGCGTCCGAGCAGCGGGAGCTAGACGCGCGACGCAGCGAGGAGATGTGGACGACCGGCGAAGCGATGATGAGCCTGCTGCGCGGGCGCACTACCTACACGATGTCGCGGATGAGCCGCACGCGGCGCTACCGCCAGCAGTCGCACGACGACGTGTACGAGGCCGAGCAGCGCATCAGCGAGCTGGAGGCCCAGCTTGACCAGGCCCAGGCGGCGATGGAGAGCGAGCTACGCGCTATCCACGATAAGTGGGCGCGCATCGCGGGCCAGGCCGGGGAGTACCGTATCAGCGCCTACAAGAAGGACATTCACCTCGGCGTGCTCGGCATCGGCTGGGTGCCGTACTGGTTGTTCGCGGCGGGCGGCGAGCCGGTGCTGCTGCCGGCGTGGGGTGGGTAGCGATCAGCAGTCAGCAGTCAGCGGTCAGCGGTCAGCGAGAACGGTCTGTTGACCACCAACAACCACTGACCACTGACGACCGATTACCTCCTCCATTTCTGCGCGCACTGCGACTGGTGTATACTGGATTCGTGCGCCACGACGCGGTTGCGCGCTTCGTGTGGCCCGCTGCGCGAGTGAGATTCCCTTATGGCCCGCGATCCGCTCATCGGTAGAAAACTGGGCGATTACACCATCGAGAGCCTGCTCGGTCGGGGCGGTATGTCGCGCGTGTACGTCGGCTACGACGAGTACCTGGACCGTTACGCCGCCGTCAAGGTGATCAGCGACGACCTGACCGACACCGACGAAGCCGAGTATGCGCGCCGCTTCCAGACTGAGGCGCGGGCCATCGCCCGCCTGCGCCATCCCCACATCGTCGGCATCTACCAGTTTGGGCGCTCGGCGGGCATCTACTACATGGCCCAGGTGTTGCTCGAAGGGGCTGACCTGCGCGTGCTGCTCAAAGCCTACGCCGACCGGGGCTTGCGTATGCCCGTGCCGGAGATCGTGCGCGTGGTGCGCGACATCGCCAGCGCGCTCGACTACGCACACGAGCAGGGCGTCATTCACCGCGACATCAAGCCGTCGAATATCATCCTGGAGTGCATGACGGGCCGCGCCATCCTCATGGACTTCGGCCTGGCGCTGAGCGTGCCAGAGGGCACGCTGGGCGACACCTTCGGCAGCGCGCACTACATCGCGCCGGAGCAGGCGATCTCCTCGGCGAAGGCCGTGCCGCAGAGCGACCTGTACGCGCTGGGCGTCGTCGTCTACGAGATGGCGACCGGCACTGTGCCCTTCGACGACCCTTCGGTGATGAGCGTGGCCCTCAAGCACCTCAACGATCCGCCGCCGCCGCCCACCGTGCACAACCCGGACTTGCCGCCGGCGGTGGAGCAGGTTATCTTGCGCGCGCTCGAAAAAGACCCGGCGCGGCGCTACCGCACCGGCGCGGCTTTCGCCGACGCGCTGCAACGCGCCTATGAGGACGCCCCCGCCCATTTGCACGCCGGGCCGTCCATCGCCGAGCTGATGGCCTGGCAGGGGCCGTCGCCGGAGGCGCTGCGCACGCCGCCGTCCGAATTCCCGCTGCCGGAGCCGTTCGCCTCGGAGCCGCTGTCTTCGCGCCCAACGCCGCCGCCCGTTGTGCCCTACGTGCCGCCGGTGCCGGGCGTCGCCTCGCGCTTCGCCCAGCGCCGCCAGCAAAAAGAAGCCGAAGAAGCCCTGCGCGCCATCGCCGACGGCGATCTGGCCCTCGATGAGAACGCGCTGGAAGACCTGCTGGACTCCTACGACGAGCCGCGCGAGATGGGCCTGGAGGGGCCGCGCGCGGCGCCGGTCGTGCCGCCCCTCCTGGCGGAACGGCCCGCTGCCGAGTCTGGCGCGGGCAGGGCTGCGCGCCCGCGCCGCCGCCTCCGGCTGCTGCTGGTCGTCCTCATTCTGCTGGCGGTTGCCGCTGGTGTCATCCTGCTCGGCACACGGGGCGGCGACCGCGACGGCGAGACGGGCGCGGGCGTGAGCGCCGTCGCCCTGAGCGCGAGCGATACGCCTGCGCCGACCACCCCGCCGCCGACCGCCACCCGCGCGCCAACGGCCACGTCGCAGCCCACTGATTCCCCCGTCGCGGCGGCGACGGAACTCGGCGCGGCCCTGGTGACCGGTGCGCCAACTGAATCACCGACCGCGTCGCCGACCGCGTCGCCAACTGACACGCCGCCGCCGTCCGCTACCGCTACCTTCACCGAAGCGCCATCGGCGACGCCCACCGCAGCGCCGTCCGCCACGCCAACCGCGTCGCCCACTGCACCGCCGGTGGAAGCGGCAGCGCCGGAAGCGCCGCCCGGCCCGCCGCCCGCGCTGCGCCTGGTTTACGAGCGCGACGCGCTGCTGCTGGTCAATGTGTCCGGCGGGGCGCTGGATGTCAGCGGGCTGGTCTTCGAGCAGATTCCCGCCGACGGCCCGGCGCGGCTGTTCCGCGCGTCCACCTGGGACCGCGAAGGCATGGCCGACCCGCCCGGCTCCATGCGCGACGGTGGCTGCTACCAGGTCGTGACCAAGACGGCCACGCAGACCCAGCCTGATCGCGCGCTGTGTCCGGAGTTCCTCGGTTATGTCCGGCTGGAGGGCGAGCAGCGTTACTTCTGGGATGGGGCGTCACCGGACGCGGTCTTCACCGTGCGCCTGGCTGGGGCGGACGCGCCGCTGACTGTGTGCGCCGTCGCTGTGGGGGAGTGTGGGGTCATGCTGGAGGCGGCCCCGCCCGCGCCTTCGCCTTCGGCCCCGCCGACCCCCACGCCATCGGCCACGTCCGTGCCGTCGCCGACCGCCACGCCCACGCCGCTCCCGCCGGATGTCTGGCTGCTTTACGATGGCGACCAGGTGTGGCTGGTCAACGTCTCCGGCGAGGAGCAGGACATCAGTGGGCTGGTCTTCGAGCAGTTGCTGCCCGACGGGACGGTGCGGCGCTTCGAGGCGCAGCAGTGGAACCGTCCCGATGCGCTTGCCTTGCCCGCGCAGATGCCGGCGGGCGGGTGCTTCCAGCTTGTGACCGGCGACGGCACGCGCGCCTCACCCGACTCCGCTGGCTGCGAGCGGCTGCTCGGCTGGTTCCGTACCGGCGTCCCCAGCCGCTATTTCTGGCTGGCCGACGATCCCGGCGCGGTCTTCACTGTGCGCCGGGCGGACGCGACCGCGCCGCTGGCTACGTGCGCCGTTGCCGCCGGGGAATGCGCGTTCAGCCTGGCGGCGGAGTAAGTCCATTGGTTGTTGGTTGTGGGCGGTCGGTGAATCGTTCTGGCTGATGGCTGATCGCTTCAGGAAGAGACTCTTATGACGCTCGCGGTTGATCTCGCGGGGAAGGTCGCCCTGGTGACTGGGGCTGGGCGCGGCATTGGCCGGGCGATTGCTGGGGCGCTGGCCGGGGCGGGCGCGGCGGTGGCGATCAATGACATTGACACGGCCAGTGCTGAGCGGACGGCGCGCGCCCTCGGCGCGCCCGCCCGCCCTTACCCGGCGGACGTGAGCGATCCCCAGGCCGCCCAGGGCATGGTCGCGGAGGTCGCCGCCGGCCTGGGCGGGCTGCACATCCTGGTCAATAACGCCGGGATCGAGCCACACGCGCCCATCCTGGAGATGTCGCTCGACGACTGGCAGCGGGCGCTGGCCGTCAACCTGAGCGCGGCGTTTTACACCAGCCAGGCGGCGGGGCGGATCATGCGCGCAGCGGGGGGCGGCGTGATCGTCAACGTCGCTTCTATCGCCGGGCACAACATCCCGCTGCCCAACCGGGCCAGCTACGTCGCCAGCAAGGCTGGGCTGATCGGCTTCACCAAAGAGTGCGCGCGCGAGTTCGCCGCCTATGGCATTCGCGTCAACGCGGTCTGCCCCGGCGTCATCGTCACGGAGATGACCGCCGCGCTGCGTGGCAACGCGGCGCAGATGCAGAAGTGGCTGGCGGACATCCCGCAGGGGCGGCTTGGCCAGCCGGACGACGTGGCCGGGGTGGTGCTGTTCCTGTGCAGCGACGCGGCGGCATACCTCACCGGGCAGGCGATCAACGTGGACGGCGGCAAGGTGATGATGTAGCGGGCAGTCGTCAGCCCGACGGTAAGGCGAGACTCCGCTAGACTTCCGAAGTCTGAGTGTGGACCTCCTTCCCAACAGGTCCACGAACGACCTGTTAGGGCTGGGCACTTGGGCGCTGGGATTGCCCCCCAT
>DYGW01000104.1 GCA_020724485.1 Thermoflexus sp. | reverse complement strand
TTGGCCGGGGCGAAGGGGACGCACTCGTCGAGCGGGGCGTCTGTCCCGCCCGTCGCACCGTAGATTTCCGCCGAGCTGACGACGAGGACGCGCGCCGCCGGCGCGACCTGGCGGCACGCTTCCAAGACGTTGATCTGCGCGTGGGCGTTGTTGGCCAGCGTGCCCCAGGGGTCTTTGAAAGACTGCCCGACATCGGCCAGCGCAGCCAGGTGAAAGACCAGCTCAGGGTGGGCCTCGGCGATGGCTGCGTGCACGGCGGGAGCGTCGCACAGGTCAAGCTGGCGCTGCTCGACCGGGCGACCGTCGAGGCGCGGATTCTGCCCCGGCGGTTGGTACACGGCGGCAGTGATGCGCACGTCTGGCAGGGTCAGCAGATGCTCGACCAGATACCCGCCAGCGAAGCCGCCAGCGCCAGTGATGAATGCTCGCACGGGAGCGCTCCAATAGCGTGATGGACGCGCTGGCCCCTGCCGCGCGCCGTCGCCTGAGAGCGGCGATTATAGCACGGGACGGAGGTGGGGCAAGCGCCCCGAAATGGCGTGCACTCAGCGGCGGTGGGCGACAAGCACTGCGCGCACGCCCTGCCCACTCCCGTCCGGCAGCAGGATCAGCTCGTAGGCGGTGCGCGGCGCGAGCGTGACGGCCAGCGCCCCGACCTCCTGCACGCTGACGCGCTCGACGATGCGCAGATCGGCGCTGCCAGCGGGGACGAGCACCGGGTCTACCGTCATGCCGAAATCGGTGCTGTCGAGCAGGATGTCCGGGGCGCGCGCGGCTGCTTCCTCCTCCTCACTGGCTGGCGGGACGTATTCAGGGGGAGGCGATGTGGCAGTCGGCGCGTCCGGCGACGCTGGCGGCGTGGGCGATGGCGTGGGAGCAGGGGCGCGCACCACGCGCAGGGCGGGCGCGTCCGGCGCGGCGTGGAACACGCGCAGCAGCGCGTAGCCGTCCGGGACGGTGAGCGCACGGTCGGGCGCGGCCTGCAGGCGCACGGCGTCGCGCTCGCGGTAGACATAGAGGGTGAGGTACGTCCCCTCCGGCGCGGGGGGCAGGCTCATCGCCTCGTTAAACAGCGCAGCGCCGTTCGCAGCCTGGCGGATTTCCAGGCGATCTGGCGGCGCGCCGAGATCGTGATAGGCAGTGGCGGTGCCGGGAATAACTGATTCGAAAAGCAGCGCGCCGTCGGCCACGAAATCAACGGGCGTTTCATCGGCCAGTGCGTTGACCAGGCGGACGGCGAAGACTCGCGCGCCCGGCCCCCACCCGCTGGCACTGGGCGGGGCGCTGTCCAGCGGTACCACGCCCTCGGCGGCCAGAATCGTGTCGCCGACGCCGGTCTCCGTCTCCAGCACGACCGGCGGCGCATTGGGCGTATCGGTGATGATCACGGCGTAGACCGTGCCGGCCCGCCACTCGCGCTCTGGCAGCAGGTCAATCTCGCGCGGGGAGTCGGCGCTGCCCGTCTCGACGACGAAGGCGGCTATCCCGGCGTGGTAAGCCAGCGGGCGGCTCGCCGCGCCGAACGGCACCGGGCGCAGACCGGGAATCTCGCCGCTGTAGGTGCTCACCCGGACGCTGACCGTGTCAGGGGCCGCATTGACGAAGATTAGCCGCGCCGCGTTGACCGGCGTGGGACTCAGGTCTTCGGCAATGGCGGCGATGCGCAGGCGGTCTTGTGTGCCGAGCAACACCAGGCTCGCTGTCTCGTCGGCGCGCAGGGCGATCTGCTTGATGAGAATGGGCGTGGCGTCCGGCTCCCCGGCGGGCAGCAGGCGAAGCTGGTAGGTAGCGGCGCGCTGAGTCGTCCACGCGCTGGCCGTGCGATAGGCCAGGTTCGCCGCGAGGGAGACCTCGTCCAGGTACACGTCAACGGGCGGTAGATCGGGCGAGGCGTGCATCAGGCGGACTTGCGCCTCATCCTCGACGCGGCTGCGCAGCTCGACGCGGGCGACGCCGCCCGGCTCTGTGTCTGCGTCCGGGTGTGGGAACAGGATGACAGTATAGGCGTAGCGGGCCATGCCGTAGAAGCTGAACTCGGCGAGGGGAGCGTCAGCGGCCAGCAGCGTGAGATCGTGCCCTTTCTCGGCCAGGGTTACGGCGTCGCTGACCTCGCCGAAGGTCAGCCCGCTGATGATCGTGCGCTGCGCGTCCTGCACGCTTAGCGTCCCGGTGTCGGGGAGGGCGTGAACGACGCGCAGACGCGCCGCCGTTGCCGGGAGCGGTGAGGTGTCCTCGCTGGCGACGATCAGCCGGAAATCACCGGCACGCCCGGTCAGGACGATCACCTGCACCGTTCTGGCGGGCAGGCTGACTGGCGCTTCCAGCAAGGCGGGCGCGGACTCGTCGCCAGTGGGCACGACGCGCAGCGCGTGGTCGCCGGCGGGCACTTTCTGCGGCGATTGCTGGTAGTCGCCGGGGCGCAGGGCAGCGGCGATGGGGAGATCGTCCAGGTACACGGAGACGCGCGGCAGATCGCGGCTGGCATTGACGATGCGCAGCCGCGCCGTCTCGTCCGGCGCGGGGGCAGACTCCGTCACAGGCTGGGCAGCAGGTGGGGGGCTGGGCTGGGCCGTCTCTGCCGGGGGCGGGGAGGGCGGCGGCGTATGCGACGGGGCTGGGGTGTCTGCGTCCCCTCCACACGCCGCGAGGCTGAGCGCCAGCGCGGTCAGGGCAAGCGGCAGGGAGAGGATGCGTCGCATGGTCAACCTCCGGTCTGGGCAGCGGGTGGATCACGGTCAATTGTACAGGAGATGAGCCTGGAGGGACAGCGGGGCAAACTTGCTGTCAGGCAGCGGGGGGCGCTGCTCTGTGCGCCCCCGTAGGGGCATAGCAAACACCCCTACGACCTCACCCCCAGCCTCGCTGCGCTTGGTGAGGCGCGTTAGCGCCGGGCGGGGGTGAGGTCAATCAGCGGGCGTATCGGGCGGATCAGTGACTGTCAGCCGCTCTTGACGGTGATCTGGCGGGGCTTAACCGTCTCCGCCTTGGGCAGGGTGAGCGTCAGCACGCCGTCCTTGAAGCTGGCTTCCACACTCTCGTGATCGATCGGCGTGTTGATGTTGAGCGTGCGCTCGAACTTGCCGGTCGGACGTTCCAGCAGGACGTACTTACGCTGGCTGTTCTCTTCGCGCCGGATCTCGCCGCGAATAGCCAGCGTGTCGCCTTCCAGCGTGATCTCAATCTCCTCCGGCTTGATGCCCGGCACGTCAGCGCGGATGACGATGGCCTCGTCGGTGATGTAAGCGTCCATTGGTAGGAGCCAGGCACCGGTGCCGCGCGTCTCTGTGCCGCGCGCAAAGGTTTCGTCAAGCATCCGGTCAACGGCCTGGCGCAAGGTGATCATATCGCGCAGTGGGTCCCAGCGTGTCACACGTACCATTGTTCGACCTCCTTGTATTACTCTCTGGATACTTTCACTGTACAGTACCTATGCTAGAAAACCGTTAAAGGGGCGTAGAAGTTGTATCAGCGATCAGCGCCTGCTCGGCCTGCTGGCGTGCCCACAGGCGGCGGTACGCGCTACCATGCTGGAGTAGCTCCGTGTGCGTTCCGCGCTCGGCGATACGTCCCTTTTCCAGGACGAGAATCGCGCTGGCGCGCTCCAGCCCGGCCAGGCGGTGGGTGATCAGCAACGTGGTACGACCGGCCAGGGCGCTGAAGACGGTTTCCAGCACGGCGCGCTCAGTCACCGGGTCGAGGTTGGCCGTCGGCTCGTCGAGCAGCAGGATCGGCGCGTCCTTGAGCACAGCGCGGGCGATGGCCAGACGCTGGCGCTCGCCTCCGCTCAGGCGCAAGCCCTGCTCGCCGATCCACGTATCCAGGCCGTCCGGCAGGGCGGCGACGAAGCGGTCGAGGTGGGCGGCGCGCAGGGCGGCGAAGGCTTCGTCCGGCGCCGCGTCAGGCCGGGCGACGCGCAGATTGTCGAGCAGCGTGCCGCTGAAGAGATGCGTCTGCTGGCTGACGACACTCAGCAGCCGGCGCACGTCGTCCTGGGCGTAGCGGCGCAGATCGTGTCCGGCCAGGCGGATCGCTCCTTTGTCGTAGTCCCAGAAGCGCAGCAGCAGCCCGACGAGCGTGGACTTGCCCGCCCCGCTGGGACCGACGACGGCTACTATCGCGCCCGCTGGCAGCGCGAAGGAGACCCCGTCCAGGGCGGGGGGATCGCCGGGGGCGTAGCGGAAGCGCAGCCCCTCGACATGCAGCAGGGGGTCTGAAATGCTGTTGCCGGAGAACTTAGTGGGCATGGGCAGCGGCTGCGCCGGGTCGCGGACGGCGGGCGGTGCGTCCACCAGTTCGAACAGGCGGCGGGCAGCAGCCAGGCTACTATCCAGGTGTTGCAGCGCGGCGGGCAGCGGTTGCACGGCTTCGAAGCTGGCCAGTGCCGCCAGCACGAGCACGGCCAGCAGCACGCCGTCAAGCTGGCCGCCGCGCACGAGCGGGATGGCCAGGACCAGCACCACGAGCGCCGCCAAGCTGGTCACTAGGCTGAGCAGGGCCGTCTGCACTGCACCGAGGGCGGCCAGCCGCCATTGGTGGTGGGCGAGCGCCCGGCTGAGCTGGCGCACGCTTGCCAGGTGGCGCTCCTGGGCGTTGAAGGCGGCCAGGTCGGCCATGCCCTGCACGCCGTCAATCACGGCGGCGACGAGCGCGCCACGCGCCGCGACAAGCTCGCGGCCCGGCTGGCGGGCCAGGCCGCGCAGCGCCAGTGGAATCAGCGCGCCGGCTGCGATTAGGAGGCTCACCAGGGCGAGGGCCAGGCGGAGGTCATAAGCGGCCATGAAGACGGCCATGCCCGCCGCGACCAGGGCGGCGACCGCCGGCGGCGCGATCACGCGCAGGTAGATGTTCTCCAGCGTGTCGATGTCGGCGACGATGCGCGCCAACAGGTCGCCGGAGCGGTGCTCTTGCAGGCGGGCGGGAGCCAGCGGTTCCAGGTGGGCGAAGAACCAGACGCGCAGCCGCGCCAGCAAGCAGAAGGTTGTCTGGTGGGCGACGATGCGTTCCAGGTAGCGGAACACACCGCGCGCGATGCCGAAGAAGCGCACGCCGACGACGGCCACGCTCAAGACGCCGATCGGGGGGTGCAGCGCCGCGCGGGAGATGACCCAGGCCGCCGTCGCCATCAGCGCGATGCTGCTGCCGATGGTCGCCACGCCGAGCAGCGCGGCGAGCAGCATCCACCAGCGGAACGGCGCGGCCAGGCGCAGCAGGCGAAGCAGCGGGCGGCGGCTCATACTCCGTCCCCCAGCGCGGCGAGCAGGCGGCGATACAGCCCCGGCTGCTCCCGTAGCGAAGCGTGCGTGCCCGTCTGGACGATACGCCCGCCGGCCAGCACGACGATCTGATCGGCCTCGCGCACGGTGCGCAGCCGGTGGGCGATGACCAGGGCGGTGCGGCCCCGCAGCAGGGCGCGCATGGCCTCCAGCAGGGCGGCTTCCGTCTCCGGGTCGAGGTTGGCGGTCGCTTCGTCGAGCACGATCACCGGCGCGTCCTTGAGGAAGGCGCGGGCCAGGGCGATGCGCTGCGCCTGCCCGCCGCTGAGACGCGCGCCGCGCTCGCCGATGCGCGTCTCGTAGCCGTCCGGCAGCGCGGCGATGAACGCCTCCGCGCCCGCCCCCTGCGCCGCGCGCACAACCTCTACGTCGGAGGCATCGGGGTGGCCCAGGCGGATGTTGTCAGCGATGGTTGCGTCGAACAGGGTGGGACGCTGCGGCACCCAGGCGACGTGCGCCCGCCAGACCTCGGCGGGCGCGGCGCACAGGTCGCCCCCGTTGGCGGTGATGCGCCCGGCGGTTGGCATGACGAAGCGCAACAGCAGGCCGGCGAGCGTGCTCTTGCCCGCGCCGCTCGGCCCCACCAGCCCGATTGTCTGACCGGGGGGCAGATGCAGGCTGATCCCATCCAGGGCGGGGCGCTCGCCTTCGCTGTAGACGACGCGCACGTCCTCGAAGCGGATGTCGAAAGGGGCAGTGAGCACGGTCGCGGGGGCGGGTGCGAGCGAGACTGGCGCACAGCCGGGCACCGGCGTCTCCAACACGGCGAAGATTCGCCCGGCGGCGGTCACCCCGGCCACGCCCGCGTGGAAGCGCGTGCCGAGCATCCGCAGCGGCAGGTAGTATTCCGGCGCGAGGATGAGGATGAACAGCGCGTCGGCAAAGTCCATGCGCGCGTAGAGCAGGCGCAGCCCGATCTCGACGGCGATGATCGCTGTGCTGATCGTAGCCAGCATCTCCAGCACCAGCGCCGAGAGAAAGGCGATGCGCAGGACGCTCATCGTGGCGTCGCGGAAGCGGTCGCTGATGGCGGCGATGACCGCGATCTGAGCGCGGCTCTGCCCGAATATCTTGAGCGTGGGCAGCCCTTGCAGCGCGTCGAGGAAGTGGGCGCTCATGCGGCTGAGTTGCGTCCATTGACGGCGCGACTGGCGGTTGGCCGCCTTGCCGATCAGGATCATCAGCAAGGGGATCATTGGTGCGGTGAGCAGCAGCACGATGCCGGAGAGCAGGTCGAGCGGGAAGACGACGGTGAGCATGGTCAGCGGGACGAGCGCGGCCAGGACAAGCTGCGGGATGTACTCGCCCAGGTAGGCGTGCAGGGCTTCGATGCCCTCGACGGCGGTGTTGGCCAGCTCGCCGCTGCGCTCGCCGCGCGCGTAGGCGGGGCCAAGCGCAGCCAGGTGCGCCAGCAGACGCTCGCGCAACGCCCGCTTGACGCGGTTGGCCAGGGCGTGCGCGGCCAACTCGCTGCCGCCCAGGGCGAGTGCCCGCCCTACAGCAATGATGGCCAGCGCCGCCAGGAGGGGCGCGACACCGGCAAGGTCTTGACCGCTCATGAAGACGCGGCTGATGGCCCGGCTCAGCCCGTAGGCCTGGGCGACGAGCAGCAGCCCGGCCAGCGCGCCCAGTCCGATGGTGGCGATCAGCGGGCCGCGCGCGCTGTCCATCTCGCGCAGCAGACGCCGATCAAGGTTCATGGTCAGTCCTGGCGCGGCGACTCAATAGTGTCATTAAGCGTTCCCTATAATTCAATAGGCTCTCAGCACGCGGGCCGGTTTCTGCGCTACAATGGAGTCACTAGCTTGTCCCAGCCTTGAGATGGCATGGAGACTCGTGATGCGCTTTGATCATATCATCTGGGACCTGGACGGCACACTGTTCGACACCTATCCGCCGCTGATCGCCTCGATTGAGCAGGCGCTGGGCGAGTTCCAGGTCACGGTTCCACGCTCGGAACTGGCCCGCCTGCTCAGTGACACAGTGGCGGCGTGCATCGAGGCGATCACTGCACGCTATAGCCTTGATCCGCTCTTTGAAGCGCGTGTTGCCTATTACCAGCGCCAGGTGACGGAGCGCGACCAGCCGCCGTTCGACGGGGCGATCTGCCTGTGCGAGCGATTCCTCAAGGCTGGGGGGCAGAATCTCATCTTCACGCACCGCTCGCGGGAGTCTGTTCTGCGTCTGCTGGACTGGTACCTGGTCGAGGGACTGTTCGCCGAGTGCCTGACGGCGGAGGACGGCTACGCCTGCAAACCCGACCCCGCTGGATTCAACGCGCTGATCGCGCGCCACGACCTGCCGCGCCCGCGCGTGCTGGCCGTCGGCGACCGGACGCTCGACATCGTGGCTGGCAAGCGCGCGGGGATCAGCACGTGTCTGTTTCGCGGCGAGCCAGACCCCGCCTGCCCGCCCGATTTCACCATCGCCTCGTTCGACGAACTGCGCTCAATCCTGCGGCTGCCCGCATAGGGCGCTACTCGGCTGCGCCCCGCACACGCCTCACCCCCTCAATCCCCCTCTCCAGCCGAGCTAGAGGGGGGGACTTTGCCCGCCGGATGTGGCGCTTTCCCCCTCCCTGGCTCTGCCGGGGAGGGGGCCAGGGGGAGGGGCGTTGCGCCTGCCTTAGCTCAATATTCCAGCGAGGAGTCGGCGGTCAGCCGCTTGCGGAAGACCCAGTAGCTCCAGCCCTGGTAGATCAGCACAATCGGCACGAAGACGAGCGCCACGACCGTCATGACCTCCAGCGTCTTCTGGCTGGCGGCGGCGTTGTTCACCGTCAGGTTGAACGCTTCGTTCGTGCTGGAGACCATCACGTTCGGGTAGAGGAACCAGAAGAACGTGGCTACCGAGAGCAGGATGGTCACACCGGTGAGGGCGAAAGCCCAGCCGAACTGCTTCTGGCGCAGGTAGTAGCCCACCGCCAGCAACGCCGCCGACGACGCAACCGGCATCACGCCGGGGTTGACGCCGATTTTGTCGAAGATGTTGATGTAGGCGTAGTTGGCGATAGCCAGCACAGCGGCGACGGCGACCACGACTATCCACAGCGTGGGCGCGAGCGCCTCAGCCCGGCGGCGGATCACGCCGTCGGTCTTCAGGCTGAGGAAGATCGCGCCTTGCAGCAGGAAGACCACAAACCCGGCGGCACCGGCGATCAGCGTGTAGGGGCTGAGCAGATCGAGCAGGTTGCCGGTGAAGGTCATCTCGGCGTTGATCGGCGTGCCCTTGACCAGGTTGCCGAAGGCCACGCCCCACAGCAGGGCGGGCAGGGCGCTGCCGAAGAAGATCGCCCAGTCCCAGGTGGCGCGCCACCTGGGATTCTCGTCTTTGCTGCGGAACTCGAAAGCCACCCCGCGCACGATGAGCGCCAGCAAAATGAAGACCAGCGCCAGGTAGAACCCGCTGAACATGGTGGCGTACCACTGCGGGAAGGCGGCGAAGATCGCGCCGCCGGCGGTGATCATCCACACTTCGTTGGCGTCCCATACCGGGCCGATGGTGTTGATGATCACGCGGCGCTCGCGGTCGTTCTTGCCCAGGAAGGGCAGCAGCATCCCCACGCCGTAATCGAAGCCTTCCAGGAAGAAGAAGCCGATGAACAGAATCGCAATCAGCCCAAACCACAGGTCTTGCAGTTCCATCGTTGAATCTCCCCTTTACTTGGCCGCTGCCAGGGCGGAGACAGACTCACCGGGCGCGTCGCTCTCGTCGTCACGCGGACCGCGCCGGGCGAACTTAGCCAGTAGGTAGGCGTCGGCCACCATCAGCACACCGTACACGACCGAGAATGCCACCAGCGAGAAGGCGACCATCGCGGTGCTGACGTTGGGCGATACGGCCTCTTCGGTGCGCTGCAGCCCGAAGACGATCCAGGGCTGGCGACCCATCTCGGTCATGATCCAGCCCGCTGTGTTGGCGATGTAGGGCAGGGCGATGGCGAAGGGCAGCAGCTTGAGGAAGCGCGGCACCCTGGTCAGCTCGTCGCGCAGGACGAGATACAGGCCGACCACAGCCAGCAACAGCATCAGGGAGCCAGCGCCGACCATCGCGCGGAAAGACCAGTAGATGACGGCGACGGGCGGGCGGTAGTCAGCGTCTTCTCCATAACGGTCGGCGTACTGCGCCGCGTACTGGTCTTGCAGGTTGTTGATCCCCTGCACTTCGCCTTCGAGCCGGTTGTAGGAGAGCAGGCTGAGCAGCTTGGGGATGCGGATCGAGAAGACCTCCTCGCGCTGTTCCCAGTCGCCGATGGTCAGCAGGGAGAACGACGCCGGGTCTTCGCTTTCGAACAGCCCTTCGGCGGCGGCCATCTTCATCGGTTGCGTCTCGACCATGTGCTGGGCCTGCGAGTGCCCGACTATGATCACCAGCACGATACCGACCAGCCCATAGACGGTGGCGATGCGCGCCGAGCGAGCGAAGAAATCGCGGTCGTTGGTTTGGCGCAACAGGTGCCAGGCGCTGATGCCCAGCACGAAGAAAGCGGCGGTCGCCACGCCAGCGGCGAGCACGTGCGGGAACTGCACCAGGACGTTGGGGTTGGTCACCACGTCCAGGAAGTTGTCCATTTCCACTTTGGCCAACACGCCGTCCGCGCCGACTACTTCACGGTAGCCGACCGGCTGCTGCATGAAGGAGTTGGCGATGAGAATCCACAGCGCGGAGATGTTCGATCCCAGGGCCACCAGCCAGATCGAAGCCAGATGCACCCCTTTCGGCAGGCGATCCCAGCCGAAGACCCACACGCCGATGAAGGTGGATTCCAGGTAGAAAGCGAGCAGGGCCTCAATAGCCAGCGGCGCGCCGAAAATGTCGCCCATGAAGCGCGAGTATTCCGACCAGTTCATGCCGAACTGGAATTCTTGCACGAGGCCGGTGACGACGCCCAGGGCGAAGTTGATGATGAATAGCTTGCCCCAGAACTTGGCCATCTGCTTGTAGACGGGGTTGTTGGTGCGATACCACAGCGTCTGCATGATGGCGACCAGGATGGACAAGCCGAGCGTCAGCGGCACAAAGAAGAAATGATAGACAGTCGTAACAGCGAATTGAAGCCTGGCTAAGTCCAGCGCATCCATGCGGTGCTCCTCCCGTTTTCTGTAGGCCGGCCTACGCCCCGGCCTATGGCAGTGGCTGGTGCGCCAATTGTGACAATTGTCAGTTTACCGTGATTGCTATCAGGAATTTAGTGACAAATGGAACGCACCCCCACGCCATGTGACACATGCTTGGTCAGGCGGGCCGATCCGTCGTATAGTAGAGGGCGACCGAGTGCGTGTCTGATACGGCAGTGCACGGGGGCTGTAGCCGGCGGCGTGGAGCCGGAAAGTGAGGGCGACCGATGATTGAGGAAACACTGATGGCCGGGCTGAGCCACCCCAGCGCGTCGGTGCGTCTGGATGTGGTGCGCGTGCTGGGCATGGTGGAAGAGACGCGCGCGCTAGACCGGCTGCGCGCGCTCTACCCGGCGGAGTCGGACGAAACGGTGCGCCGCGCAATGGCTTGGGCGGGCAGCCGCTTATTCCAGGCGCAGCAGGCCGGCTACACGACGATTGACGCGGTTTGCCAGCATTTCGGCGTCAACCGCGCCATTGAGAACACGCCCGACGCAGCCGAGGCCGAATTGCTGCGCAAGCTCCAGGATCAGTTTGACCGCGACCTGCTGGACATGAAGGAGCGGCAGAACGTGCGCCGGGCGGGTACGGCGCTGGCGGCAGGGCTGGGCGGCGCGGTGCTCGGCGGGGCGTCGCTGGGCGCGCTGGCGATGGCCGGGACGATGCTGAGTGGCACGAGTTCCCCCTCGTCCGCGATGGACGCGAGACCGGTTGGCGGTGGCACGCGCGCGCCGGCGACCAAGCCCTCCGATGCGGCCATCGAAGTCTGGGTGCGGCGACTGCGCGAGAGTTCCTCGCCTGAGCAGCGCGCGCAGGCTGCGCTGGAGCTGGCTCAGCTCAACAACCCGCGCGCTCTGCCGCACCTGGCTGCGGCGTTCCTCGGCGACGAATCGGCGCACGTGCGCGAGACGGCGCAGCGTTGTGGCAAGGCGCTGTATTGGAGCATCACCTATTGGGAAATGGAACAGAGCGGGGCGTTGGCGGCGGAGATGGAGCGGCGCGCCCAGCAGTTGGGCAAGTCGCTGCCGCGCGACGCCGTGCCCACACCTCCCAGCGCGCCCGCTGCCCAGGCGGGGCCGTCGGTTGACCCGTCACCGTTGGACGTGGGGGAGATTCTGCGCAAGGCGCAGCAAGAGCGCGACGAGCGCAAGCGCAAGCGGCTGTGATGCGCGGCAGAAACGCGGTTGACGTGCACCGCTTGAGCGACTAGACTTGGGCGCGTCTGGCACTGTGGGTTGGAAGGAGCACTGATGCGAACAGTCGAATGGACGGACGCGGGCCGCGTGCGCATGATTGACCAGCGCCTGATCCCCTGGGAGTTCGCTCGCGTCGAATATGACGATTACCGCGCAGTCGCCGAGGCGATCACGGCGATGGTCGTGCGCGGCGCGCCGGCGATTGGCGTGGCGGCGGCGTTCGCCATGGCGCTGGCGGCGCGGCAGTCGCCGGCGGCGACGCTGCCCGCCCTGCACGGAGATCTCGAAGCGGCGGCGTGCGCCCTTAAGGACGCCCGCCCGACGGCAGTCAACCTGGCCTGGGCGGTGGATCACATGCTGGAGACGGCGCGGGACGCGCGCCTTGACAGCGCCGAGGTCGTTCGCGCGGCGCTGCTGGCCGAGGCGCAGCGCATGGCCGACGACGATGTGGCGACTAACAAACGCCTTGCTGCGCACGGGGCGGTGCTGCTCAAGGACGGCGACACGGTGCTGCACCACTGCAACACCGGGATGCTGGCGACGGTGGATTACGGGACGGCCCTGGGCGTGATACGCATGGCCCACGAGCAGGGCAAGCGCATTCACGTGCTGCTCGACGAGACGCGCCCGCGCTTGCAGGGCGCGCGGCTCAGCGCGTGGGAATGCGAGCAGCTTGGCATCCCCTACGACATCCTGCCCGACACGGCAGCGGGCTACTTCATGCGGCGCGGCGAGGTGAGCGTCGTCCTGTTCGGTGCGGATCGGGTGGCGGCCAACGGCGACGTGGTCAACAAGGTCGGCTCGTACCAGATCGCTGTGCTGGCCCGCGAGAACGGCATCCCGTGCTACTCCGTCTTCCCGATCTCAACGGTAGACCTGAATATGCCTAGCGGCGACGATGTGCCGATTGAGGAGCGCGACCTGGCCGAAGTGCGCGCGCCCTATGGCTGCGAGCTGGTTCCGGCCCATTACCGGGCGCGCAACCCGGCCTTCGACGTGACGCCGCACCGCTACCTGTCTGGCCTGATCACCGAGGTTGGCGTCCTGCGCCCGCCATTCGCCGAGAGTCTGGCGACGGCGGTCGCCCAGGAAGGGCGTTAG
>DYGW01000103.1 GCA_020724485.1 Thermoflexus sp. | reverse complement strand
AGGGGAGCCGGCCCGCCGCTTTGCTCCCTTCCCCCCTGGTGGGGGAAGGGCCGGGGATGGGGGGGGACAAACACGTTCACGACTTGCTCGTGGACCCCGCAGAAGTTGCGCCATCTGTCACCGTGCGCTACAGTCCGCAGCAGACAAAACCCCATGAACGCGCACACCATCACCCTACCAAGACACGAGGAACACGCCTATGAGCATCGCTTTTGGCACTGACGGCTGGCGCGCTGTGATCGCCGACACGTTCACCTTCGGCAATTTGCGCCGAGTGGCGCAGGCCGTCGCCGACTACGTGAGCCAGGAAATGGCCGCCAACGGCGACAAGTCAACGCCGGAAGTCGTGGTCGGCTTCGATACGCGCTTCCTCTCTGACCGCTTCGCCATCGAGACGGCGCGGGTGCTGGCCGCCAACGGGATCATCACCTGGCTGGCGCGCACCGACGCCCCTACCCCGGCCATCAGCTACAACATCCTGCACAAGAAGGCAACCGCCGGCGTGGTGATCACCGCCTCGCACAACCCGCCGCGCTACAGCGGCTTCAAGCTTAAGGCGGCTTACGGCGGCTCAGCCCTGCCGGAACAGTGCGCCGAAGTCGAGCGCTTCCTGGAACTGGCGCAGCGCGAAGGGCGCGGCCCTAACCTGATGGACTACGACCGCGCCATTGACGAGGGGCTGATCCGCCGCTTCAACCCCACCAACACCTATTACGAGCACCTAGAAACGCTGGTGGACATTGACAAAATCTCGCAGGGCGAGCTGTCCATCGTCGCTGACCCGATGTACGGCTCCGGACGCACAGCGATCCGCGCCATCCTCTCGCGCACGCGCTGCAAGGTGCACGAGATTCGCGGCGAGATGAACCCGGGCTTTGGCGGCATCCACCCGGAGCCGATCCGCAAGTACCTGGACATGATGGCCGCGACGATCAACAACCTGCACGCCGACGTGGGCATCGCCACCGACGGCGACGCCGACCGCGTGGGCGCGATGGACGGCGACGGCACCTTCATTGATCCGCACACGATCATGTCGCTGGCCCTGCGCTACCTGGCCGGCAAACGCGGTTGGACGGGCGACGTGGTCAAGACGGTGAGCACGACCATGATGATCAACCGCATCGCAGTCCGCTATGGTCTGACCGTGCACGAGACGCCCGTTGGCTTTAACCACATCGCCGATCACATACTCAACGGCAACGTGCTGATCGGCGGCGAGGAGTCCGGTGGAATCAGCATCAAAGGGCACATCCCCGAAGGCGACGGGATTCTCATGGGGTTGCTGTTGCTGGAGATCGTGGCTGACGCCAAAGCGCCGCTCAAGGAGATCGTGGCGGACTTGCAGCGCGAGTTCGGCCCGACCTGCTACGACCGCACTGACTTCGTCCTGAAGAAGCCCGTGCCCAAGCGCGAAATGGTCGAGCGGCTGCAGGCCGCCGCGCCGGGCAGCATGGCCGGCGAAACCGTGCGCGAGGTGCTGACCTTCGACGGGATCAAGTTCGTGCTGGCCGACGATAGCTGGTTGCTGATCCGGCCCAGCGGCACCGAGCCGGTGCTGCGCGTCTACGCCGAGGCCCGCGACGCAGAGATGGTCAAGGCGTTGCTGGCTGCCGGGCGAGCAATGGCTGGCCTGGAAGACCAGTAGGGTGCGCGGCCAGAGCAAGAATGAGACTTCCGAAGTTTCCAATACTTCGGAAGTCTTGTCACAACGCCCCTACGATTCCCTCGCCCTATCGCCTCACCGCGCGGTCTCGCTGTTCTCTCCCAGCGCGCGATCCAGCCCCGCCGCCAGCGCCGCCAGAAACGCGGGCAGGAACGCCGCCCACACCCCCGGCGGCACCGCCGTCAGCCGCGCAAGCTGGACGATCAGCGGGTCTGCCGGCTCATCCACCGCCGCGATCACCTCGGCACGGTGCCCGCGCAGCGCCCGCCACAGTGCCCGCGCCTGCTCCGTGACCCGCGCCCCCGCCCACAGCGAGGCCGCGATCAGCGCCAGCGTGCCGAGCAGCGCGCCCAGCAGCCGCCACACGTCGAGCATCTCGCCCGCGATCCACGTGTCCACTCGTCTCCTCCTTCTGTGCCGTATACGCCGGGCGATTTCGGATGGCAAATTGCGGATTTCGCAATTCGCAATCCGCAATCCGCAATTACGAAACGGCCAGGCCCAACTCGCCCGCCAGCAGGCACAGCAGCGCGTCCTTGTCGGTGGGCGACCACTGCGCCCAGGGCTTGCGCAGCGCATCCAGCACCGCCCCCCGCTCGTGCTCGGCCTGCTGATCGGCGGTCAGCTTCCCCGCGTCGTGCCCGGCGACGATCTGCCCCGCCATCGTGCGCTCGTCGGGTGTGGTCGAGTCCAGCAGGTGCACGCGCACGCCGCGCCCGTTGCCGCTCAGCCCGACCAGCTTCGCGCCGAACGCCGCCGCAAGTTCCTGGTGTAGCAGGGCCAGGTTCACCGCCTCCCGCTCGAACACCAGATCGATCATGCCCGCCATTAGCTCACCTCCTTCAACAGGATTGCGGATTGCGGATTTGTCAATTCGCAATCCGCAATCCGAATCAGCTTACCTCCCGCGCGACCAGCACTGCTGGTACCTCGTTGACATCGTCCAGATCGCCCGAATCGGCGTGCAGCGTGACCGTGCCTCCGTTGGCCTTCCACAGCAGCTCGAACGTGTGCTCGCCCGCGCTCAGCCCAGAGATGACCAGCGGCCCCAGGTTGACGGCTTCGCCGATGGTCGTGCCCAGGCGGTGATTCAGCAGCCCGCCAGCATAGTCGGCCCCCACACGCCCTTCCCCATCCACGCGAATGTCCAGCCCGACGCGCCGCCCGACCTGGTCGGCGTGAAAGACCCCCCAGAACCAGACCAGCACATCGCCGCCGTTGGTGGTGAGCGTCGCCTTGAGATTGGTGCTGTCTACGGCCACGAAGTCGGTCGAGGTCGTGCTGTAGGCGGCCCCGTTGTCGCGGGTGATGGCCTGCGACGGCGGGGCCTTGAGCGCGTTCAGGTTGTCGCGCAGGTGTGTGTTGAGGTTCGCTGCCGTCAGCAGCTCGTCCACTTGCCAGGTTTTGGGTGTCGTCCAGCTCATAGCCCCAACCTCGTTGTGCTCCCCAGTTCGGCATATCCGGCGCGATCCAGCAGGGCATAGCAGCGCTCGTCGGCGCGCTCCAGGTACAGCGTCGCGCTGAAGCCGCCCGTCGCCACCTCGTACTCGACCGCATAGACCCAGTGCGCCGCCGCGCTCAGCCCCGACGCCGCGTCGGAGACGATGACCTTGTCCATCAGCCCCACGCCGAAGATGCTCGCCCCACCGATCCGCGCCCGGTCGCGGACGCGCAGCCGCGCCGCCGCCAGGGCGGGCGTCTTGTAGCGCCCGACCAGGTACTCGGCGTATGCCTGCCCGAAGACCGGATCGGGCTGCATGGGCAGGTCGAGCGCCGCTGCCCGCCGTTCGTAGCGGGCCTGACTGTTCGCGTCGCTGGCCACCAGGGTGATGGGATCGTGGGTGCGGATGGGTTTGCCGCGCACCTGCAACCGCGTGACATAGAGCGGGCCGATGGCCGTGTTGGTCAGCGTGATCGCAGCGCGCGTCGCCTCGATCTCGGCGCTCAGCACGAAGTGCGGGCTGTTGGTGTAGTCGTAACCGGAGCCGTCGGGCCGGTCGTTGACCGCGTAGTCCATCGCCGCGACCGGCACGACCACGTCCAGCGCGCCAACGCGCGCCCCGTTCTCGTCGTGGAATGGCGCGTAGATGGTGCGCGTCTGCCCCGGCGCGACGCGCAGCACAGTGCGCGCCGTCCACAGCACCTGGAGGCTGCCCACCGTCTCGACCGGGTAGATGGTCACCTGGGCGTGGTTGATCACGCCCTCGGCGTCGAGAGCCACGTCCAGCGCGTCGAGCGGGGCCGCGCTCGCCCCCGTCCCGATGACCAGCGCCGCGCTCACTGACGGGTCTTGCTGCTGGCGGCGCGACCAGTAGGTGGCCGTCCCGTCGCGCGCCACCCAGAAGCGCCCGTACACCGCCCGGCAGATGTCCGCCAGCGCGTCGAGGGTGGTAGTTTGCTCCGGTTCCCATGTCCGCCCGTAGTGGGCCAGGGAGTCGCCGTTATCGGCCACACTCAGCGCGGGCGGCGTGTAGACGGCGCTCACCAGGTCGCTCACCGCTTCGTCAACCGGCATCTCGTCCGCGTGCGCGACGGCGACGCGGGCGCGCGCCAGCCGGGCGATGCCGTCGGCGCAGGTGATCGTCACCGCGCCGGGCCACGCCCCGGCCTCCGGCGCGATGCGCGCGATCGTCCCGCGAAAGAGCGTCCACGAGTCGCCGTCTTCGCTCGCGCGGACGCGCACCGTCCGCCCCGGCAACAGTTCTCCCGCCAACGGCGACGCAGAGTTGCCAGGCGAGAAGCGGCGGTCGCGGTTATCGAGCGTCAGTTCGCAGGTGCCCGGCGCGGCGACGGGCGCCCGCGCTTGCGCGAACCCGGCCCGCGCGCGCACCCGCCGGACGCGCGCCGTCTCGTCGGTCCACGTGCCGTCCACCGACCAGTCCACTTCGACGGTGAAGGTTACGGCCATGCACTCTCCTTTCGGTGGGTGGTTATTGGTTGTTGGTGATTAGTTATTGGTTTTCAGTGGTCGGTCATCAGTGGTCGGTTTTCAGTTTTCAGTTGACGGCGACTCCACATGCCAACCATGACCACCGATCACTGACAACTGATCATTCCCCGCCCACATATAGCGTCCAGGTGTGGGTGAAGACCGCGCCGTGATAGTCCGCCCCGCCGAAGGACACGACTCCGGCCCGCACCGCGCAGCGCAGCGGGGCGGCCAGCGCCCCATCCAGCATGGGGTCAGCGGCCAGCGCTTCGAGGTAAGCGTCAATCGCCGCCGCCAGCGCCGGCAGCGCCCCGCGTGGCCCCGCCCCGCCCGTCACCGGAGCCAGTAGCAAGACATGGGCCACCGCCACGACCAGCCGCCCGTCGCCCGCGCTGAACCCGCTCGGCTCCAGCCCCGGCGACTCGCCGCCCAGCTCCGGCACGACGATCAGCGCGGGGAGCTGAACCCGTGTCAGCGCGCCGGGCGTCTCGTCCAGCGCGAACGAGGTCGCCCCGCTCACCGTCAGCGCGGCCAGGTTAGCCAGCGCCGTGCTCAACGCGCCCATGAGTCCCTCCTCTCCTTCACGCCACGCGCACGCGGACGAGCGGCTCCAGAATCTGGCGCACGTCGTCGGGCAGCGCCGGCGGGACGATCACCTCGCCGCGCAGCCCGCCCGCCCGCTGGACGAAGCCGGCGTCCGGCTGCTTGTACAGCCAGTGAGTCACGCGCAGGCAGGCCTGGCGCACGTCCTCCGGCGGCGCGTAGATGGCGATGGCCGCGCCCTGGTCGTGAATGGCCGCTGCCGTGCCGTTGGCCCCGCGCGCGACGGTCAGCGTGTCGGCCAGCGCGTCCACAGCCAGCACGTGCAGGTACTCCTCGCCGACCCGCAAAAGCTGCCCCACCGCGAAGCCCGCCCCGTCCGCGTCGCTCACCGTCAGCGCCACAGCATCGGCGGCCAGCGGATCGTCCTGCACGCTGTCGCCGGAGTCCTGCCAGGCGTCCGCCCAGGCGGGGTGATAGCCCCACGTCCCTTCGACGGCGATGGCCCCCACCGGGTCGCCGCCGTGCACGAACGCGGCGCGCGTCCGGTCGAGCAGCAGGCAGGCACTCACGGACTCGTTCGCTGGCTCCAGGTGAACGGCGTCCGGGGCGATGGCCCGCCCGTCGCCGTTGGTCAGGCTGTGCAGCGCCAGCAGGTCGGCGCCGAGTAGCAGGCGAAACGGATCGCTCGCCGTGTAGTGGCGCGTCGCGCGCTGCGGGTAGAAGCGCCGCCCGGCGTAGCCCTCGATCAACCGCGACGCCGCGCCCAGCAGCACGAGCAACAGGTCGTCGTCGCTGGTCTGGTCGGCAGCCAGCCCCAGGTAGCGCCGCGCTCCGTCGAGTGTTGCGTAGATGTTGCTCATCTGTACCTCCAAGTGTGCCTGTGCGATCCCTCCCACCCCCTGCCCATGCCCCAGTTGCCTAAGTTGCAGCCCTGACTACAATGGACTCTGCGTATCCTGTGCGACCGATTCGGAGCAATCATGGCGTCTGACATAGCGATGGTGACCTGCGCGCGCTGTGGTACGCGGTACAGCGCCGACAGAGATTCCTGCCCCAATTGCACGCTGGCGTTTCTCCCCGACGAGGCGAGCCACACCCGACCCCTCAAGCGCCTGCCGACCATACCCCCCCACTCATCTTCGGCCAGCGAAGAGCTGACCCCGCATCACGTGGTGCTGCTGCAAGCCCTGCCATCGGGCATGTGTATCACCCTGCCGCATAACGCTGCGGTGATCCTGGGCCGCGATGCGACCAACGAATTGCAGTCGAACTACTCCCTGGTCCCCCTGGACAGCCTGGACGCCCAGCGACATGGAGTCTCGCGGCAGCACTGCCTGATCGAGCGCCGCGCGAGCGGGCTGACCATCAGCGACCTGGGCAGCACCAACGGCACCCTCTTGAACGAGCACCGGCTCGAACAGCACCGGCCCTATACGCTGGTGCACGGTGACCGTCTGATCCTGGGAACGTTGCACCTGGCGATCTTCTTCGGCGCTGTTGACCTGCCACCCGCGCCGTAAGCAGGTCGCTGGTGCGCTATTTCATGGATTTTTCATGCAGAACAACCTATCCTGGCCGCCAAGCCCGACTATAATCAGGGTGGGGTGGTGCATGAAGCGAATCGCCAACCTGTACAGTGTGGTGGAGCACAGAGAACCTGGCTATGACACACCCTGCCGAAACAGCACGCCAGCGACTATCGCACTGCCCCCAGTGCAACCGGGCCACCCTCCCCGGCGACAACTACTGCGCGTCCTGTGGCTATCCGCTCGTCCCGCCTACCGCCCAGCTTCCCAAAACCGGCCCACTCACCCGCGAGCCAGCGGCTTTCCCGTCCAAGAATGGCCGCACCGACCGTTTCACCCTGCGTGACAGCGCCGTGCTGCAATTCCTGCCTTCCGGCGTGTGCGTGTCGCTGCCCATCCGCCAGCCGACGCTGTTGGGGCGCGGGCAAACCCCCGACGGCACCCTCTACGACCTGACTCCCTTCAATGCGCTGCCGCACGGCGTCTCGCGTCACCACTGCCTGCTGCGGCGCGACAGTGAGCGCCTGCTGATCACCGACCTCGACACGCTGAACGGGACTTACGTCAACGGCCAGCGTCTCGCCCCGCGCCGCGATTACGTGCTCCAGCACAGCGACCGGCTGATCCTCGGCTCGCTGCATATCATCATCTCCTTCCACCGGTGATCAGTCCCCGGTGATCGGTCTTCAGTGAACAGACTTTGGTGAACAATCCTCAGTGAGAAGTCCTCAGTGATCGGTCTTCGGTTTTCGGGGATCGGCACGCTCACCCCGTAGGACAGGCAGGCGATCCGCGAGTGCTGCACGTAGGGGCGTATTGCCATACGTCCCTACGTACCCCCGCCGGCCTCGCTTGGGGACGCGGTGCGCGGCCCGGCCAGCCGACAGACTTCCGAAGTTTTGGAAACTTCGGAAGTCTTTTTCGGCGAACCGCCACCACCGCCTAGACGGTGATGTTGTAGAGCAGGCTGGCCACGTAGTCGTCGAAGGGGGCAAAGGCCAGGCGCACTGTCGCCACCATCTGGTAGGCGTCGTAGTACGGCAGGTAGTCCATCGTCGCCGCCACGCGCCGCCGGTAGCCGACCACCCAGCCGGGCCGGTAGACGCACACCGCCTGGCCCTTCGTGTTGCCGGTGGTGTTGGCCTTGCCGTCGGCCTGGGTGAGCGGCATCTCCGCGCTGACCAGCACCGGCACGCCGTCCACCTTGGCGATCTCGCCGGTGAGCACGGTCGCGTGCGGGCCGAACTTGTCCACCGTGGCCAGGTTGGTGTCGCTGAGCAGCTTGGCGTAAGTGCTGCCGTCCACGATCCAGGCGCAGTCCTTGGGGCGCAGGGCGTAGCGCGACGGCATGAGGAAGCGCGCCGTGCGCAGCAAGGCCACCGACGGCGCGCCGTTGGCGTCCAGGGCGTTGGCCGTGGTGGTGACCAGCGACAGCTTGCGCAGCCCGTCGAAGGCCAGGTACTTGGCCGTAGCGTCCGGCGCGGCGTCGTCGCTATTAATGTTGCCCGTCGCGCCGGTCGTGGTATCGCCGTTGAGCAGGACGTGATCAATGGCGTCGGCCATCACGCGCAGCGCCTGCTCGCGGTAGAGCGGGATGAGCGGCAACGCCGCGTCCTCGACCAGCTCCGCCGAGAACCCCACGCGCAGGGCCAGCTTCTTGGCGCTCAGCGTGACCTTGCCGCTGCCGATCTGACTGTCCGGGATGGGGTTGCTCGCCCCCAGCGTCAGATCGTCCTCGTCCTGCGTCTCCGGCACGTAATACACCGTCGGGTCGGTGCCGGAGATGGGCAACTCGTAGGGGTTGGCGGGCATCTCGAAGGTACGGAAGAGCGGCAGGATCACGTTCTCGGCGCGCACCTTGCGCCACAGCTCGCTCGACCAGACATCCGGCACCCATTCCGACCCGTAGCCGCTCAGACCGGTGTGCATCAGCTCGTCGGATTTGACCGGCAGATCGCGCACGGCCCCGGCATCTAGCTCGCCGCGCTCAACGGCGCGGTAGGTCTTGCTGGCCAGCTCGCGCATGAACGCCGCCGAGGGCGTCCACTGCCCGCTGCGGCTGAGCCAGGTGTGCATGAAGGCCATGTCCACCGCGTCGAGACCGGCATACTTGCTGCGTACTTCGACGGTTGGCGTGGCCGTACTCTGCGCCGCCGGCAGCCGCTTGATCGCGCCGCCGTTGGCGCTGCTGTCGTGCTCGTGGATCGTCATGCTCCCTCCTTGGTCATCGTCCGCCTGTTCTCGGTTGTGCTGCTCGTCCAAAGCCAGCCGCCCCACCGGCAGCCCCAGCGCCCGGTACGCCGCCTTGACCGCCACCGCGTCGGTGTAGCGCGGCTCGGCGGGCGTCGGCGTCAGGCTGCCCTCGACGATGGGCCAGCGCCGGATGTGCCCGTCCGCCTCGATCTCGACCAGATGCGGCAGGCTGCCACTGCTCCAGCCGAGCGCGCCCTGCCGGACGAGATCGAGCACGGCTCGCGCCCAGCGGCGGTGCAGGTCAAGCTGCGCCTCCACCCACAGCCCGACTGAGTCTGGCTGCATGGCCTCGATCTGCCCGATCAGCGCCGGGCCGAGCGCCCCGTCCAGCCCGTGCTGGTAGAGGACGGGGCGGCGCGGGTACCAGTCCAGCCCCAAGTCTGTCTCTGGCGAGAAGTACTCGCCCTGCAGGTCGCGGCGCGCGTCGTCACCCCACACCACCAGGTAGCCACCGACGCGCCCGCCTTCGCTCAACATCTTGACCGCCGTGCTGACCGGCGCCGCCTGTATCTGCTGTGCCATCGGCCCTCCTCAACACCCGTGCCGGGATTGCCCGTCTAAAGCATTTGCAGTTTAGCACGAATGTTCTAGGCTTGTCTTCGGCGCTAACGGTTCAACTTTAAGGGGGATAGATGGGGTCACGGTGGAGAGGGAATCGGCGGGGCGCTGCGCTCCTTGCTGCGCCCTGCGCACGGCCAGACTTCCGAAGTCTCGCAGACTTCGGAAGTCTTGTCTTGTGAGTCTTTTGCGCCCGGTCTTACGCGAACCTGCTCACCGTTCCTGGCCGAGCGCCATGAACGGCCAATCGCCGGACTCGCTGCGCTGGAACTGCTCAACAGCTTCACGCGCCTGCGGCGTATCCAGGCGGGCCAGTGCCTCCAGCGCCGCCTCGCGCACGGTTTGCTGCTCGTCGTAGAGGGCTTCTTCCAGCCCGGCGACCGCCGCCGGATCGCCAATCTGGCCCAGGGCGCGCGCCGCCGCCTCGCGCAAGACCAGATACTCGTCGCGCAGCAGTGCCAGCAGGCCGGGCACCGCTGCCGCGTCGCCCAGGCGGGCCAGCGCCCCCACCACCGTCAGCCGTGTGCCCATGTCCTCGTGCGGCGCGCGCAGCGCGTCCAACAGCGCGGGAACCGCCGCCGGGTCACCGGTACGGCCCAGAGCTTCCGCCGCCCACCAGCGCACCACGCCGTCGCGGTCGCCTAGCGCGCGGATCAGGCCGGGCAGCGCGCCCACGTCACCGATCTGGCCGAGGGCGCTCGCCGCCCGCGCGCGCAGATCGTCGTCCTCGTCGGATAGCATACCCACCAGCGCCGGAACCGCCGCCGGATCGCCCAGCCGCGCCAGCGCGTTAATAGCCAGCGCGCGCTGCTCCCAGTCGCCGTCGTCGAGGGCGCGCACCAGGGCGGGCACCGCCGCCCCACCAATGCGCACCAACGCCGCGACCGCCGCCTCGCGCTGCGCCCCGACATCGCGGCGCAGCACGCCGATCAGCGCCGGGATCGCCGCCTCACCCGCCCCGGCTAGCGCATCGGGGGCGCTGCGCGCCAGGGCCATTGCCGCGCCTTCGCGCAGGCGCGCGTCCTCTTCGCCGAGTGCCGCTTGCAGCACGGGCAGCACGCCCTTGCCCAGCGCCTTGAGCGCGTCAGCGGCGGCATAGCGCACGTCGGGACGCTCGTCGGGCAGGGCGCGCAGCAGCGCGTGCACCGCCGCCGTGCCACCCAGCCGCCCCAGCACGGCCAGCAGGCGGCTGATCAGGCGGACGTCATCCTCCTGGGCCAGCAGGAGGTCGCTAATCTCAGCCAGCTCGCCAGTGATCAGAGCATGATCCTCGGCATCCAGCGCAGCGGGCGCGCCGGGCGCAGCGAAGTAGGCGCGCGTCGCCTGGCCGATGCGCAGCCGCCCGATCAGCTCGTCCCAGGGCGCGTGGCGCGCGTCGGTGAAATCGAGCACGCCCAGCGCGCGCAGGCGCGGGTGCAGCATGGCCGGCTCGATGACAATCGGGATCACGTCCGCGCCCAGGCCCAGCCCGCACGCCCACTTGTAGGCGATGAACGGCGAGGTGCTCGCCGCCCGCGACATGATCACGACGACGGCGAACGCCTCGCGTAGGGCGAGGTCTACCGTCTCGCGCCACTCGTCGCCGGCGCGCAGCCCGTCGCCCGTCCACACGGCGAAGCCGGCCTCAACCAACCTGGCCCGCAGGCGGTCAGCGAACGGGTTGTTTTCCTGGATGTAGGAGATGAATACGTGCGCCATCGGCAGGCCGTCCTTGTCACTCGCCCGGCAACGATCTCTCTGCCCCGCTGATCATAGCCCAACTCCGCGCCAACGGGCGAGTGCCGCCCGCGCGCTGGAGATGTTCAAGCGGCGCAGGGCTGCCTCCGCCGCCCAGCGCACGGACGGATCGGCGTCCTCCAGGCCGCGCGCCAGTCCCGGCACCACCTGAGCGGCAGCGCGCGCCTTCGGTTCGGTGCCAATGCGCATTAGCGCCCCGATGACGCGGCGGCGCACGTCGGGCCGCGCGTCGTCGAGCGTGGCGACCAGCCGGGCGATGGCGACCGGGTTGCCGATCTTGCCCAGGGCTTCGGCGGCGGTGATGCGCACATAGACATCGGCGCTGTCCAGCGCACGCAGCAGGCCGGGCACGGCGTTGGGGTCGAGGGGCACGGCGGTCACAGCTCCGGACTGAGCACGAAGTAGATCGTGAACAACACGATGGACACTACCGTATACAGCGTCAGCACGTTGTTGACATAGCGCCGCTCGTCGGGCAATCCCGCCTTCATGTAGAGCGGGATGATGAAGGGCGGCGGCAGCACCAGCAGCGTGAACAGCCCCGCCTCGAACGGCGCTTCCAGGTCGAGCAGGCCGCGTAGCACCAGCCGGTTGAGCAGCAGCGCCAGCGGGATGAGAATTGCCAGGCGAATCCCGATCACCGGCGCGGCCTCGCGGATTCCGGCGCGATCCAGCCTGATCCCGTAGCCGACGATGATCAGGATCAAGGGGATGGTCAGGCCGCCCAGGAACTGCACCATGGCCATGAACGCCCCCGTCACCGGGCGCTCGTAAAGGTCTTCGCGCAGGCCGAGCACGTTGAAGGCGATGCCGGCCAGGATGCCGATGATCACCGGCGAGGTGAGGAACGCCCGCACCAGTTGGCGCGGGTCCTGGTGCCCGTCGTGGAGCATGAGCAGAAAGGCCAGGAACACGAACCAGATGAACAGCTCGTGCCCCAGGTCAATGACGGCGATGTAGCCAATCTTGTCCAGGCCATAGGCGCTGCCGAACAGGCTGACGCCGAGCATCCCATATTCAAAGCCGGTCATCAGGAAGGGGAAATACAGGTATTCGACGCGCAGCCGCGTCTTGAGCGCTCGTCCCAGCATGAACAGCGCCACGTTGATGGCGAACACCAGGACGAAGATGACCACATACTTCGTCTGGAGCTTCATTTCCAGGAAGGAAATGAACAGCACCGAGGGCAGCGCCAGGGTGACGACCAGCTTGCGCAGGTCGTCCATCGTGCTCTCGGCGACGAAGCGGCTGCGGCGAATCCAGTGGCCGAGACCGATCAGGAACAGAATGGGCAGCACGCGGTTGAGGATCAGCGTGGAGTCGTCCATGCGAGCGAGTTACCCCTTCGAGTGAGCAGCAGACGCACGGCCCTATTGTACCCGAAGTCGTGCGGCGGGGCGGGGGGCGGTTTGGTGGGGCGTGGTATAATGGCTCTAAGCTCGACTTTGTACAGTCAAGCGGCATAACATAATGTCTCGACAAGCGAGGCAAAAAACGGACGAGAGACTTTTAGAGACCAT
>DYGW01000350.1:889-1736 GCA_020724485.1 Thermoflexus sp. | reverse complement strand
GACCTCGCCATGTCGAGCAGGCGCTTTTGGCTCATCGGGTGGAGGCATTGTGTGCCGGCAAGTTGCTCGGTGGCAAGATCGATGCCGACAGCGTCACCGCGTCATTGCAGGAACTGCTCGACAACCCAGCGTATCGGCAGGCTGCCCGCGCATTCCGGCGTCGCCACGCCGGTTTCTCGCCCCGCCAGGCCATCGAACACAGCCTGTTCTTCATCGAGCGAGCGTTTCTCGATGACTGGAGCACTGACCGTACCCGGATGACTCGAGAACCACAAGAGAGCCCCACGGCATGCCTGCATTGAAGTCCCTCGTCCAACACGCTCACAGCGATCATCTGGATTTTCATCCGCCGCTGATTCGTTTGCAGCAGGCGGCGCCCAATCCACAGGGACGGCGCGTGCTGTGGGCCATCCTGGCGCTGGTCGCCTTTCTCATCGTCTGGGCGCTCGTCGGGCGACTGGATATCGTGGCGGTGGCCGACGGCAAGCTCGTGCCCGCGAGCTACCTCAAGATCGTGCAGCCCTCGGAAGCGGGCATCGTCAAGGAAATCCTGGTGCGCGAGGGCGAGACGGTGCGCGCCGGGCAGGTGCTCATGCGCATGGATGCGCTGATCACCGAGGCGGATCTTGCCGCCATTGCTGCCGAACACGCGCGCCGACGCTTGCAGCTCGCCCGCATCGACGCCGAGCTCGGCGATAAATCCTTCCAGCCAGAGGTGCAGGCCCCGGCGACGCTGGTGCGCGAGGCCGCCGCCCAGTACCAGGCCAACCGCGATGCCTTGGCCGCCGCGCTGGCCGAGGAACGCAGCCGCCTCATCAAGGCGCAGCAGGAACTGGCCGCCGCCCGC
>DYGW01000350.1:0-879 GCA_020724485.1 Thermoflexus sp. | reverse complement strand
TTACGAACGCCTGGTCAAGGAGGGCTTCGCCGGTGGCTTGATGGGCTCGGACAAACGCCGCGAGCGCATCGAAAAGGAACAGGAACTGGCCACGCAGAAGCATTTGATCGCCTCCGCCCAGGCCAGCATCGACCAGTCGCGGAAGAAGCTCAAGCAGATCGAGGCCGACTATGTGCGGCAGTTGCACGCCGAGCGCCATGAGGCGCAGGCGCAGCTCGACAAGCTGACCCAAGAGCTGCAAAAGCAGCAGCACCGGCGCGCACTGCTGGAACTGAAGGCCCCGCAGGACGGCGTGATCAAGGATCTGGCCACGCACACCTCTGGCACCGTGGTGCAACCTGGCACTGTGCTTGCGAGCCTCGTGCCCCGCGAAGAGAAACTCAAGGCCGAGGTCTGGGTCTCCAACGAAGACATCGGCTTTGTGCGGCCGGGCCAGCCGGTCAAGCTCAAGTTCGCCCCTTACCCCTTCCAGAAGTACGGCATGGGGCAAGGTACCGTCGAACACGTGAGCGCCGACGCCCAGAGCGAAGAAGAGGCCCGCGACAAGGGTCTGCAAGGCGCCGGGCAACGCCCGCTGCGCTACAAGGCGCTGGTCGCGCTCGATGCGAGCGCGCTGGAAGCGGACGGCGTGAAATTTCCGCTGTCGGTGGGCATGCAGACCACGGCGGAAATCCTGCTGGGCGACCGTACCGTGGCGGAATACTTGCTCTCGCCCGTAAAAAAGGCCTGGCATGAGGCAGGCCGGGAGCGATGAAAGCTGCCCCTCCGCGGTCGACGCTCACGGACGCGCTGCCCAGCCACACACCGGGCATCCGCTGGCCTGCCGTGGTCGGTGCACGCGATGCTGCCGTGCTCGCCTTGCTGTTCCAGATGGAGAGC
>DYGW01000102.1 GCA_020724485.1 Thermoflexus sp. | reverse complement strand
GGAAGGGCCGGGGATGGGGGGGACAAACACGTTCACGACTTGTTCGTGGACCCCGGGCGCAACCCGTCAGGCAGTGGGGGCGTCGCCCGGCTCGGCCCGAACTCAGACTTCCGAAGTTTCCGGAAACTTCGGAAGTCTAGGCTGTGTCCAGCCGAGCACAGCGAGGCCGGGGCTGAGGCTGTGCGCAGCCTCAAGCGAGTCTCCGACACTCTTTGCGCGCCTCCCTTCTGCGCGATCATTTGCCGCTGCGGGCCGCGCACAGTACACTTCGCCGCGTAACCGGCCCCGTTGGCCCCAGCGGAGACAACGCCCATGCGCCCTGTGCTCTACGCCACCACCAATCCCGGCAAGATCATGGAAGTCCGCCACCTGCTGGCGACGGCAGGGCTGCCCCTCGTCGCGCCGGATGAGATCGGGCTTTCCCTGGACGTGCCGGAGCCGGGGGCGACCCTGGAAGAGAACGCGACGCTTAAGGCGCGCGCCTACCTGGAACGGCTGCCGCCCGGTGATTTCGTGGTCGTGGCCGACGACACGGGCGTAGAGATTGACGCGCTGGGCGGGGAGCCGGGCATCCGCGTCCGCCGTTGGACGGGCGAGGCGCGCATGAGCGATGAGGCGATCATCGCCTACTGCCTGGAGCGCCTGCGCGGCGTGCCTCCGGCGCAGCGCGGCGCCCAGTTTCGCACGGCGCTGGCCGTTGGGGCGGAGCCGGACGCTATCGCCCTGTTCGACGGCACGCTGCGCGGCGTCATCCTGGAGCAGCCAGACCCGCTGCGCATTGCGGGCTTTCCCTTCGAGTCGCTCTTCTACGTGGCGGAGTGGGGGATGCTGCTCGGCGAGATGCACCTGCTGCCAGCAGAGCGGAAGGTGGGCTTCGTCACGCACCGCGAGCGGGCGCTGTGCCATGCCCTGCCGCATATCCGCGCGCTGTACGACGGCGCGTAGGCGTCAGGGCAGCAGGTAGTACGCCCCCGTGCGCCCGCCGACGCGCCGCAAATAGCCGCCCTGCACCAGCGCGGACAGGTCACGCTGGAGCAAATCCGGGCGCAGGGTGGGGTGCAGCGCGCGCAGCTCGTGGAAGGTGATGCTGCCGTGCGCGCGGACGTAGGCCAGGGCGGCCCGTTGGCACACGTTGAGCGCGTCTTCGGGCGGCGGCGCGGACGCTCCTGCTCCTGGCGTGCACTCGTTGAACAGGCGCACGGTGACGCTGTACGGCCCCGTCTCGATCAGCGGCGGGCGAGCCCCCTGGCGATCCATCGCGTGGAGGATGCGCAGCACGCCGCCGCCCATCCCGCGCGTATGTCTCCACTGAGCCAGCGCGCCCGCCAGACGTGGATTGCGGCTGTAGCGCCCTCCCACCAGGTGCGCCGTCGTCAGAAAGGCGGGCAGCCCGCCGGGGCTGGTCACTTCCAGACAGTCGGCGAAGACGCGCACGGTGATGCGCTCGCGCAGGCGATAATCGCGGTGGCAGACGGCGTTGGCCAGCACTTCGCGCACGGCAGCGGCGGGGTATTCCAGGGCGTCCGGCTCGCCAGCGGGCGCGCGCATCTGCTCGCGGATGGCTTCCCACAACTGGTCGAGCAGGGGGGCCAGCGGCGCGGCGAATGATCGCTGGAAAGCAACGTGGGCGTCACCGGCGGGGCCGAGGTAGCGGATGAGCTGCGCTCCGGCCTGCGGCAGCCAGCGCGCCGGGTCGTGCCCGAAAAGCAGCAACCCGGCGACGGTCACGCCGTGATCGGGCGTGATCGCGCCCAGCGCGTCGAGCGGCACGTCCTCGACGGGCCGCCCCAGGCGGCGGGCGCGCGCGACCATGAAAGCGGCCAGCAGCGCCGGGTCGAGATCGGCGATGCGTGCTCCGGGCACGGCCTCCGCCTCGAAGTCGCCGTTGGCGCGGGCGCTGAGCAGGCCGCGAATCTCGTCGCCGCTGAGGGCGCGGTTGCCAAAGTCGCTGCGCGCCAGCACGCTGCCATCGCTCAGGGCGTGCACCCGCCGCCCGCGCGGAACGCGCACCGCCAGCGCCGGGCCGCCCGGCGTGCTGATGATCTCCGGCGTGCCGAGCGGGATGGGCGGCGTGCAGCATTCGGCTGCCGCGCGCAGGGCGCGGGCGACCTCGGCCCCGTCGAGCGGGCCGCGATAGACGCCCTGCCCGTCCAGGCCGATCACGATCGCGCCGCCGTCGGTGTTAGCCAGGGCGACGGCAGCAGCGGCGATGGTGTCTGGGTCGGGCTGCGGGAGGAAGGCCAGCAGCGCCCCCTGTCCCCCTTCGAGCGAGATGGTATCAGTGAGCATGGCCCAAGTGTACGGCACTGCGGGGCCTTTTGCCAGGGGGATTGTGGGGGCCAAACCGGAGTGCGGCAAGAGCGTCAACAAGACTTCGGAAGTCTCGCAGACTTCCGAAGTCTGTGTCCTACGTGCGCCAGGCACGGGCAGAGCCGCCCCGGCTAGTCCTCGTCGAACTCGTCGCCCAATTCGTCTTCGGGCGCGTCGTCGTACTCGTCGAATTCCTCCTCGTCGAGCAGCACGTACTCGTCCTCGGCGAGCGAGACCAGCGCCGCGTCGTGCGCGGCGGAGCCTTCGCCGGGCGGCCCCTCCTCCCCGCTGACCAGGGCCATGCCGACCAGCACATCGTTGTGGGGCAGGTGGATCAGCTTGACGCCGCTCGTCGCCCGCCCGTAGAGGTTGATCGAGTTGACTTCGGTGCGCAGGGCGATGCCGCCAGCGGTGATCAGCGTCAGGCTGTCGTCGGGCGTGACCACGCGCGCGCCGATGATCCGCCCAGTCTTTGGCAGATTGCGCAGCGTGCGGACGCCGAATCCGTAGCGGCGCTGCTGGCCGTACTCGTGCAGGGGGGTGCGCTTGCCATAGCCGTACTCGGTCACGACTAGCAGAGCTTTGCCGGGGTCGTCAATGATATCCATACCGGCCACTTCGTCGTCGCCGCGCAGGCGGATGGCGCTCACACCGGCGGCGGGGCGGCCCATCACGCGCACGTCCCCCTCGTTGAAGCGGATGCTCATGCCATTGCGCGTGACCAGGATCAGGTCTTGCCTGCCAGAGGAGGGGTGCACCCAGCCAAGGTAATCGTCCTCGTCCAGGCTCATGGCGATCAGGCCATTGCTGCGCACGGCGGCGAAGGCGCTGACCGGCACGCGCTTGATGCGGCCCCGGCGCGTGCAGAGCACGAAGTAGCCTGCTGTGTCCTCGAAGGAAGGCACGGAGGCGATGGCCGTGACGTATTCCTCCGGCTGGAGGGAGAGGAAGGCGTTGATCAGCGTGCCCTTCGCGCCGCGCCCGGCTTCGGGGATCATGTAGGCGCGCTGCGAGTAGACCTTGCCTTGATCGGTGAAGAACAACACGTGATCGAGCGACCCGGCGGCGTAGAGGTGCTCGACCGAGTCTTCTTCGCGGGTGGCCATGCCAGTGACGCCCTTGCCGCCGCGCCGCTGCGAGCGATAGGCGATGACCGGCACACGCTTGATGTAGCCGCGCTCGGTCAGGCTGATCAGCACTTCTTCGTCGCGGATCAGGTCGCTGTCCACGAAGTCGGTCATCACGTCGAGCGCCAGTTCGGTGCGGCGGTCGTCGCCGTACTTCTCGGCGAGCGCGTTCACGTCGTCGCGGATGAGGGCCAGAATCTTGCGCGGCGAGCGCAGCAGGTCTTCCAGGTAGGCGATGTACTCGCGAATCTGGCGGAACTCGTCTTCGATTTTCTGGCGTTCGAGCGCGGCCAGGCGGCGAAGCTGCATGTCGAGGATGGCGCTGGCCTGGGCCTCGGTCAGCGCGAAACGCTCCATCAACTGGGCGCGGGCGATGTCGGTGTCGTCGGCCCGGCGAATGGTGCGGATGATGTCGTCAATGTGGGCCAGTGCCCGCAGTAGCCCTTCGAGGATGTGAGCGCGGGCGCGCGCCTTAGCCAGCTCGTACTCGCTGCGGTGGCGGATGACCGTCCGGCGGTGCTCGATGTAGATCTGCAGGGCGCGGCGCAGGCTGAGCAGGCGCGGCTCGCCATCTACCAGGGCCAGCATCTGCACGCCGAAGGTGCTCTGCAGTTGAGTGTATTTGAACAGCCGGTTGAGCACGGTGCGCGGCTGGGCGTTCCTCTTCAATTCGATGACGATGGCCAGGCCGCGTCGGTCGGATTCGTCGCGCAGGTCGCTGATCATCTCCAGCCGCCCGTCGCGCACCAGGGCGGCGATGCGCTCCAGGATGGACGACTTGTTGACCTGGTAGGGGATCTCGGTGACGACGATGCGGTAACGCTCGCCGCCGCGCATCTCTTGAATCTCGGCGCGGGCGCGCATGACGATGCGCCCTTTGCCGGTGGCGTAGGCTTCTTTGAGTTCTGCCCCGCCGACGATCAGCGCGCCGGTGGGGAAGTCTGGCCCCTGCACGTACTCCATCAGCTCGTCTACGGTGATGTCGGGGATGGCCTCGTCCGGCTCGCCGGGGTGAGCGATCATGCGGTCAATCATGAAGGTGATGGCTGCGGCGATCTCGCGCAGGTTGTGCGGCGGGATGTTGGTCGCCATGCCGACGGCGATGCCGCTCGTGCCGTTGATCAGCAGGTTGGGCAGCTTGGCGGGCAGCACTTGCGGCTCGTTGAGCGAGGCGTCGAAGTTGGGCATGAAGTCCACCGTGTTCATGCCGATGTCTTCGATCAATTCCTCGGCGATGGAGGCCAGCCGCGCCTCGGTGTAGCGCATGGCGGCGGGGCTGTCGCCGTCAATGCTGCCGAAGTTGCCCTGCCCGTCCACGAGCATGTAGCGCATGGAGAAGTTCTGGGCCATGCGCGCCATCGCGTCGTAGACCGCCGAGTCGCCGTGCGGGTGGTACTTGCCGAGCACCTCGCCGACGATGCGGGCGGACTTCTTGTGAGACGAGTTGGCGCGGATGCCCATGTCGTACATGGCGTAGAGGATGCGGCGGTGCACGGGTTTGAGGCCGTCGCGGGCGTCTGGCAGAGCGCGGGCCACGATCACGCTCATGGCGTAGTCGAGGTACGACTCGCGCATCTCCTGGTCAATCTTGATCTGTCTGACCGTCCCGAAGTCCATCGAATCCATAGGGGTTTGTCCTGACTAGCGCAGGCACGCACTGGACGCACGCCGCGCGTGCGAATCAGCCGGGCGACCAAAGTGCGCGGGTCGCCCGGGGGAGGTCGTCTGTCCGCGTCTGGGCTGCTGGTGGCCCGGTTGAGATGCTGTGGGGCAGGCGTCTCGCCCCGCGATTATGTTAAGGAGATTATAGCGCGCGGGGGGGATTCGGGCGAATTTCGGCGGGCACGCGCGCCGGGGTACGCGCTGCTTTTGGCGAGCTCTGTAATGGCCTTGATCATCTTTGAGAAGACCCTGTCCGGTATGAGTTTCAAAACCTCCATTGACAACCCGGCGAGTTTGGTGTTATATATTCTTCTATTAGCGGATGATTTTCCAAGAAAAAAGGATCGGAAATGAGAACACTGAAACTCGTCGTAGCTATTCTCATTGTCCTAAGTCTGAGCGGTATCGCGTCCGCGCAACCGCCGCTGCCGGAGATTCCAGGTGGGACCATCGTCGCCTCTGGGTTCAACGGCCCGCAGGGAGTCCTGGTTGACCCGGAGGGCAATGTCTGGGTTATTGATAGCGGGATGGGCGGCGACCAGGCGATTCAAATCCCGTCGCAAGAGGGTGGGATGGTGGAAGGCACCATGGGGATGTCCGCCCGGATCGTGAAGGTGGCGCCCGATGGCACGCAGACCGACGTCGTGTCGTTGCTGTCGCTGGCGGACCCGGAAGGGGAAACCTTCGGTGGCGCACGCTTGGCGTTGCTGGGTGGGGCGCTGTATGCCACTCACGGTGGGTGGTTCGGCGATCCAGCGGTGAACCCTCCCGCTGACTTCTCGGTGATCTTGCGCGTGGATGGCAGCCAGATCAGGTCCGTAGCGGATACGTGGGCCTTCGAGAAGGACAATAATCCGGAAGGCGTCATTCTTGACACCCATCCCTATGGTCTGGCCGCCGGAACCGACGGCTGGCTGTGGGTTGCTGATGCCGGGGCCAATGACCTGTATCGCGTCAATCCCGACACTGGCGAAATTGTGCTCGTGGCGGTATTCGATGCGCTGCCGGGAGTGTTCCCGAATCCTGCTCGTAACGGAGCCATGGAAGCCGACCCGGTGCCGACCGGCGTAGCCTTTGATGCCGACGGCAATGCGTATGTCTCGCTGTTGAGCGGCGCGCCGTTTGTCCCTGGCAGTGCCAAAGTGCTGCGCGTCAGCGCGGATGGCGCGGTGAGCGACTATGCCGTTGGCTTGACGACCCTGACCGATCTCACACGCGGGCCGGATGGCGAACTCTACGCGGTGCAGTTCGGCCTGTTCACCGAAGAAGGTCCGACTCCCAATTCCGGCGCGGTGCTGCGCCTCAAGGAAGGCGGCGCCTCGGAAGTGGTGGTGAGCGGGCTGCCGTTCCCGACGGGGATCTCCTTTGATGACGATGGAAACGCATACGTCGCGGTCAATGGTGTGGGAGCGCCGGGGTCGGGCGCGGTGGTGCGCTTTGACCGGTTGACCGAGATGGCGGGCGAACCGCTGCCAATGGCGCAGTAGAACGCCGCAAAGGCCCCCTGCGCCGCGCGCCAAACAGTCCCGGCGACGCAAAGAAATCTCCCTAAGGCGCTCAGACAACCCAGCAGGGACGAGTGTGCACACTCGTCCCTGCTTTTCTCTGTGTGGTCGCCAGGTTTCAGCCAGCGAGTGGCACGAGGCGCGCGGCTGCGGGTGACCGTCCGGGAGCCTCAGCATGAGATCATGGTCTTCTGCGCATAAAATCCTTATGAATTCCACCCACAAGGGCATTAAGACAGACTGTACGACTAGGGAATTGTGGTATACTGGACCTGTCACAGTCTGGCGAACCGTGTTTGCCTGATAGGAGGAGTAACTAGCATGAGGAAACCGCTCTATCTGTTTTTGATCGTGGTCTTTGTCATGGCAGGCGGTGCAATCGCGCACTCGCCCGCCGCCGCGCGTGTGGTGGAGATCCCAGAGGAATACGACGGGTGCCCGGTAGTGGATGGTGCTGACGGGGAATACGCGGTTGCCCTGATGCCGCCAATCGCTGTGTTCTATGCCGGGGATACGATTGAGCTTTCGGCTGAGCCGCTCCCGCCCCTGGCTCCTCAGGGTCCGAGTCTGAATGGATACCCCTCGCCCACGATCTACCTGAAGGTTGGCGGCGTTGAAGTGGACACCGCACCGCTGCCCGGCACGCTGACCTACTCCTTCAGCGAAGACACGAAGTTGGATGGCTATCCGGCGGTAGAGTGGGGAGTCCGGTATCCTTTAGTAGCTCCTCAGTTGCTGTCGGGAATACCGGCGGACTGGACTACGTCATGCTCAAGCGTGCCCCCGGCGGGCTGTGACGTGCTGATGAATATCCCTAGCACGGCAGTAGTGGGGGCGTTCGTAGCCAATGCGCCGCTGTATTGGGAGCCGGACCAGTTGGTGCAGCCCTACACGGAAATCGCGGCGGGCAACACGGCCTGGGTGCTCGGTGTGGACGAGAGCGGAGAGTTCTACAAGATCATCTGGGTGTGCAACTTGGTCTGGGTGCCGGTGGGCACCATGGGGCCGAACTACGACGCGGTGTGGAACGGCACGCCGCTGCCGGTTGGCGTGGTGGAGTAACACGCCGCTGCTGACATCACTGCACGCCCCGGCAACTACCGGGGCGTTTGCTGTTGGCGCAACGCAATATTCATGAGACTTTCACATATTCTGTGGTGCCATCCGTTTGTTCATGCTATACTGAGACGAGGTGTCCCCACATTAATAACGGAGGCAAATCCAATGACTAGAGGCTTCAGGTTAGCTGTGGTGATCAGCGTGCTGCTGGCGGCGCTGGTGCTGGTCGTCCCGGCATCGGCGAAACCAACGCTGATCAACGTGTATGGGACGTGCGAAGGCGCGCAGGTGACGGTCTACTATGAGGGCGCAGACGGGGTCTATCAGGACTCGATCATCTGGGCCGAACTGGAGGACGGCACCGGTCTGGACGGAACAGGCATCGTCCCCTTTGGGCGTGAAGACACCCTAACGGCTACTCTGAGCTGGGGGAAACTGGCAGAGGGCACGGTGGTGGTAGTTTTTGCCGATCACCTGATCGTTGGCGGCCCGAATGCTGGTCTGACAGTGGACTCGGTCAGCTACGCCTGTGGTGAACCCGTCGTCATGCCGGAGACGGGCGAGATCGTGGAGATCACCGCTGACATGGCGGTTTACTCGCAACCCGATCTGAACACGCCAATCGCGGGAACGCAGGTCAAGGCCGGGCAGGAATTCCCGCTGCTGGACACTGAAGTAGTCGGCGACATGACCTGGTACCAGATTTGGGTGGGCAGCAATGACTACCCCTGGGTGCCCGCCGTGGGCGCAGTGGCCGCGTCGAAATAGTCCGTTTTCTCTCTTGCTGATCACATGCCCCGGCAATCCGTCGGGGCGTTTTTGTGCGCCGGGCGGGCGGCGGGTATGCTGGCGCTATGACTACCGAACCGCATGAAGAGCAGGTGCCCCGTTGGGTGTGGCGGGCCGTGCTGGCTGCTGCCGGGGCGGTCACCGCCGTGACGCTGGCGGCGGCGCTGCTGATCGCTGGCGGAGCGACCGATCCGCCGGTCGCCGGGCCGCTTGTCTGGGCGGATGAGGCGCTCGGTTGGGCGGTTGGGGTGCTCGCAGCGGGGCGCGATGCCTGGGCTGCCGCGCCCGCGCTGCTGCCCGCGCCGCCCGCCGGTTTCACGCTGACGGTTCGCGCCCGGCTGCCCGCTGACGCTGATCCGCTGGCGGCGTGGGGCGTGTGGCTGGCCGAGCCGGGCGGGTCGCGCGTGGTCTACGCGATCAACGCCGCGGGATACTGGACGATCCGCCGCTGCCTGCCAGAACACGTCGCCGCAGTCGCGCTTGAAGACTGCCCTGCCCTGCGCTCGGAATGGCGTTGGCTCTTTCACCCGCGCCTGCGTCCGCCTGGCGACGCCAACACAATTACGCTGCACCGCGAAGCGGACGGCGCGATCCGGCTGCGCGTCAACGGGGAGCGGTTGGGCGCGACGCTGGTGGACGTGGAGGGGACGTGGGGCGTCTGGGCGCGGGCGGGGGACGGCGAGTCGCTGCGCGTGGCCTGGGAGCGGGCCGAGGTGCGCGCCGCCGGTTGAGGGAGCGTTTGATTTCTGTGGCAGAGCATCACCGCAGAGGCACAGAGGACGCGGAGAAGAACAAGGGAGTTCTTTCTCATCTCTGCTCTGCGCTCTCTGCGTCTCAGCGGTTCAACAAGTCTCGCCCCCAGCGTGAGCTTCTCTGGTTGACGCCCGCCGCGCCCGTTGCTAGAGTCCGGCTATGCGCCGATTCCTGCACCGTCTCACACTTGCGCTGCTGCTGGTCGGCTGGCTGCTGGCCACTCTGCCCTGGTCGTCCACTGCGCGGGCGGGCGAGTCCCTCGACGCGACGCGACGCCGCATCCGCGTACCGGTGCTGATGTACCACTACGTGAGCACGCCGCCGCCGGGGGCCGACAAGTACCGGCTCGACCTGTTGGTGACGCCGGCGCAGTTCGCCGCGCAGTTGGCCTGGCTGCGCGCCAACGGCTACACGACGGTGACGCTCGGCGATCTCTACGACGCGCTGACGAGCGGCGCGCCGCTGCCCCCGCGCCCGGTGATCCTCACCTTCGACGATGGCTACGCCGACGCCTATGCCCACGCTTTCCGGCTGCTGCGCGAGTTCGGGATGGTGGGCACGTTCTTCGTGGTGACGGAGTGGCTGGACAACGGGCAGGCGGGCTATTTGACCTGGGATCAGGCGCGGGAAATGGCGGCGGCGGGCATGGCTATCGAGAGTCACAGCCGCTCGCACCCCGACCTGACCGACGATTGCGACTACGACTGCCGCGTCTACCAGGTGTTGGGCAGCGTGGAGACCATCGCGGCGGAGATCGGTGTCCGCCCGCGCTTCTTCTGCTACCCTGGCGGGCGCTACGACGCAGGCATGTTCGCGGTGCTGCGTGCGGCGGGCATCGTGGTGGCAGTCACCACGCACGGCGGGACGCTGCACGTCAGCGAACGCCCGCTGGAGCTGCCGCGCGTCCGTGTGCGCGGCACGACGACGCTGCGCGAGTTCGCCTGGATGGTCGGCGAGTGGCGATAGTAGGTGAGGGGTTATTGGTGATTACATGACAGAAGCCGATCAACAAAGCATTCAAACTGCGTGCTCTGTGCTTGCACTAGGGTGCGGGGGCAGGTCACGCGGGGTGATCTGACCAAGAACCAACAACCGACCACCAGAAGACGGGGCGGATGCCCGGTAGGGTAGGAGCATCCGCCCACAGGTAGGGGGGTGGAAGCGCAACGCTCAGCGCCGTTGGCGGCTGGCGCGCTCGATGAACAGGCCCGCGCCGATCAGAATGAGCAGCAGCGGCCCTGCGCTTCCCAGGTTGAAGAAACTCAGCAGGCCGATCCCGCCCACGATGAGGGCGAGGAAGGCCCGGCGGCGCAGGCCAGCCGTCCAGACGCGCCCGCTGGCTGAGTAGCGCCGCCACGTGTCGTGGCCGAGCTTGCCGCCGAAGGCGATCAGCAGCAGGCCCCACCAGTTGAGATTGAGCAGGCCGATGAAGCCGACCAGCGCCGTCACCGCGCCGAACAGAGCGCGGCTGCGCGCTGTGTCGCCCCAGACGCGCCCGGCGCGCTCGTAGCGGCTCCATCCGTCGGCGGCCAGCCAGCCGCCCACGCCGAGTAGCAGCAGCGCCCACAGGCGCAGGTGCAGGTGCAGTACATCCTGCACGAAGATCAGCAGGCCAACGCCAATCAAGCCCAGCCCGACCAGCGCCGTCCAGTTGCGCTCCTCGACCAGGGCGCGCAGGCTCAGCGGCGGCACTGGGCGTTCATCGCGGGGCAGCGGCACGGGATGGGGGCCGTTGCCGGGGCTGCGTCGCCGGATTTCCGAAGGGATCGGCTCCGCGTCGCCGGAGATGGCACGGGACTCTTTGGGCTGCTGGCTCATAGGGTTCGCTCTTCCTGCTGCGCCAATCGCGCCGGTGTGCTTCATGGATCAATACGCGCAACGCCGGGCGCGGGTTGCGCGGATGAATTGACGCGATTCTAACGCAGGTTGCTTTGCTTTCGCTGCTGTAATTCCTTACAATTTAGCTATCGGCGACCGCCTTTGCGGCCCGCTGGTGTGCGAGGGCCGGTCTGTGACATGCCTGCTTCGTCCCCCATCACGCGCGGCTCGGCCCCCCTTTTCTGGAAGAGCCTATGGAGGTGAATTGCTGATGGATAAGCAGGCGTTGATCAAAGCGTTGAACGAAGACCTGGCTGGCGAGTTGCAGGCGATCATCCAATACCTGACGTACTCGGCCCGCGTCACCGGCCCCTGGCGGCCCCAACTGGTGCAGTTCATGCAGACCGAGATCGCCGACGAGATGCTGCACGCCCAGTTCCTGGCCGACAAGATCGCGGCCCTGGGCGGCGAGCCGACCACCACGCCGCGCCCGGTCCCGCCGGCGGCGACCCCGCGCGACATGCTGAAAGCGATCCTGGAAGCGGAGCTGCAGGCGGGCCGCGACTATACTGAGCGGGCCAAGCAGGCCGAAGAGTTCGGCGACAAGGGGCTGATGGTGCAGCTTGAAGACATGGTGCGCGACGAAACAAGTCATGCCGAAGAGACGGCCAAGCTGCTGAAGAACTGGGAATGAGCACCACGCCGCGCCGGAGGCCGATCTCCGGCGCACTCATCTGGAACGGATATGTGCCAGGAGGTCACAGACCATGCTAAGCGAGAAAATGCAAGCTGCCTTGAACAAGCAGATCAACGCCGAACTGCACTCCGCCTATATCTATCTCTCGATGGCGGCCTACTTCGAGGATAAGAACCTGACGGGCTTTGCCCATTGGATGCGCGTGCAGGCCAAAGAAGAACTGGGCCACGCCATGAAATTCTTCGACTTCATCGTCGAGCGGCGCGGGCGCGTGTGGCTGGAGCCGGTGGCCGCCGTGCCTACGGAGTGGGCATCGCCGCTGGCCGTGTTCGAGAACGCCCTGGCGCACGAGCAGAAGGTCACCGGCCTGATTCACGGGCTGGTCAACCTGGCCATCGAAGAGCGCGATCACGCCGCCAATAGCTTCCTGCAATGGTTCGTGGACGAACAGGTCGAGGAAGAGGCCTCGGCAGACGCCATCGTGCAGCAACTCAAACTGGCCGGTGACTCCGGCGTGGCGTTGCTCATGCTCGACCGCGAGCTAGGGGCGCGCCAGGGCGACTAGCAACCCGCCAGTTGCGCATACAACGAACAAAGACGCCCTCAGCGGGGCGTCTTTTTGTTTACCGCGCGAGTCTCATGGCTCGTCACGGTAGCCCGCCGGGTGGATGTAGCGCACGCGCAGGTGTTCGGCCAGCGCTTCTTTGAGCGCGTCCTTCATGATGTTGCCCGAAACATGCAGCAGCGTGTCGCCGTACTGGGGGTCAATGCCCATCGTCGCCTGGCAGGGGTAATGATGGTGATGCAAGCCGCCCGCCTCGACTGCGTCGTCTACCGGCGTGCCGACCAGTTGCTGCGCCACATGGCGCGCGCAGCCACAGCAGGCGTCGCGCGTCACTTCCAGGGCGGTGATTTGCCGCGTCTCCGCGTCTACCTCGGCGCGGAAGGCGGGCTGCCCGAAATGCCGGGCGAAGGCGCGGATGAGCGGGTCGTCGTAGGGCTGCTTGAGGCGCAGGGCGTTATAGTGCGTCTCGGTCAGCGAGCAGAAAGGCATCGGTGTCACGCAGGCGACGTCCATCCGCCCCAACCACTCGCGCAGTTGGCGGGCCAACCCTACCGGCAGCCAGGCGACGCTGTCAATGGGGGCGATCACGGCGCGCGCGCCGGTCATACGGGCGATGTCGGGGATCAGCTCGGCGACACCCTTGACCTCGGCCAGGGAGAGGATCAGCTTGCAGGGCGGCAGGGCATCGGGCAGGTAGTCTTCGGGGTAGTCCACCACCGGCGGCAGGATTTTGGGCGTCTCCCAGGTGAGGATCGTCCAGTCCGGCGGGGCATGCTGGCGCAGGTTTTGGACGTGTCGCCAGCCGTAGTCGCCGGTGACGAGGATGAGCAGGCGCATGAGTGATCCTGTGGGCTAGCCGAATCTCATAACTGGAGTATCTGGAAGAATCCTTCACGCTCGCGCTCATCTTCAAGAATTG
>DYGW01000349.1 GCA_020724485.1 Thermoflexus sp. | reverse complement strand
CCGGCTCCGGCGGTGGTGGTGAACAACACCTTCACCAAGGTGCTCAAGCCGCGCCGCGGCGAAGCCCGACCCGGCAGCAAGCACGCCGGCTACTTCCAGCAAACGATCAACTACCGCGAATACGCCTATCTGGACGGGGCATTCGCCATCGCCCTGCAACTGAGCGCCGACGCCGACGCCAACCGCCTGGCCCGCTGGCTGCTGCACGTTAACTACCTGGGCAAGCGCGGCAGCTTCATCCAGATTCAGGACGTCCCGCAGATGGTGGATGAGTTGCCGCCGGACTTCATCGTCGTGGATGGGCAGTTGCAGGGCTTCGCCCTGGGCGCGGTGCTGACTCAACTGGACGATGTGGGCGAGGGACTCTCTTTCTCGAGGGCCAGCATCTACTCCAGCGAGAAGATCACCCTGGGCAAGCACCGCGTGCTGCGCCATGTCGCTCTGCCCTACCGGCTGGTAGCCAGCAGTCGCGGCTACAGCCACTATGAACTTGTCGGGGAGACGCCATGAATCTGACCGTCCATCACCTGCTGTTCACGCTCCGGGCGCACACACTGGTGCACCTGGGGCCGCAGGCTGGGGCGCAGATTCGGGGTGGGTTGTGGGCGGCGCTGCGCGAGTTTGCCTGCGCCGCTCCCTCCATCCAGGGCGATCCCGACCACGCCCGGCACTGTCCGATGTGCCGCCTGGTCGCCCTGGAAACAGCGGAGAGCGCGCGGGGGGTCACGCCCCCGCGCCCCTTCGCCGTGCGCCCGCCCTTACCGGCTTCCCCCGGCCAGGAGTGCGTGTTTCATAGCGGCGAGACCTTTGTTGTGGGGATCAACCTCTTCGGCGAGGCGGTGGACTCATTCCCCTACCTCTGCCAGGCGTCCTATCGCCTGGGCGAACTGGGCCTGGGCTACGGGCGCGGGCAGTTCTCCATCGAGCGCATCCAGGCGGTGAATCCGCTGACAGGGGCCACGCGCGATCTGCTGCAGGGGCAGCGCATCGTGGCGTTGCCCGACCAGCCAGTGACGGACGCGCTGGTGCAGCAGACTGCACAGCGCCTGCCCCCCGACCGCCTCCATCTGCGCTTCCTGACTCCCACCGAGCTGACCTATCAGGGCGGGCATGCCGATCGCCCCTATTTCGACGTGCTCATCGCCCGCCTGCTGGAGCGCTGCCAGGCGCTCGAAGAGCACTACACTGCCGATCCCACGCCGCGCGCGGTGTGGCAAGAGCGCTATCAGTCCCTGACGCAGGCTGCACAGCAGGCCCGGTTGGCTGAGCATCGCACGCGCTGGGTGAGGGTTAAGAGCGGATCGCGTCGTGCCAACAGCGTCAATGCTGTCAGTGGGTTCGTCGGAGAGGCTGTTGTGGAAGGCGACCTGGAAATGTTCCGCCCCTGGCTGGTATGGGGAAGCAGCCTGCATGTCGGCAAAAACGCCGTGAAAGGTAACGGCTGGTACGACCTGAACAGCCGGCGCTAGTGTTCAAGGAGTGAGGGGGCATGGCCATCGTCGAGCACCTGATCGCCGACACGTTCGGCACGCATATCGGCAAGTACAGCGAGCGCCTGCAGATCACGCAGGGCGGCGAAACGCTGCAACAGGCTCCCCTGTTGCACCTCAAGACGGTGCTGGTGACGAGCCGGGGCGTCAGTATCTCCGCCGACGCCCTCGAAGCGTGCGCCGAGCGCGGTATCCCCGTGTTCTTCCTGGACAGCCTGGGCCGCTGCTACGCCACCATGTATGCTGCCGGGC
>DYGW01000348.1 GCA_020724485.1 Thermoflexus sp. | reverse complement strand
AAGATACCAAGCGCTTCATGCATCACTACAACTTCCCGCCCTACAGCACCGGCGAGACGTGGTTCCTGCGCGGCCCCAAGCGCCGCGAGATCGGTCATGGCGCGCTGGCGGAGACGGCACTGCGGGCGATGATCCCGCCCGAAGACCAGTTCCCCTACACGATCCGCGTGGTCAGCGAAGTCATGTCGTCCAACGGCAGCACGAGCATGGCCAGCGTGTGCGGCAGCACCCTGGCGCTGATGGCGGCGGGCGTCCCGCTGATTCGCCCGGTGGCGGGCATCGCTATGGGCCTGATCAAAGAAGACGACCGCTACGCCGTGCTGACGGACATCCAGGGCATGGAAGATCACCTGGGTGACATGGACTTCAAGGTGGCCGGGACGGAGCGCGGCATCACCGCCCTGCAAATGGACATCAAGATCACGGGCATCAGCGAGGCCATCATGCGCCAGGCGCTGACCCAGGCGCGCGAAGCCCGTATGCAGATTCTCGGCGTGATGCTGGATGTCATCCCCGCGCCGCGCACGGAGCTAAGCGCCTACGCGCCGCGCATCCTGACGATCAAGGTCAATGTGGACAAGATCGGCATGATCATCGGCCCAGGCGGGAAGACAGTGCGCGCCATTCAGGAAAAGACCGATGCCAAGATTGACATCGCCGAGGACGGCACCGTCTTCATCGCCAGCCCGGACGGTCCGAGCGCCGAGCGCGCCCGCGACATGATCCTGGCCCTGGTCGAAGAGCCGGAGCTGGGCCGCATCTACACCGGGCGCGTGACGCGCGTCGAAGCCTACGGCGCGTTCGTCGAGGTGCTGCCTGGCCAGGACGGCCTGGTGCCGGTCAGCCAGATCGCTGATCACTTCGTGCAGCGCATCGAAGACGAGGTGGCAGTGGGCGACGAGATCATGGTCATGATCACCGATGTGGATAGCGATGGCAAGATTCGCCTTAGCCGTCAGGCGGTACTGGAAGGCTGGACGCTGGAAGAGGCGCGCGCCGCAGATGTCAAGATCGGCGGCGGGCGCGGCGGTAGCCGAGGCGGCGACCGGGGCGGTCGCGGCGGCGGGCGTGGCGGTGATCGCGGTGGACGCGGCGGCGGTGATCGTGACCGGCGCGGCGGCCCTGACCGAGGCGGTTATCGCGGCGGTCACGGTGGTGGTCGCGGTGGTGGCAGTGAACGGGGCGGGCGCGACTGAGCGTCGCCTGGTCTTGGCTGATAGAAATGGCGGGGCGTGCGATGAGCACGCCCTGTTCTTTTCTGTGCTGGGAGCCAGACCGGACGCTAAGGCCGCCGGTCGAGGCTCAGGCGGCTGATGAAGTCGTTGACCGAGATGGTCGGCAGGCTGAGCGGCTTGAGGTGCCCGCGCGCGATCAACTCCATGCTGACGCGGGCGACTGTCTCGTTGTCCGGCGCTTCGATGACGTGCACGAAGTCGAACTGACCGAGCGTCGCGTACTGGTCGAGCACCTTGACGCCGAGCTTCTCGATGTCCATGCTGATGCGGCGCAGACACGACGGGTCCTCGACGACGCACGACACACCTTGCTCGGTGAAGGTGCTGAGCAGAATGTAAACGGGCATAGGGTCCAGGCTCCTGGGGTGGTCAGGGGTTCGCGTTCACGGGGCCAAGTGTACCGCACTTCGCCCGCGTTGTTTAGCGGGCGCGGGCGCAAGGGTCCACGAACAACTTGTTAGGGCTGGGCACTTGGGCGCTGGGATTGCCCCCCATTCCCCAACCCCTTC
>DYGW01000101.1 GCA_020724485.1 Thermoflexus sp. | reverse complement strand
CCGGCGGAGAGGGGGCGGCGAGGCGCGGCAGCGCCGAGCGGGGGTGAGGTCAACCGGCTGACGTGCGGCGAGTTTTGAAGCGATTGCCGGGCTGTTTCAGCAGGATTCCGAGCTACACTCTCTGCAACACCAGGGCGGCGTTTGCGTATATGATTGGTAGTAGGGGAGCCAGGTGCTCGATCAGGTAGGGTACAACTTGTGAGCCAAGACAGCGATTCCCTATGGGTGCAGCGAACGCTTGCCGGCGATCCACAAGCCTTTGGGGAACTCGTCCAGCGTTACGAGCGCGATGTGTTCAACCTGGCCTATCGCATGTTGAGCGAGCGCGGCGAAGCTGAGGATGCGGCGCAGGAAGCGTTCATGCGCGCCTACTCCAATCTCGACCGCTATGATATGGAACGGTCTTTCAAGACCTGGCTGCTCTCGATCACATCGAACCATTGCATTGACCGGCTGCGCCGGCGGCGACTGATCTGGCTGTCGCTGGAAGAGCCGCTGCCTCCGCACCCGGCGCTGACCAGCGACATTCCCGGCCCGGAGGAAGAGGCGCTGACCAATGAGCGTAACGCGCTGGTGCAGGAGATGTTGGCCGACCTCAGCCCTGACTACCGGCTGGCGGTGGTGCTGCGCTACTGGTACGACCTGTCTTATGCCGAGATCGCCGAGATGCTTGACACGACCGAAAGCGCCATCAAAAGCCGTCTGTTCCGCGCGCGGCAGGCATTGGCCGACTACCTGGACGCACAGCCAGCTTCCGCGCGCGACCGCGTGATGGAGGGTTCCTGATGCCTCACGATGACCTGACGCTCCAACAGCAGATGCACCGGGCGCTCGATGGCGAGCTGACCGGCGAAGAACTGGCCCTGCTGCAGTCACACCTCGACGAGGGCGACCAGCGCGCGGCGAACTGGGAACGGTTGCGCCAGACGGATGAGCTGCTGCGCAAGACCCCGCCCGTCGCGCCGTCGCGGGGGTTCGCCGACCGGGTGATGGCGGCGATCATGGCGATGGGCGTGCCGGAGTTCGCCCGCCGTCATATGAGCGTTGGCCTGGCCCTGGGGCTGGTTGCGGCGGCTCTGCTGACCGTGCCCGTGCTGTGGGCGATGCTGTTCGTCATCGTCAGCGTGCTGACCGATCCGGGCGCGCTGGGCGCGGTGCTGGAGACGATCCTGGAGGCAGCGGGCGCTGTGGCTGGCCTGCTGGCCGACCTGGTGAATCAGGCCCAGGCGTTCACCGGCGAGACGGCGCTGATTGGCACGGTGTTTGCGGGGGTGGCCGCCGTCACCATCGTCTGGCTGGGGCTGATCTGGCGGCTGGTTGGCGGGCGGAGCGCGCAGGCCCGGCGCTCCAAGCTCTAGCGGCGCGGCCCATGCACGGAAGCGAGGACTTGATGCCTCTCGAACTTCCCTCGACCCGCAAGCTGGCGCTCCCGGCGCTGATGGTACTGCTGGTGCTCGTGGTGACGGGGTGCCAGGGTGGCGCAGAAGACTTCGACGGTTTCAAGATCACCTCGTCGTACACGCTGCGGGCGGGCGAGCAGCGCGCCGGCGACCAGGTGATCCTGGCGGGGACTATTGTGCTGGAGGCGGGCAGCGTGGTGGACGGCGACATCACGCTGATGGGCGAAAAGGTCACGCTCAACGGGGAGGTGCGCGGCGAGGCGATCGCCCTTGCCGACCGCCTGACCGTCGGCGAGGGGGCGCACATCACCGGCGATCTGACAGTCTGCGCCAAGAACCTGGAACGCAGCGACGTGGCCCGCATTGACGGCCAGGTGCGCGAGGAATGCAACCAGGGCGGGCGGGCCAGTGTCGCCAACGCGATCAATTCCGGCTGGGAAAGCTGGCGGGGCAGCACCCTGTTTCGCATGGGTGCGGTGATCACCGGCTCGTTGTTCTTTGGGGCGCTGTCCGCGCTGCTGACAGCCATCCTGCCCCGCCCGCTGGTGCGCATGTCTGAGTCGATCTACCGCGCGCCGGTAGTCGCCGGGGGTGTGGGCATCCTGACCATGCTCGCCGCGATTGGGCTGACCGTCGTCTACGGCGTCTCGCTGCTGCTGATCCTGCCGCTGGTGCTGCTGCCGCTGGTGATCATTGCCTGGCTGGTGATTGGGGCGCTGTCGGTCCTGGGGTGGGTGGCGTTAGCTGGGCCGTTCGGCGTCGCCTTGCTGCGACGCGCCGGGCTGGAAGGCCAGCCGTGCATGGTCGCGGCGGCGATAGGGGGCGTTGCGCTGTCGCTGCTGCTGCGCGTGTGGAGCGTCTTTTGGTTCACGGCGTGGATCGGGCTGCTGGCGACTGCCCTCCTGGGCGCGATCGGGCTGGGCGCGGTGCTGCTCACGCGCGCCGGCACCCGGCCCTATCCCCGCCGCGACGCCGTTCCTGGCCGCTAGGCTGTCGCCGGGCGCGGGCCTAACTCACTCGCGCTCGTAGACGAGCACCATGCTAACCAAGACAGCGCGCGTGAACAGGTTGACTTGGCGCAGCGTCGCGCCCCAGGTAGCCTGTGGCCGGGCGGTGCTCGTCTCGGCAAGCTGCACGACGGAGTCCACGAGGAAGTCTACGAAGTAGAAATAGCCTTCCAGCGCCTGCGACAGCGACAGGCCCTGGCTCTTGAGCAGCCGCCCATAGGTCAGGCCGATGTCGTGCGCCGTCTCGCGCCCGCTGCTGGCGGCGGGGTTGGCTAGATGGTCAATCAGGGCGTCCATCAGGCGCAGCCCCTGACGGCGCATGACCTCGCGCGCGTCAGGAGTCAATCGCCCGAACCAGCCCAGGCGGGCCAGCGCCTCACGGTCGCCCATCTCCATCCGCGCGCGGCCCAGGGCGCTCTGGACGAGCACCTGAGCTTCTATGGGCTGCGTGATGCGGTGCGAAGCCAGCCACTGTTCCAGGTCTGCCCGGCGGAAGCGGCGGTGACCGCCCGGCGTGCGCCGGTATGGTAGCTCGCCCTGTTCGGCCCAATTGCGGATGGTCGCCGGGTGCACGCCGATGATCTGCGCAGCCTCGCCCAGGCTGACCCATTCCGAGGGCTGGCCGCCTTGTGTGTCTTCGTGTGGCCGTGTCATGCTTTTCTCCGCTGGCCGGGATGTGCCCGACAATGAGTTTCTACAACATGTCCACCGGGTCTATGTCAACTATCCATTCCTCAGGGATATCCAGGCCCTCCAGCACGCCCACCGGGTTGGCGCTGCGGATGACCAGATGCCAACGATACAGGTTATTGCGCCGGGCAAAGAAGCACGGCGTGGGGCCGATGATCTCGGTCGCCGTGAACTGCCCGGCGGTGATGCGCCGCTCGATGATCAGGCGGGCGCGCTGAGCCTCAGTTTCGGCGCGGTCGGCGGTTGGGTACTGGAAGATGAGGCGCGCCAGCCGCCGGAACGGGGGGAACCGCTGGTCGCGGCGGTGGGCGATTTCCTGCCGGTAGAAGGACAGGTAATCGTGATGGGCGGCGGCGCGCACGGCGTAATGCTCCGGCAGGTAGCTTTGCAGCACAACGCGCCCACCCAACGCGCCGCGCCCGGCCCGCCCGGCGACCTGCGTCAGAAGCTGGAAGGTGCGCTCGCCGGAGCGGTAGTCGGGCAGGCCGAGCGCAGTGTCGGCGGAGACGATGCCCACCAGCGTCACCTGCGGCAAATCCAGCCCTTTGGCGACCATCTGCGTGCCGATCAGGATGTCGGCGCGATGCGCGGCAAAGGCACGCAGAATCTTGTCGTGCCCGTCCGCGTCGGCGACCGTGTCGGCATCCCAACGGATGACCCGCGCCTGGGGGAACTCTTCGCGCACCGCCGCCTCGATCAGCTCTGTGCCCTGGCCGAAGTGCCGGATGCGCTTGCTGTTGCACGCTGGGCAGACAGTGATGTGCCCGGTGGTATAGCCGCAGTAGTGGCAGATGAGGGCTTCGCGCGGGCCGTGGTAGGTCAGTGGCGTGCTGCAGCGCGGGCACATGGCGATGTAGCCGCAGTCGCGGCACATGATGAACGTGGCCGTGCCGCGCCGGTTGAGGAACAGGATGGCCTGCTCTGCGCGCGCCAGCACTTCGCTCAGCGCGGTATGCAGCAGCCGGCTGAAGATGCTGCGGTTGCCGGCGCGCAACTCCTGGCGCATGTCCACCACGTACACCGCTGGGAGGTCGGCGTAGACGGCGTCGGCGGCGTCGGTGGGGTGGTAGCGCGCCTGCGGAGCGTTCAGCCGCCGGGTTAGCTCGGCGATGCGCTCGCGGTGGGCGATGACACGGTCGGGCAGCGACAGAAGCTGGTAGTCGCCGCGCTCGGCGCGGAAGAACGTGCCCACGTCCGGCGTGGCGCTGCCCAGCAGCACCGTGCCCCGCGTGATGCGCATGAGGGCGATGGCCGCCTCGCGGGCGTGATAATAGGGCGGGGCAATCGGTGGTGACTGCTTGTAGCTGTCGTCGTGCTCCTCATCGAGGATGACCAGCCCCACGTCGGGCAGCGGCGTGAAGAGGGCCGAGCGCGCGCCGACTACCACGTGAACCTGACCGGCCCGCGCGCGTCGCCAGGTGTCATAGCGTTCGCCGACCGACAGCCCGCTGTGCACCACAGCCACGCTGCCCGGAAAGCGCGAGGCAAAGCGGCGCACGGTCTGCGGCGTCAGCGCGATCTCCGGCACCAGCACAATCGCCTGGCGGCCCTGGGCCAGCGCCCGCTCGACGGCGCGCAGGTAGATTTCCGTCTTGCCGGAGCCGGTCACGCCGTGCAGCACGAACACGCCAGATGTCTCCGGCGTGGGCGAAGCGTCGCCCCAGTGGATGGTGTCCATGTACCCCTGGACTGTCTCCCAGACGCGGCGCTGTTCGGCGGTGAGCGGCGGGGCGACGGTCGGCAGGAACTCCTGCTCGCCCACCGGATCGCGCCAGGTCTCGGCCTCGCCCAGCGCGACCAGGTCTTCGTCGGCCAGGCGGCGCAGATGGGTGAGCGTCGTGCCGGTCGCTGTGGTGACCTCGCGCAGCGCGACCGCGCCCCCGGCCTGGGCCAGGTATTCCAACACGGCCAGGTACGGCGCGCCGCCACGTAGCTCGATGATGCGCGCTGTCACAGCCGCCGGCGGGTGGACGAGTTCGACTGTCGCCGGGTCTGTCCAGCGGCGGACTGTCCCGGCTTTCTCCAGCACGCCCACAGCACGAGTATTCAGCGCGCTCAGGGGAAGGGGGCCGTTCGCCTCAAGAAGCTGCTGCAAGACCTGGCGCTGCGCGTGGGCGCGGGCGTAGTCTCCGGCTTCCAGGTGCGCGGCGATCTCCGCCGGGGCGACGGTCAGCTCAATCCAGGTCTCGCGCGCCCTCTGGCGCAGGTCGCTCGCCTCCACCAGCGTGCGGATCGGATCTTCGCCACAGCCGACCGCTGCCATCACCGCGCTGACGGCCATGCGCTGGTGACGCGAGGTGAGCAGCACTTCGAGCACGTTGGCCCGCCGCGATTCGCGGCCCAGCCGGGGGGCGATGTCCTTGATCCGCTCTGGGGCGATGTTCAGATGGACGGTGCGCACTGTCTTCGGACGCACGTCGGGCGCTTCTAGAATCGGGTCCTGGCGGACGATGCCCCGTTTGACCAGCCCGGCCAGCGGACCTGGCCAGTGGACGCGCCGCAGCGCGTGGGCGATCTGCCGCCCGCGCAACGGCCCGCGCCGGTGGAGCAGGCTGACCAGGCGTGTCTGTGTTTTGGAGAGGTCTGTGGCGTCCTCGCCAACCAGCGTGTAGAGCAGATCGCCGCGCTTGGCGATGCCCGGCGGCAGCATCAGCCACAGGCACAGCCCCAGCGGGGCGAGCGTCTCGCGCGATAGCCAGCGGGCCAGCTCAAGCTGGGCGGGGGTGATCACCGGGACGGGGTCTAGCCGCTCCAGGACGGGCTTGGTCTGGGGGATGGGCGCGTGCTCGTGCAGGGCGACGACGATGCCGGTCGTGTGGGCCGTGCCGAAAGAGACCTTGACCAGGTGTCCCGGCGCGATCAGCCCGGACAGGTGATCCGGGATGTGGTAGTGAAACGTGCCCTGGACGCGGCGGTTGACGGCGATTTCAGCGTACATTATCTGCCGTGCGGCTCAGCGCCGGGGCCGTCGGCCCGCCTGTAAAGCAGCGCCGCGCCATAGCCGACCACTTGTTGGTAGTCGTGCGTCACGTCGCCCGAAGTCGCGTAACCGACCACCTGGGCGGCGTCCGCGCCGAGCGCCCGCGCCGCGATCATGACCGCAGCGATGGCCCCCCGCCCGCAGGCGAAGCCGGAGCCGTTCATCTCCGCCTGGATCACGCCTGCCGGGTCGTAGCGGGCGACCGTGTCGAGAATCGCCCTGTCGAGCTTATGGGCGACGCTCTGCGGGTAGAAGTGCGACAGGTCGGAACTGGCGACGAGCAGCGCGCGAGCGCCGGCCAGGGTGTCCGCGAGCGCCTGGCCGAGCACCTGGGCCATCTCGTAGGATTGCTCCACCAGGGCGAGCGGGATCACGCGGAACTCGCCGAGCGCGCGCTGGAGAAACGGTAGCTCGATCTCCAGCGAATGCTCCGGGTCGGTGCGCACCGTCTTGATCGGCACGGCCTGTCCCAGCGCGGCCAGGGCCGCCCGGTCAACCGGCACCTGGCCGAGCGGCGTCTCGTAGGCTTCGTGGGCGGTGGTGACAACTGGCGCGTCGTAGGGGTAATGCGACGGGCCGACCAGGGCGACGACCTCTACGGCCAAGCCCCGCGCCAGCTTAAAAGCGTGCCCGGCAATGGGGCCGGAGTAGTGGTGCCCGGCGTGCGGCGTCAGAACGCCGATTAACTCGCCGTCCAGGGCGGGCACGTCGGCTTGCTCCATGTACTCATCTACCGAGCGCGCCAGGCGCAGCGGGTCGGCGGGGTACCAGCGCCCGGCAATCGGGGACGGGCGCACGTCTTGGTACAGGTGTGGCGCGTTCATGGCTGGCCCCTTTCGCCACCGGGTGCGAACATGCCGTCTACTCACATTCTACTATTGCCTGCCCTGGCAGACTAGTACTCTGCGCCAAAGCGCCAAAGGATGTATTTCCCGATGGGGGCGAAATTCTTGAATCGCAGAGACGCAGAGGACACAGAGGAGAACTATGAAGATTCTTTGCTTTTCTCCGCGCTCTCTGCGCCTCTGCGGTGATGCTTTGCCCCAGAACTGAAATGCACCTGCGCCAAAGCAAAGCCGGGTGACTGCTGACAATCACCCGGCCTGGCAAGTTGGTGTGTGGCTTGTGGGGGCGCTCTACTTAATGCGCGCCAGCACGTCGTCCTCGTTCATGAGCAGATAGGTCTTGCCTTCGAACTTGATCTCGGTGCCGGTGTACTTGGGGAACAGCACGCGGTCGCCGACCTTCAGATCGGTTTCCATCTCATCGGAATTGCCGATGGCCTCAATGGTGCCCTGCTGCGGTTTTTCCTTGGCCGTTTCCGGCAGCAGCACGCCGCCCGGCGTCTGCGATTCGCCCTCAAGCGGCAGGACAAGGACGCGAGCGCCCAGAGGTTCGATGTTGATCTTTTTGGACATGTGACTTCCTCTCCTTAGTGCGTCGAGTTGTGTAAGCCTTTCGGTCCAAGACCGGCTGTGCGCGGTCGTTGGCTAAGTTCCGCCGCTGGAGCAAGATCGCTCACCGCACGGCGGCCTTTAGCTTCTCCAGGAGCATCTGCTCAGGTGCTGCGCCTTCGAGGTAGGTGTGTTCATTGATCACGGTGCGCGGCACGCCCATCACGTCGTACTTCTGGCCGAGGTGCGGGAACTCGGTGACCTCCACCATGTCCGCCGTCACTTTGTCCGAAGCGTAGGCAAGCTGGTGGGCCAGCATGACCGCGCGCGGGCAGTAGGGGCAGGTGGGCGTCACGAATACCTGCAGGTGCAGCGGCGCTTGGAGCGTGTCCAGGAACTTGCGCGTGCTGTCTTGCAGCTCCACATCCCCGGCGCCGACTAGCAGAATCGCTTCGAGCAGTGAGGTGAACTCGTAGCCCGACGGGATGCCGAAGAAGCGGATGCCGTAATCGTGGCCGCCGTCACCCAGCACGACAATTGCCGGGATTTTGTCGGCTCCCAAGCTCTTGGCGAGATCGCTGTCGGCGACGAAGTCGTGCACTTCAACGCTGACCAGGTCAGAGAGTTCCGCCACCTCTTCGGCGATCTGGCGTGTTTCCTTGCAGTAGCCGCACTCGAAGTCCTGGGTGAACATCTTCAGCGTCACCGGCGACTTCACAGCCGCCAGTATCTCGCGAACCTGCTGCTGAGTGTCTTGATCCATCAGAGGCATGATAGCCAATCCTTTTACGCTGACTGGTACGATTCACCCAATTAGATGCAGCGTCCCCTGGCCGGTTGCGCCAGCCTACGCTCATCATACCGGAAAACAGGCCGCGTTTCTAACAGAAATTCGTTAGAGGTGCGCCAGGCGTGCGCTTGGCGGTATAATCGCTCTCACGAGTACTCGACGCCCTGCAATCGGACGAAAGGACACTATGGGCAGCGCGACAGTCACCTGGGTTCAGAACCTGCAATTCGTCGGGACGGATAGCACCAAGCACTCGGTCGTCGTGTCTGCTCCGGACGAGGCGAACGGAGTCGGCATGAAGCCGAGCGAGCTGCTGCTGGTGTCTTTGGCGGCGTGCACGGCCTATGATGTCGTCAACATTCTTCAAAAGAAACGCAAGACGCTCAGCCAACTGCGCGTGGAGGTTGCGGGCGAACAGCAGAGCACGGCCCCCTGGCCGTTCACGCGCATCCATCTGCACTATGTCATCGCCGGAGAAGGCATTTCCGAGCGCGATGTCGCCCAGGCTATTCACCTGTCGCACGAGAAGTATTGCTCTGTCTCGGCGACGCTGCGCCCGTCAGTCACCCTGACCCACGATTACGAGATCGTGGGCGATGGCGACGCGGGCGCGTCTTAGCCGCCAAGCCAGAAACCTGGTCGGGACTCCGCAACGAGAGGGATGGCCTGTGGACTTGATTGATCTCTTGCTTGGTCGCAGCGACCGCTATGAGCGCGTTCCCGGCTTGCTGGGCAGGCTGTCGCACTGGCTGGTGAGTTGTAGCTGCCTGCTGACAGCCCTGGTCCTGTTGGGAGTCGTGCTGGTGCTGGGCGGGTTTATCAGCCTGGGCGAAAGCGCGGTCACAGTGGTGATCGTGTTCGTGACGATCGTCGTCGCCATCGCCTCGCTGATCCGCACCAGCCTCGGCTATTGAGCGGCCCCCGTACTCGCCAGGGCTTTGTGTCCCGGATCGTGGCACGCGGCACAGCCGGACGCGCGCCTGTCCGCTCTACGGGAAGGTCTGCTGAACCCACTGCATCGGGTCCACCTGCACCCCACCGACCCACATCTCCCAATGCAGATGTGGCCCGGTTGACCGCCCGGTTGACCCTACTGCGCCGATGACCTGCCCGGCGCTGACCACGTCACCCACCCGCACGCTGATCTCGGACTGGTGCCAGTAGCCGGTCAGGACGCCCCAGCCGTGATCAATGATGGTGGCGTTGCCGCGCACCGGCAGCGCCTCGGCCAGTACCACCACGCCCGCCGCCGGGGCCAGTACCGGCGAGCCTGGCGCGCCGCCGAAGTCGGTTCCGCTGTGGAACGTGCTCAGCACGCCGCCGTTGTAAGCTCGCCGTGTCCCGAACTGCGAGGTGATCGCCCCGGTGGAGGGCAGCCCCATCAGGCCGTCGAAGTAGCGTTGCGCGGTGAAGGCGCTCATGGTGCGGGCGACCAGGTCCCATTCCGGCTCGGTGACCTGGGCGGTGAGTAGGTCTTGCTGCTGCGTGTCCAGCGAGATCATCTCAGTGCCGTAGCCGCCCTCGTCCACGCGCACGCTGAAGGTCAGGTGCGTCTGCGCGCCGTCCGGTGCCGTCACGCTGAGCGCCAGCGGGTAGACGCCGCCTTCGGTGAAGGCGTGCACGCCGAACAGGGCTTCGTGCTGGTTGCCGTCGTGCGTCACAAACTGGACGGGGTAGCCGATGAAGGTCCCGGCCAACACCGCCGGCCTCTCTGTTGTGATGTGCAGAGCGATGGTCTTGCCCTGTACGGCGGGCGTGGGCGTGATCGTGAACGAGACGAGCGGGCTGGGCAGATCGTGCGGGCTACCTTCGCCGCCAGGCACCCACAACTGTAGACCGGCGAACACGGGGCCGCTGCTTGCCAGCCCGTTTGCCTCGGCAAGTGCTCGCCAGGGCACGCCCAGGCGCAGCGCAATGCGCAGCACATTGGCGCTCGGCTGGACGCGGTACAGGCTGCGCGGCGGGGCCACTGTGTCAGTGTCACCGGCTGCGCCCTGGTTGATCGTCAATTCCTGGCCGATGAACAGGCGCGCCGGGTTGGTGATGAAATTGGCGGTGGCGATGCGATCCGCCGTCGTCTGGTAGGCTGCGGCCAGCGTGCGCAGCGTGTCGCCAGGGGCGACGCTGTGCGTGATCGGCGCGCCGGGCACGTCCAGGCGCGCGTTGGGGATGAGCAGCCGCTGGCCGACGCTGATGTAGCGCGGATCGCTGATGCCGTTGGCGGCGGCGATGGCCTCGACGGTTGTTCCGTAGCGCATGGCAATGCGGAACAGCGTCTCGTCGCGCTGCACAACGTGGATGGTCGTGCCGCCCACTGGCGACGACTGGTTCCCGTCCTGAGCCAGTACCGGGTGCGGGCCAGCCACGCCCCACAAGAAGATCAGCAAGGCGACGAGGGGTATGGATCGGTGCAGCAGCCGGATCATCCTGACGGTCTCGCGCGTATGAGGTCGTAGAGGTTCTGCGATTGGGCCAGCCTGGTCAGGGCTTCGTTCGCCAGCGGCAGCCCTTGCTCCGCAGAGCCAGCCAGATTGTAGCCCCAACAACTCGCTTCGTACAGGGCGCGCGCCTCCTGCGCCAGCGCCAGACCTTCCTGCTGGAGGCGGATGGCATTGGCAAGCTGGGGATCGGCGGCGTTGGGCGCGTCCAGGAGGGCTTGCTGCTCCGGCGTCAGGGCGAAGGCGGCGGGCCAGCGCGCCAGCGCGCAGTAGCTGGTCGAAGTCTGTCCCTGCGGTGAGAGCGCCTGCTCCCACTGATCAATCATGCCCGTCCCGTAGCTGTTCTTGAGGTCGCCCATCACCGCGTAACGCTCGCGCAGCGCCGAGAGAATCGCCCGGTAGTCAAGATCGGGGAAGGGCAGCGTCGGCGTCAGGGAAGGGGTGACAGTTGGTGTGCGAGTCGGCGTCGGCGAGACGGTCGGCGTGGGCGTGCTGCTGGCGGGGAGGGCCGCCGAAGGGGGCGCGGTTGCGGTGGGCGTGGCCGGCGTGGGGGTAAGCGACGGTGTGGCCGTAGGCGTCGGCGTGAGGGTATGCGTTGGCAGCGGTGTGATCGTCGGGCCGACGGTGGGGGCCGGACTGACGATGGCTCGCTGAAGCTGCTCGCTCGCCTCTTGAAGCTGGCCGTCCACTTTGTCAAGCTCCATGGCTGCTGCCAGCACGCGCTCTGTCTGGGCGGCGGGACTCAGGCACGCGCCGTTGAGCAGCAGCAGCGCCTTTTGCAGCGTGGGCAGCGCCACATCCACGTTCATGGCGGCAATGCGCAGGTCAGGATAGGTGACCTGATCAATGGCTGCCAGTCCCACCGGCTCCGGGACGCTGTACTCGAAGTCGCACACGACCTGCCCGGTAGCGTTGTACTGGGTGATCTCCGCGCGCAAATTGGCCGCCAGGCTCTCCGCGTCGCGCAGGCGCGCCTCGACGTGGGCGATCACGTCATCGCGCGGGGTGGGCGGCTGGTCAAAGAGCGAGCCGGACGGCTGATCGTTGGCGTCGTCACTGTCCTCGCCCAGAAGCGCCAGGCCGTTGAGCGCCAGCGACACGAGCAGGAGCACGGCCAGCGCCCCCGTCACCACCCGCAAGAAGCGACGACCCGGCGGGAAGCGCCGCGCGCTGCGCCCTTCCTGCCGCGCCTTGAAGACGGCCAGAGCCTCACGCGCTGCATCGCGTACTCCCTCATCGTCGTCCTGAAGGTAAGCGTTGCGCAGGAAGGGGATCACTGCCGGATCGCCGGTCGCGGCGAGCTTGCGGCAGGCGGCGCGACGCTGCCGGGAGCGCTTCGCTTCGCTGAGTTGTCCGGTCAGGTCGTCCCAGGATGGCTTACTCATCGGGCATCCTCATGGAGATAGGCATGGCCCAACCTGGCCGAGACACCCGTCACGGCGCGACAACGGTGAACGTGCAGCTTCCTTCATCAACTTCGTTGGCAGTTCCGGGGCCGAAGCGTTCGTAGCCGTCGGTGATGGCCGCGTCCCACGTCAGGCGAAAGTCCACGCGATGCTCGCCCGGCTGGAGCTTGCCCACAGGGTAGTACCAGTAGGTGAACCAGAGACCTCCTTCGCGGATCATCTCGGTCGCGTAGCGTTCCCAGTCGTCGAGGGGCCGGCCATCCAGTCGCACATCGTAAGTGGCGTGGGCCAGGTGTTCGTCCATGTACTCTGGGCGTGTCACGAACCAACTCCACTCGATGAACACATCATCGGTCGTCTTTGGGCGCGGCGGACGAATGCCCTTGAGCTGGCAATAGGCGAGAATCTCGACGCGATCCGGCTCTGGCGTGGGCGCGGCGCTGCTGGTCGCTGGCGGAGTCTCGGCCAGGCTGCTGAGTCTCGCAAAGTCAGTGTTGACCAGCGCCCCAAGCGCCCACAGATAGCGCACTTCGCCGTCCTCGTCGCTCAGGGCGACCTTGTACCACTCGCGTCCGTTCGCGTCGGTTTGCACGCCGAGCACGCCTACCTCGGTGCCGGGCCGCACGCTGAGCACGATGTCGTAGTCGGTCCCTGGCCCGGTGCGCAGGTTGACGTTCTCCGTCGAGCGGATCACCCCGGCGGCGGTGGGCGTGACGGTCGGGGTCACGGTGGGCGTGCGAGTGGGCGGGACGGGCGTTGTCGTCGGTGAAGGGGTGGTGGAGGGCGTGAACGTGGCGCTGGGCAGCGGCGTCGCCGTGAAGCGGGGCGTGAAGGACACAATCGGCGCTAGCGTGCGCGTCGGCACCTGCAACGCGGCGGTGTCGCCGCTGGTGGCGGGAGAGGGTTGCGCGGGCGTGGCTTCCTGGCAGCCAGCGAGCACGAAGAGGGACGTGAGCAGAAGCCAGATCATCCAACGGGAGTTAGGGCGCATCCGCTTTACCTCCGCATACCGTTCTCCATCACCGGAGTCCAGCTTAGCAGCATTCTGGCCTGCACACAAACAGCGCCGGATGCAGGATGTGTGCAAAATCTGTCAGGCCGCTTTGCCGCACTCTATTTACCTCGCCCCCGCTCGGCGCTGACGCGCCTCGCCGCCCCCTCTCCATTCGAATGGAGGGATGGACAAATAAGATTGCGTTGACGGTTAATGATAGGTTACGGAAGATC
>DYGW01000347.1 GCA_020724485.1 Thermoflexus sp. | reverse complement strand
GGGGGGGGGGGGGGGGGGGGGGGGGGCGGGGGGGGGGACAAACACGTTCACGACTTGTTCGTGGACCCCACGGCCAGGCTGCTCTTGCCCTCGGTGAATAGAGACGGTACGATCGGGGTCGAACATGCCTGGGCCGTAGTGCGGGCCACGCATCGCCGAGGAGTGCGCGGTGACACAGCCAGTCCAAACGCCAGAGTGGGTGAAAGACGCCGTCTTCTACCAGATTTTTCCCGATCGTTTTGCCAAGAGTGACAGGGTCAAGAAGCCGACGAACCTCGAGTCGTGGGATAGCCCGCCGACTTCGCACGGCTTCAAGGGAGGTGATCTGCTGGGGGTCGCCGAGCACCTGGACTATCTGCAAGACCTGGGCATCACGGCCATTTACCTCAACCCGATCTTCCAGTCGGCGTCGAACCATCGCTACCACACGCACGACTATTACCGCGTGGACCCGCTGCTGGGCGGCAACGCGGCGCTGCGTTCCTTGCTCGAGGCGGCCCACGCGCGCGGAATGCGCGTCGTGCTGGACGGGGTGTTCAACCACGCCAGCCGTGGCTTTTTCCAATTCAATCACATCCTGGAATGCGGCGCGCAGTCGCCTTACCTGGACTGGTTCACGGTCAAGGGGTTCCCGCCGCGCGCTTACGACGAGGATCAGCCGCCTAATTATGAAGCCTGGATCGGGCTGCACGCTCTGCCCAAGCTCAACACGGATAACCCACAGGTGCGCGCCTTCATCTTCGACGTGGCCGAGCACTGGATCGCCTTTGGCGCGGACGGCTGGCGGCTCGACGTGCCAGCGGAGATTGACGACGATGCCTTCTGGCAGGAGTTCCGCCGGCGGGTGAAGGGCGTCAACCCTGACGCCTACATCGTCGGCGAGATTTGGGTCGAGGCGCGGCGTTGGCTGCGCGGCGACCAGTTCGACGCGGTGATGAACTACATCCAGACGCACGCGGTGCTGCGCTTCTTTGGGGCGCGGACTCTCGCTCCCATGTGGCTGGGCGGGACGTATCCACCGCCCAAGCCACTCAAAGCGCCCGGCTTTGCCCGCGCCATTGAGGACATGCTGGCCCTGTACGACTGGTCTATCACCACCGCCCAGCTAAACCTGCTGAGCAGCCACGACATGCCGCGCTTCGTGACGCTGGCCGGTGGCGACCAGTCCGCGTTGCGCCTGGCCATGCTGTTCCAGATGACCATGCCTGGCGCGCCAACGGTATACTACGGCGACGAGATCGGGCTGAGCGGGGGCTATGACCCGGAGTGCCGGGGGCCGATGCCCTGGGATGAGCAGCGCTGGGACGCTGCGCTGCGCGACTACGTGCGGGCCGCCATCCGCCTGCGCCACGCGCACCCGGCGCTGCGGCGCGGGACGTACCAGGCGCTGCTGGCCAAAGGGGAGCTTTTCGCCTTTGAGCGCGACTACCAGGGCGAGCGGTTGGTGGTGGCTTTCAACACCGCGCAGGACGAGAGCACGCTGCGCCTGCCGGTGAATCCGGCCCCCGGCCTGGCCGAGTTCGCATTCGGCGAAGGGCGCGTGGCGGTCGAGGGGGGCAAGGTTGCCGTCACGCTGCCGGGGCGAAATGGCGCTGTTCTGCGCGTGCAGTAACTCCGGCCGGATGTGTGTTATAACTGCTAGTTGGCCTTTCGTAGTGTGAGCGAGCTAGATGATCGAAGACCTGTCAGTGATCCGAGAAGCAGCGCCGCGCACTTACGCGCAGGTGAAGTTTCCAGATGGCACCATTCTTGAAGCGCC
>DYGW01000100.1 GCA_020724485.1 Thermoflexus sp. | reverse complement strand
CGGTTTGTTCATCACTACAACCTGGCCTGTATCAGTTAATGTGTCACCACTACCCGCGATCCCTCGGTTTCGTTTAGGATGTCTAACCCAAACCTCACCTGGGTTTCGCGTCTTTTTCTATTTCAACCGAAAAGGATACATAACCCCGACAGGGGAGTCGCAACGGTTTACCTATGCGCAGCGAGAGATGCTCGTGTTTTTCATGCTGATGCAGCAGCGCCAGATCAACACCTTCAAGGCGCAGCGACGATGGCTGGTGGCGCATCCGAGTGAACGGCGCCCACTGGGAGGGAGACCGTGCCCGACCGCACCACCTTGGCGCGGCGGTACAAGGCACTGTATCCCATACTGCAAGCCTTCGTGCTGTTTGTTGGGCAGGATGCGGAAATGCTGGATGAGCCGTTTGAGGGCCATGACCGGTATGAAGATAAAAGCCTGTTCAAGGTGAAAGGCCCGGGGTGGCACCAAAGTGACCGCCAGGCGGGACGCATTCCAGAGAAACTGCGCCATCTGGATACGGATGCGAGTTGGTCCAAAAGCGCCTATCACGGCTGGGTGTATGGCTATGGGGTACATCTGACGTGTAATAGGGTGGGGTTGCCCAAGTTGGTCCAGGTGGAAACGGCGGCCTACTCGGAAGCGCAGGCCGTGCAGGACAAAGAACCCCTGATCCTGCCGGTGCTCCACCCCGACACGCTCAGCGGTGACAACGGGTATACTGCCGCGCGGCGCATTCGGCAGTGGGCGGCCCGCGGCGTGGCTTTGCTGACCCCGGCGGCCAAGTGGGTCAAGGGGCGCTATGCGCAAGCCTATCATCGCTTTCTCCAACAACCGCACAACGCCGCTCTCCTGCGCGCGCGCCGCACCGCCGTTGAACCTGTCTTTGACTTGATCGCCAAACTGATCGGAGCCGACGACAATCACAAGCAACTTCCCGTTCAGCGTCTTGAAAATGGCCGTGCTTGTCTCGCGTTGGCGACTTTGTCGTTACAGATCGCGATGATCGTCAACAGTATTGGGGCCTTGCCCTTGCGTTCTATCTCGTATTTTCAAGGGGCGTTCACTTGATTTCATGCACACCCCTCACTTAAATGCTCGTATACTTTAGATAACCCTCGCCACTCCACGCCTCCACCATCCCCACTAGCCTTGAGGAGCGCACCATGAGACACCGCATGACCTTTCTGATCGTGCTGGCCGCGCTGATCGCATCCGGCGCGGCACTGCCTGCCGCCGCCCAGGCCGATCCGTTGGCCGCCTGTGCAGACCTGCTGGCTGGTTACACCCCAATCCTGGGCACGTCGAGCCACCTCACTCCGGCGGGCATGTCACTGCCCGCCGCTCGCCAAGCATGGCTAGACCCGACTTTTGGAACATGCCTCGTGCGCGTGACCGACCGGGTCAGCGACTTTGACGCGCCACTGCCCGGCCTGAAGAACGAGTATTCGCGCGTGCAGGCGTTCAACGCCGGCGACACGCTGATCATGCTGCGCAGCGTCGAAGGCGACTGGTTCCTGTACAATGCTCGCACGCTTGCGCCGATCCAGAAGATCGAAAGCTCTACTCCCATTGACGAGCCGCGCTGGGACAGCCAGAACCCACACCGTTTCAGCTACAGCCTGTGGGTTGACGGCCTGCCGCAGATCATGCTGGCCGACCTGGTGCCACGCGGCGACGGCTTCGACGTGCGCGCGACGCTGGCCCACGATTTCGCGGGCGAGCTGCCGCCAGAGTGGAACGCCACCTTCGTCTGGCGGCGCTGGGAAGGCAGCCCCTCATTCGACGGGCGTTATGATGCGTTCATGGTCGAGGATCAGGACTTCATCACGCGCGGGCTGATCACCTACGACTGGCAGACCGGCGCGCTCATGGGCCAGTACACCGTCCCGCACGCCGAGCAGAACGAGCCGGACAACGTGAGCATCTCGCCGCTGGGCACGTATGTGTTCGCCATGTTCGAATACTGCGAGCCGGGCGCGCTGGGCACCTACGAAGCCCCGTGCGGCGCGATGGTCTACACGCGCGATCTGGCGCAGGGCCGGGGTGTCGTGCGCATCATCGGCCACGGTGACCTGGCGCTCGACGCCAACGGGCGGGAGGTCTACGTCTACCAGGAGATTGACACCGACCAGATCGCGATGGTTGACCTGGAGACAGGCCAGGTGACGCCGCTGCTGGACATGGATTTCTCGACCGGCGTGTTTGGCCTGCATATCTCCGGGCGCGCTGCCGCTCGCCCCGGCTGGGTGGCGGTGTCTGTCCAGCCCGAAGCTCCCTCGCTGGACCTGGCCAATCCCTTCTGGATGGTGGGCACTGTCTTCGCCCTGGAGCTGAAGCCCGATCCGCGCGTCGTGCAGCTCGCCCACCACCACTCCATTCGGGGTGCAAGCGAAGAGGACTACTTCGCCGAGCCACAGGTCACGGTCAACCGCGACTTCACGCGGCTACTGTTCACGTCCAATTGGGAGCATTACGGCACGGCGGAAGTTGAAGTGTATCTGATCGCCCTGCCGGAGGGCTGGCTCGACCGCCTGCCCTGACCTGCATCGAGGAGTGGCCGCTCGGTCGCCCCGCGCTCAAGACCAGCGAGTCGCGCGGGCCGGGCTGCCGGGTGTTGGTAGCAAATGGGCCTATTTTGTGGCGTTGGGCGGTTTGAAGGATGCTCTTCTGGATCAGGCGGGGCTGCCCTCGACGCACTGCGCGCCGGATGGCCCGACAATGGCACTGTAGCGCATACCGCGCGGCAGGTCGAGCCGGTCGCCGGCCCCCAGCGTAAGGCGCTGTTTGGCATCGGGGATGACGATCTCCAGCGAGCCTTGCACGCAGAAGATCGTTTTGTCGTAGCCGTGGCTGCGCACGGGATAGCGGCAGTTGGGCGCGTTCACCCAGACGTAGGGCCGCAGGCGCTCCTCATGCATCAGGCGGGTGATCGTGTCCAATGTTGGATGTTGACCCCCGCGCCAGCGCACTAACCGGGCCTGTAACTGGGTGGAGACGGCTGCCATACGCGCTCCGCTTTCCTTTGCTTGCCTGAAATGCTGTACGGTGCAAACGGATGAATGGAAGAATCATACAGGATTAAAGAATCTTTACAAGCCGAACACATGTTTTTTGCGGCTTTCTAAGCAATCTCTAATCTTGTCTCGGTGATTGGTTGTTGGTAGAAGACGTGTGGGACGAAGCGACCTTCACCAAGAACTAACACCCCTGACAGGGATTCCGTCAGGAAGGGGATCCGCCGTCCGCAGCGCGCAAGTCCTCGACCAGGCGCAGCAGCAGGGCCTTCTCCTCGTCTGGCGTGGCGATCTCGCCGTTGAGCCAGGCCGTGCGCAGCCGGCCCAATAGCTCGCCATAGACCGGCCCCGGCTTGATCCCGGTCAGCGCCTGGATGTCGTGCCCGCCGAGCCTCGGCTTGACGTAGCGCCACGTCCCGGCGAAGCGGGCGATCTGGTCGCGGGCGGTCGCCTCAGTCGCGGCGGCCCACGCCGCCAGCCAGCCGACCTCATCGAGCGGTTCCAGCATCGCGACGATCTCGCTGGGCGGCCTCTCGCGGCTCAATTCGGGCAGCAGGGCGATGGCGGCGCGCGCGTCGTGTAGGTGGTTGAGGTACACCCGCGAGAACTGGAGCCGCCGCCCCAACGCTTCTAGCTCGTCCTGGGGCAGCCGGCTGGTGAACAGCGAGAAGGTGGTCAGCATCCAATTGTCGAACTGGGCCAGCGACGGCCAGGGGTGGTGCTCGCGAGCGTGGCGCACCGCGCAGAAGGCCGAGCGCACCCAGTCGTCCAGGTGCAGGTCGGGGTGAATGGCGGCCAGAATGCCCAGCCGCTCCAGACGGGCCAGCGCGCGCAACGGCTGAAGCTCGGCCAGGATGAGGGCCAGCTCGTGGCGGATGCGGTCGCCGCTCACTCGGTCGAGCAGGCCCAGCGCGTTGTGAATTAGCTCTTCGGTGCGCGGCTCGATGCGGAAGCCGAGTCGCTGCTCCAGGCGCACGGCGCGCAGCATCCGCGTCGGGTCGTCCACGAAGCTGAGGCTGTGCAGCACGCGGATCACACCGTCCTTCAGGTCTTGCTCGCCCCCGTAGAAGTCGAGCAATTCGCCCATCGGCTCCGGCGACAGGCGGATAGCCAGCGTGTTGATGGTGAAGTCGCGGCGATACAGGTCAGGCTTGATCGAGCCGCGCTGGACGGTGGGCAGCGCCGTCGGCTGCTCGTAGAACTCGCGCCGCGCCGAGGCGAAGTCTATGAAGGCCGGCCAGCCGTTGTCGTCGCGCGAGCCGCCGAGCGCCTGGACAACAGTCTCATCAGGCAGCCACTTGGCCGTGCCGAACTGGGCATGGCTGCGCATATCCCCGCCGTAGCTGGCGCGGATGGCCTGCACCAGGGCGATTGCGTCGCCCTCGACGACGAGATCGAGGTCGTGCGTCGGCTGGCCAAGCAGCAGATCGCGCACAAAGCCGCCGACGATGTACAGCCCCACGCGCTGCTGCTGCGCCTGGCGGGCCACCGCCTCGACCAGCCGCCACATGCCCGGCGCGAGCGCCGCCCGCGTCCGGCGCAGGATGTCTTCGCGGCGGCCATCATCGGGGTGCTGGCCCCAACGCTTGATCAGGTCGGTGCGCGTGACGATGCCCAGCAGCGCGCCGCGCTCGTCCACGACGGGAATCTGCCCCCAGCCAGAGCGCATCATGCGCTGCTGCAAGACCTCGATGGAGTCGGTGGGCTGCACAGTGATCTCGCCCGCCTCCATGATCTCGCGCACGCGGCGATTGCCCAAGCCGTGACTCATCGCCCGGTCAACGGCGTTGCGCGTCAGCAGCCCGACGATGCGCCCCCCGTCCACGACCGGGAAGCCCTCGTGACCGGTGCGCTGCATCCGGTCTACGACCGAGGTGATGCGTTCGTCGGCGCGCACCGTCTGCGCCCCGACGGACATCAGCGCCCCAACCAGCACCGAGGGGACGATGATCTCCGGCAGCACGCGCAGAATCTCCTGGCGCACGTCGTCGAGCTTGCGCGCGCGGATGAGCGCCGCCGCCGCGCGCCCATGCCCGCCGCCGCCAAAGCGCCGGGCGATGGCCGACACGTCCAGGGCGTCGGTGGTGCCGCGCGCGACAAGCTGAATGTCGCCGTTAAGCTGCACCAGCACGAAGACTGCCGCCGGCTCATACAGCTCGCGCAGCTTGTGGGCCAGCGTGGCGATCTCGTCAACCGGCGTGCGCGTGATGGCGGTTGCCAGCAGGATCGCGTGCCCCTTGACGACGTGCGTCTCGGCGCGCTCCAGCAGGCGCTCGTATAGCTCGCGCTGCTCCGGCGTCAGGCGGTGGGCCAGGAACTCGCGCACCACGTCTAGATCGGCCCCGCAGTCGAGCAGCCAAGCGGCGCAGCGCGCGTCGCGGGCGGTCGTCGTGCCATAGAGCAGCGAGCCGGTGTCCTCGTAGATGCCAAGCAGCAGCAGCGTCGCTTCGAGCAGCGCGATGCTGATCTGCTGGGCGTGAATCTGCTCGACAAGCAGCGTTGTCGCCGCCCCGACCGGGTCGCCGGTGAAAGTGTAGTTAGCCTCTAATTCGCGGGCCAGCGGATGGTGGTCAATGAAATGCACGGGCGTCTCCGGGCGCATCCCGCGCGCGGTGGAGAAGCTCTGCGTGTCCACGACGGTGACACTCTCGACCGGAGCGCCGCGCCGGAGGTCGCCCCGCCGGACGAAGGGTAGCTCGCTCCCGTATAGATTCAGGAACTGCTCAACATTGCGGTTGACGCGCGCGGGCAGCACGGGCAGCGCCTCGGAGTCCAGGAGGTGCGCGGCCAGCAGCGACGCCACAGCGTCGAAGTCGGCGTTGTCATGGGTCAGGATTAGCTTCACGGGTTGCATCTCAGTTGGTTGAGAGTCGGGAGTCAGGAGTCATGAGTTGGAAGGGGAGAGAAGCGTCCCGGTGTCGCCGATCGGGTGGCTCCAGGCTCCGCCCTGCCCCCTCACTACATCCCTATCCCAGCGCATCCCACACGGCGAGCTTGGCCTGCACGCGGCGGATCACTTCATCGGTGAAGTCGCTGGTCGTCGCGTTGCCGCCCAGGTCGGCGGTGCGCACACCCTCATAGACCGTCTCTAGCGTCCCTTCGCGAATGGCCCGGCAGACGCGAGTGGCGCGGTCGTCGGGGATGTAGCTGAGCACGGTCGCCACGGCCATGATCATCGCTGTCGGATTAGCCAGGTTCTTGCCCTGCAGCGAGGGCGCGGTGCCGTGCGGCGCTTCGGCGATGACCGCGCTCGGCTGCATGTCGTCGCCGAAGCTGATGATCAGCGATTCCGAGCCGGCGATGGTGCCGAACATCTTCAGTACCAGGTCGGACATGCTGTCGCCGTCGCGGTTGAGGGTGGGGATGACCAGCGGCTCGCCGGTCGTCTCCAGCAGCAGGGCGTAGGTCGCGTCAATAAGCTGCGGGTCGTAGCGCACGGTGGGGTGCCGCGCCGCCGCTGCGTCCATCTCCTCCTTGAACATGCCCTCGTAGACCGGGCTGACCGTGTATTTGGGGCCGCCGAACACTTTGGCCCCGGTGCGCTCGGCGTAGTGGAAGGCGTACTCGGCGACGGCCCGACAGGTGCGGCGGGTGATGCGCTCCGTGCGGAAGGCGACCTCGTCCAGCCCCTCGCCCTCGCGCCACTCCTTCGCCCCGTAGGCGTCGCCGACGGCCATGCGCACCACGGCAATCGGCGCGTGCACGCCAGCGATCGGGCGCACAGGGGGCAGCCGCCGCCCCACGCGCAGGATCACCTGGGCGTCAATGGCTTCGCGCAGGATGGCGTTGGGGCTGCCCACATCGTCGGGGTCGCCGGGGGTGATCGTGGCCGCCTTGAGGCCCAGCCCATGCTTGAGCACCGCCTCCGCCGCGTCGTAAACGACTTTGTTCCTGGTCGCGCGGCGGTTTTCCAGCGCCAGGTCGAAGGTGATGAAGTGCACGTTGGGCGGCAGGATGCCTGGCGTCAGTACGCGCAGCGCCTCGTCGAGCAGTTCCTGGCCGGTCTGGTCACCCTGCATGACGACGATGGTGTGACTCTTCTCCACGATGTACCCGTGTCCTTTCCGCGCTGCGTGCAAGGGGTGTGATGGGGCTGAGGGCGTATCCCCGTCCTACCGCCGGTTGTTGAGCACCTGATTGATGGTACTGATCAGGCTATCTGCCGTGATGGGCTTGTGCATGATCAGATCGCCGCCTGCCTCGACGCGGCGTTCCTCAATGTCAAGCGACTGGTAGGCTGTGACGAAGATGATCGGCAGATCTTTGGTGGCTGGATTCTGGCGCATCTGCTTGCACAGCACGAACCCGTCCGGCTGCGGCATCATGATGTCGAGCAGGACCACGTCCGGGCGTTCACGCTCGGCCAGCCCGATCGCGTCAGCCGAGTTAAGGGTCGTGATCGGGTCAAAGCCGCTGATCTGCAAGATGGTGTGCAGCAAGCGCAGCGTGTCGCTTTCGTCGTCCACGACCAGAATGCGTGGCGCCATGATCCATTCCCTTCTGGCCAGCGCGCTGGCCGAACGATGGCTGCTGCTGCCCATTATATAGTGGAGTCTGGCAGCCAACCACCGCCAGGCGGGGGTGGTAGTGTATCGAATTCGGTGGAATGGCATTGGGGCCGGGGATGGGGGGACGAATCCCTGCGTGACGAGTTTCCACCGAAAAGGATACGCTTCCGGGCGTTCTCGTAGGGGCGCATGGTCATACGCCCCCAGGGTACAGCAGAGCAGCGCCCCTACCGCCTGGGCATCAGCCCCACACGTTCACGACCAGCCAGGCGATCATCGCAGCACAGGCGGCCAGCATCGCGCCAAGCTGCAAACGCCCGGTCGTGTCAATGGCCGCTGTCCCGCGCATGTCCGTGCCCCGCCGCCAGACGAGCACCGGCACGGTCAAAACCGCCAGCACTGCTGCCAACCAGGGCGGCCACAGCCCCAGGATGGCCGTCAGCGCCAGCAGCAGCCCCGCCGCGCCCAGGCAGGCGCGCATGGCGATCCGCGCCCGCGCCGTCCCCAGGATGGCGGTCGTGTTGCGCAGCCCGGCGGCGCGATCCTGGGCGTCGTCGCGCACCTGGTTGTAAAGCTGCCCGTAGGCGGAGATCAGCCCGGCGGCGGCGACGATCCACCAGACGCGCCCCGGCGCGGCGTCGAAGGCCAGGTACCCGGCCAGGACGAGCAGGGCGCTGAGCATCAGCAGGTGGGCGATCACGTCGGCAATGGGGCGCGCCTTCAGGCGCACCGGTCGCCACGAGTAGAGCAGGCCGAGCAGCAACGTCGCGCCGCCGGTCAGGGCGGCGGGCGCGGGCAGCGCCGCGTAGAGGGCCAGCGCCAGCCCCGCCACCACCCCGCAAGCCACCCAGCCCGTCTGCGCGGCGAGCGCCCCGCTGGCGACCGCGTTGCACGCGGCGCGCGACCCGGCGCGCGCGTCGTCCGGCGCGTCGGCGATGTCGTTGACCATGAAGGCGAAGGTCACGGCCAGGACGTTGGCGGCGAGGACCGTCAGGATGCGCCCGCCGAGCGCCGCGCCCGCGTGGTGAGCGGCCAGGTTCGCGCCGAGCAGCGTCGCTGCCAGCGTGAAGGGGACGTGCTCCGGCCAGCGCGTCAGGCGCAGCAGCGCCTGCGCGCGGTCGGCAGTCCGGCCCGCAAACCGGGCGGACAGGGAACGGGTCATGGACCAGCTACACCCTAGTCCCACAGGGCGTGGAGATAGCGTATCTGTTCCAGGGTGTGGTGCCCCCCGCCGCCCTCGTGATTGTTGAACTGGTAGATGCGCATCTCTTTGGGCGCGGTCACGTAGTTGTAGGTGGCGAACACCGTCGAGGGCGGGCAGATCATGTCCATCAGCGCCGTCGAATAGAGCGCGCGCGCCCGCGACCGGGCGGCGAAGTTCATCCCGTCGAAGTAGGCCAGCGTGCCGAAGACCCTTTCAACCTTGTCGCGGTGCACGCTCAGAAAGCGCACGATCTCCTGGTAGGGGTGGTCTTCGGTGAGGCCGATGGCGCGCCGGAAGTGGCACAGGAACGGCACGTTGGGCATGGTCACGGCCAGGTCGGGCACCAGGCCGCTGACGGCGACAGCCAGGCCGCCGCCCTGACTGATGCCGGTCGCGGCGACGCGCGCCGGGTCAACGGCGGGATGGCCCCGCACCGCCTCGACGGCGCGCACGGCGTCGGTGTACAAGCGACGATAGTAGTAGGTGCGCGGGTCGAGGATGCCCTGGGTCATGAAGCCGGGCGTGTGCGGGTTGTCGCCGTCGGGCAGGTCGGACGTGTCGCCCTGCCGCCAGGAACCGCCCTGCCCGCGCGTGTCCATGACCAGGTAGGCAAAGCCAGCGACGGGGAACTCCAGCCACTCGTGCGGGAAGCCGCGCCCGCCCCCGTAGCCGATGTACTCGACGACGCAGGGCAGCGGCTCGCTCGCCCCGCGCGGCAGCATGAACCAGCCCTTGACCGGCTGGCCACCATAGCCAGCGAAAGTGACATCATAGGTGTCCACCAGGCGCAGCCCGAAATCCACCGGGTCGAAGCGCGCGTCCAGCGGATGTTGGCGGGCGGCGTCGAGCGTCGTTGCCCAGAAAGCGTCGAAATCGGGCGGCTCGTCGCGCGGCGGCTGGTACGCCCGAAGCTCATCAAGCGACAGATCGAAAAAAGCCATACGGCACTCCCTGCGTGTCCTGCTGCCAAACCGCGACAACTGTAGCACATTCGCCGGGTTTGCGCCCGCCGCCAGCACATTGGGGGGCCACGAACAAGTCGTGAACGTGTTTGTCCCCCCCATCCCCGGCCCTTCCCCCACGAGGGGGGAAGGGAGAAAAGCGGCGGGCCGGCTCCCCTTCCCTCCGCGCAGCGTGGGGGAAGGTCAGAGCGTGCGTCTTCCCCTCATCCCTCGACCCCTTCTCCCCTGGTGGGAGAAGGGAAGCAAGGCGCGGAGTTTCCCCTCGCCCCGTTGAGGGAAGGGGATGCAGGGGTGAGGGGTTTCCATACACGCTCTTAGAGTTGCCATCGCCAGCATGGTGGGCTATAATGAAACTACTAGTTCGTTCTCGAACTACTATCCGAGGCAACATGGACATCCTGAGCAACTTGAGCGCCATCGGCTTCACCGAGTACGAGGCCAAAGTGTACCTGGCCTTGCTCAAAGAGTATCCGGCGACCGGCTACCAGATCAGCAAGCAAGCCGGCATCCCGCGCTCGATGGTCTACGAGGCGCTGGGGCGGCTCGACGTGCGCGGCGCTGTGCTCAAATCCGAAGCGCCGAAAGCCACGCTCTACCGGCCCTTGCCACCCGACGTGCTGCTCAACCGGCTGACCGCTTCCTACGCCCGCCTGCTGGACGAGCTGCGCCGCGACCTCAACATGCTCTACCTGGCGCAGGACGAGGGCCACTTGTGGACATTTGCCGGTGAGGATCGCGTGCTGAGCTACGCCGAGCACATGATCGTCCACGCCCAGCGCGAAGTGATGCTGGTGCTCACCGACGCTCACCTGCGCCACCTGCGCGAGGTCATCGTTGCCGCCGATTCGCGCGGCGTGGCCATTGGCGTCTTGCTCACCGGCGAAGACAGCTTCGACGTGGGCGACATCGCCTATCACCCGCCGCGCGAGAGCGAGCTGCACAAGCTGGCCGATAGCCTGGTCGTCGTGGTGGACGAGCAGGAAGTGCTCATCGCCAGCGAGCAGGGTCTCAACTACACGGCGACGGTGACGACCAACACCAACATGGTGCAGATCGGGCGGCAGTTCGTGTGGATGGAGCTATTCGCTCACCGCGTCTTCTCGCAGTTGGAGCCGGATGCGCTGCGGCATCTCTCGCCGGACGACCGCAGCGTGCTCGAATCAGTGACCGGGCGCCGTCCGGGTGAGTGAGGACGGCGCGCCGCTTTTCTTGAGGGTTTCATGGCAATCACCTACCGAGGCAATCATGATGGGAGTGTCCGTTTCCAAGACGACCAAGGCTAAACGCTCACGCGCCGCGTGGACTGCGCCGCGCTGGTTGGAGCGGCGCTACGTTGAGCCGGCGCTGGTCGTCATCACCCTGGTGGCGCTGGGGCTGAGCTTCGTCGTCGAGGCGGCGGGGCAGCGGCACGGGGACAGCGCCCTGACCATGCTGGGCATCATCACCTACCTGGCGGGCGGGTTCTTCGGCTTCCAGGAAAGTCTCAAGAGCCTGCGCGCGCGCGTGCTGAACATTGACTTCCTGATGATCGCCGCCGCCATCGGCGCGGCCCTGGTGGAGGAATGGCAGGACGGGGCCATCCTGCTCTTCCTGTTCTCGCTGAGCAACGTCCTGCAGGACTACGCCATCGGGCGCAGCCGCAAGGCGATCCGCTCGCTGTTCGCGCTCTACCCGGAAGAAGCGCGCGTGCGCACGGCGGAGGGCGTCAAGACAGTGCCGATCAGCGAGATTCAGGTCGGGCAGACGGTGCTCATCCAGCCTGGCGAGCGCATCCCGGTGGACGGCGACGTGACCGGCGGGCAGACTTCGGTGGATCAGGCGACGATCACCGGCGAGTCCATGCCGGTGGACAAGGGGCCGGGCGACCGCGTCTTCGCTGGCACGCTGAACAAGAACGGGGCGATTGACGTGCGGGCGACGCAGGTTGCTTCGCATTCGACGCTGGCGCGGATCATCACCATGGTCGAGGAGGCGCAGGCGCGCAAAGCGCCCACGCAGCGCTTTCTAGACGAGTTCGAGCGGTATTACGCGCTGTTGGTCATTGGCGCGTCGCTGGCCGTGTTGCTGGTCACCTGGCTGCTCCTCGGTTGGAGCTTCCACGATGGCTTCTACCGGGCGATGGTGCTGCTGGTTGTGGCGTCGCCGTGTGCGCTGGTCATCTCCGTGCCGGCGGCGTTCCTCTCGGCGATTGCGGCGGGCGCGCGGCGCGGCGTGATCTTCAAGGGCGGCGCGCACCTGGAACAGATGGGCACGGTCAAGGTTGTCGCCTTCGATAAGACGGGCACGCTGACCGAGGGCCGCCCCGCCGTAACCGACGTGGTCGCCTACAACGGGCACAGCGAAGAGGCGCTGCTGTGCGCCGCCGCGTCCGTCGAGGTGCGCTCTGAGCATCCGGTGGCAGCGGCGATCTGTGCGGCGGCGGCGGCGCGCGGCCTGGCTCTGGACGGGGTGGGCGAGTTCTACGCCGAGCCGGGCCAGGGCGTGGCCGGATTCATCGGCGAGACGCTGGTGCGCGTTGGGCGCGTGCAGTACATCACCGAGTGCGCCGGGCAGCCGCCCGCCGGCCTCCTGGTGGAACACGATCGGCTGCGCGACCAGGGCAAGACGGTGCTGCTCGTCTGTTACGGCGGCGAGTGGATGGGCGCGCTGGCCGTGGCCGACCAACTGCGGCCCCAGTTGGCGCAAATGGTGGCCGACCTGCACCGCGCGGGCGTGGAGCGTGTGGTCATGCTCACCGGCGATAACGCCGTTGTCGCCCGGCAGATCGCCGAGCAGGTGGGCGTGGACGACGTGCGCGCCGAGCTGATGCCCGACGACAAGGCGGCGATCATGGCCGAGCTGGAGCGCGAGTACGGCCCGGTGGCGATGGTTGGCGACGGAGTCAACGACGCGCCCGCCCTGGCGACGGCGACTGTTGGCATTGCGATGGGCGCTGCTGGCACCGATGTGGCGCTGGAGACGGCGGACGTGGTGCTGATGGGCGATGCGCTGGAAGCCATCCCCTACACGATCCGCCTCAGCCGCAAGGCGCGCCGCGTGGTGTGGCAGAATATCATCTTCGCCCTGAGCGTGATCGTCGTGCTGGTGATCGGGACGTTCGTCGTCAATCTGCCGCTGCCACTGGGCGTGGTCGGGCACGAGGGCAGCACGGTGATCGTCGTGCTCAACGGGCTGCGCCTGCTGGTCGGGCGCGTGGACGGCTGAGCGGCTGCGTGAGAAGACTGCCCCGCCTGGCGCCATTCCGCCACGAAAAGTCCCCGCTCTGCAAAGGGCGGGGACGTGGTGTCGCACTATGTCACGATAGTGGAGGGTGGATGGCCTGAACCGTCAGGGGCGGCCCGGACGTGCTACTCCTCCCATTCCTCCTCATCCCACTCCTCTTCCTCCTCTAGCCCCGCGCCAGCGTGTTCCAGCGTGGGCGGGCGCAAATCAACGACCTCTAGCTGCGTGTTGCATTCGGGGCAGTCCACCAGGTCCCACACTTCGACGTTGTCTCGCAGCGGCACCCAGGCACTGCACGACGGGCAGCGCGCGCGAAGCTTGCTCTTTGGGCTGCGCTGCTGACCCCCAGTCTTGCTGTCAAACGTGTCACTCTTCATTCCTGCCGCTCAACAGTGTGCAAAAGCGGATGAGACGCACTATGTTGCGATATAGCACGGATTCGGCGGCGTGTCAATTCGTTCGCCTGGCTTGGGTCCACGAACAAGTCGTGAACGTGTTTGTCCCCCCCTCCCCGGCCCTTCCCC
>DYGW01000099.1 GCA_020724485.1 Thermoflexus sp. | reverse complement strand
AATTGATGCTGTTGGCGAAATGCCTTCGTAGGGCGTATTGATGCATTAACACGGATACCACGCACGGCACGTAGGGGCGCTGCTTTCCTGCGTCTGTAGGGGCGTATTGCAGTACGCCCCTACGAGAACGCCACCAGCCGCCCGCGCCATCGGGCAGCGAAGTTCCTGGATAATTTCTTAAAGTGCATCAATACGCCCCTGCGAGACTCAGGAGGGCATCGCCCTTACTGCCTGGCGACTTCTGCGCACACTCCCCCCAGGCCCGGTTATCTCTGGGCGAATGGCTATGCTATAATGCTGCCAGTGCGGAACACAGCGGGGTGTGCACGCCATGACACGAACACTCGTAATCGCCAACCAGAAGGGCGGGGTCGGCAAGTCCACGTCGGCGATGAACCTGGGGTTGGCGCTTGCCGAGCAGGGCCAACGGGTGCTGCTCATTGATCTCGACCCCCAGGGCGGGCTGACGGCGGCCTTCGGCATTGATTCCTACGACATCCGGCGCAGTGCCTTCTCGCTCATCATGTACAGCCATGTCTCGCTGGCGCGGGTGATGCGGCCTGTGCGCACCAATCTGGCGCTGGTTCCGGCCAGCATTGACTTGGCCGCGTCCGAGGTGCAGTTGGCTGGCGTGGCCGACCGTGTGCAGCGATTGCGCGCCTCGCTGCGGCGCAGCCAGCTTCCCTTCGACTACGTGCTGATTGACACGCCGCCGGGGCTGGGCATCCTGGCTGCCAACGGCCTGGTTGCCGCCGACGAGGTGCTAATCCCGGTGCAGTGCCAATACCTGGCCATGCGCGGCGTGCGTGCCCTGATGGACACCATTATCCGCATCAAGAAGAACCTGAACCCTTCGCTGCGCTTGGCCGGGCTGTTCGGGACGATGTACCGTTCTGACTCGGTGCACGCCCAGGAAGTCGTGGACGAGCTGCGCTCCGTGTTCGGCGAGCGCATGTTCAGGACGCTGATCCAGTATGATGACGTGGTCGCCGAAGCGCCGATTGTCGGCCTGTCGGTGCTGGAATACATGCCCCGTCACCCAATTGCCCAGAGCTACCGGGTCTTGGCAGAGGAGGTCATGCGTGGACGCGCCGAATGATGAACGCCGCCCGCGTGCAACGCTGCGCGGCAAGGGGCGCGCCATCCTGCTCGGCCAGCGCCCGCTGCCCTCGGACAACATCGCGCTCCCCGATCAGACGCCGCCCGCTGAGCGCGACGCGCTGCGGCTCGACCCGTCGTCGCTGCGCCTGAGCGCCGAAGAAACGCGCGCGCTGTTCGATCTGCGTGCCCCGCTGCCCGCCCTCGACGAGACGCTGCCGCTCATGCCCGACCGCCCCGCCGCGCCGCCCGCGCGCGGGCCGGAGCCTGTCCCGGCGACGCGGCGCCCGGCCCCTCCTGCGCGGACAACGGCGGAAGTGGACGCAGCGCTGGCCGATCTGCCAGACTGGCACACGGGTTCCGGTCAGGCTGGCGACGTGCCGGTGATCGTCGGGCGGGACAAGACTAGCATGCCGCCTCCTGCGTCCGATGACGCGCCGCCCCTGGCCGAGCGCGACTCACCCGTGCCAGCCAGGGCCACTGCTGCGCCCTACGAGCCACACCCGGCGGTGGAATCCCTCACGCCCGTCGCCCCGGAAGCCTGGTCATCTGAGGCGAGCGCCGCGACTCTCGCCGAGCCGGAAACCGGACTGCGATCTGCTTTGGAGCCATTCGCGCCAGAGCCATCTGTGCTGTCTCGCGCCGCGCCACAACTCGCCACAGTCCCGCCTGAGCCGGTGTTTGCCGAGCCGGCACTCCCGGTGAGCGAGGCGGCTGCGCAGCCCCCCGTAGATGACGAGCGGCTGCGCAAGCTCGCTCTGCAGATCGAGGCTGTGCAAGACGATCTGGCCCGCCGCCCTAGCGGTGACGCGCAGGTGGTGCTTGGCTACCAGCAGGCACTCGCCGACGCCAGCCGGATGCTCGCTGATTCGCGCGCGAGCTACGAGACGGTGCGCGCTACCGTCTACCGCATCCGCACGGAGATCAACCGCCAGCGCAAGATAGACGCCGACATCGCCCGCTATCGCCCGCTGCTGCTCAATTACATGGTTGGCTGGGTGATCGCCCTGGGTGTGCTGTTCCTGCTCAAGGCGCTGTTCGCTGGGGTGGGAGAGGCGGTTGGTGTGCCCATCGTGGGGGTGCTCTACTACCCGCTGCTGCTGGGCATCGCTGGGGCGCTGCTGGCCGGGTACCTGACGCTGGAGCGCCACACGACCCGCCTGCGCGACTTCGACCCGATCCACATTAGCTGGTACCTGTTCAACCCGCTGCTGGGTGGGGTGATGGGGCTGCTGGCCTTTCTGGTGGCCTCCATCGTCAACGAGGACTTGCTGCGCGACAGCGCGACCGAGGCCGAGTACGCGATCACTTATCTGCTATGCGTGGTGGCGGGCATGAACCAGACGCCGATCCTGCGCGCTGTCCACGATGTGCTGCGGCGCTTTGGGCGCGGCGGCTAGTCGGACTGCTGCGTTGCACCTGCTTTCAGTCGAGGTAGATGCTGTTATCTGGCGTCCAGGCCGGGACGCACACCGCCACGAATACCAGGTCCGCTTCGCCCGCGTTCCAAATCTGGTGCACAGCGTTCGGCGGGATGGCGACGGCGTCGCCGGGGCGCAGCACCGTGCCCGCGCCGTCAATCTCGATGCCCGCGACACCCTGCAGAATGACATAACTCTCTTCAGCGACCGGGTGGTAGTGGCGGCGCGACGCCTTGCCCGGCGGGATGCGTATCTGGGCGACGCTGTGCGCCCCTGTCCCGCCCGCCGACTCCCCAGCCAACTCATAGACGATCTCCCCGTGCGGACTCTCCAGCGCCGGGACGCTGCGTGCGTTTTGGATGTGCATGGGATTCCCCCTAACCAGACAACCAGTGCGCGATGATCCCCTCCAGTGTACCGTCGGCTTTGATCGCTTTCAACGCCTGCTCCACATGCGCGGTCAGGCGGAAGTTACCCCGGCGCATGGCGATCACATATGGCTCGGCGACGGTCGTCTCGGCGGCCATGACCAGACGGGGATGCGCGGGCAGGTACAGCCGCGCGCTGACCGTGTCCACCAGCGCGGCGGCGGCCTGGCCCTCTTCTACAGCGCGCATGGCGTCCTGCGGCAGCAAATAGCGTTCGATCACCAGCGCGCGCAGGCGGCGCGCCCAGCGTTGGGCCGCCGCGTCGCCGGACGAGGCCATCTCTACGGCGACGGTCTTCCCGTCAAGCGCGCGCATGTCGCTGATTGGCTCTTCACGTGGCGAGACGAGCACCTGCCCGGCATCGTAGTACGGCTGCGAATAGTACACCCAATGGGTGAGCGTGGAGTCGGGGTGCAGCCCGGCGATCAGCATGTCCACGCCGCCCGTATAGAGGGCGTCGTACAGGCTGTCATAGCCCATGATCAGGATGTGCGTCTCGACGCCCAGCCGCCGCCCGATCTCCCGCGCCAGGTCGGCCTCGATGCCGACGATCTGCTCCGGCGTCCATTCGGCGAAGGGGGGATAGCTGGGGTCTATGCCGACGTAGAGATCGCCGTTGATCTGCACGCGCAGCCAGGTGCCGTCCTGCGGGCCGAATGGCGCACCGGGCCGGGTGAGCCGCCAGGCGGCGAATCCGGCGGCGATCACCAGCAGCGCCGCCAGCGCCAGCCGGGGGTGCTGGCGCGTCCAGCGGCGGCAGTCGCGGAGCAGGGAACAGGCGCGCGCCGTCCAGTGTCTCATGGGGCGTAAGGATTCTCCCAGCCGCGTACGTAGGCCTGAACCGCCTCGTAGATTGGCTTGGCGAAGAAGTCCGACGAGACCAGCGCGTAGTAGGCGTCGCGGCGGTTGTGGAAGTCCGACGGCTGGCGGAACTGCCACAGGCACAGGTGATCGGCCCAGGGCCAGGCGGTCACCATGTCGAGCGCCTCCAGCGTGTAAGCGATACGCTGGCCGGGGCGCACGGCGCGCGTCCAGCGCGGGTCGTCGCTCCAGCCGCTCTCGGTGATGGTGATTGGCTTGGCTCCGTCACCGTAGCGCACCATCACCACGCGCAGCAGCTCGACGCGCCGGAAGTTGATGGTCTGCGCGTCGGGCGGGTCCGCCGGGGAGCGGGTGAATCCGTAGGTGTGCGCGGCCAGCGCGTCGAAATAAGGGGCAGCGCCGGCCTCGTACATGCGCTCTAGGAAACGCACTTCGTTCATGCCGCTGCCGCTGCCCTCCGGCTCGTTGGTGGGGGCCAGTGCCCCGCCGAAGACGACGATGTGCGGATCGGCGGCGTGCGCGGCCTGGTACGACAGGCGCAACAACTCCGTGTAGGCGACGGCGTCGGGGCTGCGGTCGCCCCACTCGTAGCTCAAGTTCGGCTCGTTCCAGATGATGACGCCGCCGATCCGGTCGCCGTAGCGTGCCACAAACGCGCCGACATAGCGGGCGAAATCGTCGAAGTGTTCGGCGGGCAGATAGGTGAGCGTGGTCACTTTTTCGCGCACAGGCGGGCGCGCCCAAGCCGGCACCAGCCCCAGCCGGGCGATGACGGTCAGGCCCTGGTTCTCGGCGTGGCGGATGATGCGCTCGGCGTGCGCCCAATCATAGCTGCCGCGCTCGCGCTCGGCATAGGGCCAGGGGAAGAACTCGACGATGGTTGCCGCGCCCATCTCGCGCACCATCTGCAGCGTGCGCTGAATTTTCCACTCATCCACTTCGTCGGTCAGGCGCGTGTGGACGCACACCGTCGGGTTGACCGTCTGGACGGTGTGCGGCGGCCCCAGCACCACGCGCGGCGGGGCAGGGCGCAGCGCCGCCAGCGCGCTCACGACGAGCAGCACGCCGCTGGCGCGCGCTAGGTGGGCGAGCGCCTTGCGCTGGACTGGACGGGTGAGGCGCATCATCGTGTGGAGGGGGAAGGTTGCTGGCGGGCCGGGGCAGTCATGGCGCAGGGGGCGCGTTGTGCGCCCCCCGCATGGTTCTGGTTGGCGGGCGATGGCCGTCAGTCACCGCGCTTGGCCCCCAGATCGGTGATCTGGCGGACGACCGACAGCAGCGAGACGGCCAGCTTCAGCGCATCCATCGTCTTGATGCGGTTGGGCTGCGCGAAGCCGTTCTCTTCGGATACGCGGGCGTAGAAATAGGCGGTGAGCAAGCCGACTGCCAGCCCGACCAACCCACCGAGAAGGTAGACGCGCAGCTTCCAGGCTGTGTCACTCTTGGCGGTGAGATCGGCGTGCACCTCAGAGGTCATCGCACGATCCCTCCGCGCAGCGACTCCTTGATGCGCTCCAGGCGGCTCTTGCGCCGCTCCCGCGCGGTCTGAGTGACCAGGTAGGCGGCGATCAGGCCGACGATCAGCGCGACGACGCCGCCGATCAGGTAGGCCCACACCTGGGTATCCTGCTCTTCGAGCGTCTTGATCAGGTCGCTGATCTGTTCTTCCGCCAGCTTGAGCGCGTTGGAGCCTTGCTCTTCCAGGGTCTTGATCATCTCACTCATGGGATGTCTTCCTTTCGACAGGCAGCGCCGGACTCGGCTGGTCGCGCAGCGTGTGCTCCCAGTGCGTCAGGCGCACGTTCACCGCAATCAGCGGGCGGGCGAGCCTGGGGGCCACCGCAGCGGTGGTCTGCGCCAGGCGCTCAGTCGTGCGGCGGGCCGCGCGCAGCGGGCCGCGCGCCCGTGCGTAACCGCGACCGCTCAGCGCGGCGAGCGCCGCCAGCGCGACATACGGCACCAGGCACAAGATCGCCATCGGCAGAGCGAGGAAAGCCGTCGCCACGATGCCCATGACGATCGTGATCTGCTTGCTCTCCAACGCCCCGCCAATCACTGCCAGGATCAACGCGCCGCACACGCCCACCAGGGCGAGCAGCGCCAGCACGATCGGGCCGACGATCTTCACGCGCACGGCGCGCCTGTGCTCGGCGACGGGATCCGCTTTCCTGGCAGTTTGGCTCATACTTTCTCCCGTTCTCATTCTAGCACGGAACCGGCGTTCCACCAACGCGGAGACGCCGGTGGGTACATTCCAGATTCGGGGCGAGATTCTTCGAACCGCAGAGGCGCAGAGAGCGCGGAGAAGAACTTAAGGATGTTCTTAACTGCCTTCCCTCTGCTTTCTCTGTGCCTCTGCGGTGATGCTTTGCTTCAGCAACGAAATGCACCCATGCCGGTTCCGCCAGCCTCAGCGGGCCGGCGATCAGTCGCTCACGCTCACGCGGAAGAAGTACGTCGCTTCATAGCCGGTCCACGTCACGCGGACCGTCATGATGTACGAGCCAGGCTCCGGCGTGATGATGAATAGCACCACGTTGTCGCCGGGGCGATTCTCCGGCTGGCCGGTCGGGATGCCCGTGTCGGTTAGGTATTCGATGCGCACCGAGGTGGGTCGCCCCCCACCGATGCGCAACTGGGCGGCAGAGCCACGCAGCAGGCCCAGGCGCTCGGTCGAGCCTTCCGGCGCAGGTAGCTCCGTGCACGTCCGCTCGCCATCCGCTGGCTGCTGGCAGAACTGCAAGCCAACCGGGACGTACAAGTGCCCGGCTACAACCAGAGTCAGCGGCGGGACAGAGCCGGGGGCGACGGCGCTCGTGGACGGCGCGGCGGGCTGCGCGGCGGCTGCGCCTGTCGCGCGCGCCGATGGGATTGGCACCAGCACGAACTCGATCACCCCGCCTGCCTGCCAGACCTCAAGGCCGGTAAGCTCGCGGGTCTGCGCTTCGTAGCCGGGCGCGTATGCGCTGACCGTGATCGTGTCCGTATCGTGCAGCGCCAGCGGCCCAATGTTGAACTGGCCCTGCGCGCCGGTCAGCGTCGAGCCAGTGCTGGCCCGCTCCGGGAAGGCCAACGATTCGTGCTCGTAGCGCACCGTCGCGCCGACGACCGGCAGTGTGACGCCCGTATCGCTCACGCGCACCGTGCCCACCAGCAGCAGTTCGCCCAGGTCGCCAGTGGCGACAGGTTCCGGCGTGGCTGTGACCGGGGCGGGGGCTGGTTCTGCCGTCTCTGCCTGGGCCGTTGTCTCGGTCGGTTCTGCCGTCTCAACCAGTTCTTCCGTCTCGGTTGGCTCCGGGAGTGGCGTTACTGTGGGCGGTGGCGGGGGCGTGACAGTCGGCTCTGGCGTGAGGGTGGGGGCCGGTGTCGGAGTGGGCAGCGGTGTCTCAGTGGGCACCGGTGTGGGCGTGGGCGGGACAACCCCGGCGACGGCCAGCCCGAAGACATACGAGACGTAGGCTGGCTGGCCCTGCACGTCGTCGTATTCGGCATCCACGCGCATGCGGTACAGGTTGTCCTCCAGCACGATCGGGTACTCGGCGACGCTGCCGGTGCCCAGGTCGCGCACGTCGTCGAAGCCGAGCAAGGTCGCGGTGAAGCGGGTCGGCGCGCCGGTGTCGCTCTCCAGCACGAACTGCACCGCATCGCCCTCACTTATCGGGACGTTGCGCAGCGGCTGCACCAGCGCGACGGCGTCCATATCGCATACTAGGTCATCTGCCGACTCCGGCCAACAGTAGCTGTAGACGTTCTCTTCGTAGGTCTGGTCGTTGACCTGCAAGCGGACGACCGGACGCGCGCCAGCGCCCGATCCCTCGTCGCCACACGCGGACAGCGCCAGGATCAGCGCGCCCAAGAGCATCAGGAAGAGAAAAGATCGAGTCTTCATCTGCAATCCCCCACTGCAACGACGCGCAAACTAGGTATCGGCCAGCTTAGCGCCGGGGTACCATTCTGGATGGATCAAAGGAGCCAGCGCCAGCCGGATGATCGTCTCGTAGGCGCTCTGGCGTGTTTCAAGATCGTCGGTCAGGATGCCGATGGCGCCGTTCTGGTGCTTGGTGTTGGCCCGGTTGACGAAGCGATCCATTGCCTCGCCAAGCTCACTTCCGCCGCGCACAGCGGCGGCAACCGCCGGGGGCAGCAGCACGCACGAATTGCCGCCAACGCCCACGCGCCCGTCGCCGGCGACCACGACGCACCAGGCAGCCGTCAGCAGGCCGAACTCGGACTCCTGCACGCCGCCTTCCAGCCCAATACCCAGGTCAGCGCCCGCCGCTGCCCGCGCCGCGCGAGCCCGGTTGTACGCGCCGGTTCGCGTCTCCACGTCGCCCCAGGGCTGGGCCGCGACGCCCGACGGCACTTCCACCGTGACGAACGAAGCGCCGGGAAACAGCGGCGACAGCACGGCCCGAACTGCGTTACACTTGACCGGATTGGTCGAACCGATGGCGACGCGCATGGGCTGGCCCTTCCCAAGACCGTGACCGCATTGTAGCATTGGCCCCACAAATTGACTAATCGGGCGAGTTCGCGGGCCAACGGCGCGTGCGCGCGGGGCGGCGCATGATAGCCTCTGGCTGAGAAGGATAGCACACGATGAATTTCGACGCTGTGACGATCATGGCGCTGGCTGACGAACTGCGCGCCACCCTCAGCGGTGGGCGGGTGCAGGACACGCTCGAAGTGGACGATGAGAGCATTGGCCTGGAAATCTATGCCAACCACCAGCGGCACTATCTGCTGCTCAGCGCCCACCAGCAGTTCGCCCGCGTCCACCTCAGTAGCGACAAGCTGCGGCGCGGCGTGGAGACGCCGTCCCCGCTGGGACTGCTGCTGCGCCGCTACGTGGAGGGGGCGTGGATCAGCGCCGTGCGCCAGCCGCCTTGGGAGCGCGTGCTCATCTTCGACCTCGAAAGTCCACAGGGCGTGTTCTCCCTCATCGCCGAGCCAATGGAGCGTCGGGCCAACCTGCTCCTCGTGCGCGACGACGGCATCATCGTCGAGTGCATCCGGCGCGTTGGGCCGCAGGAGAACCGGGTGCGGGTCAGCCTGCCGGGCAAGCCATACCAGCCGCCGCCCCCGCAGCGTCTCAAGCGTGATCCCCTCGCGCTCACCCTGACCCTGCTCGGTGACATGCTCGACAACGAGCCGGGCGAGCGGGCGCGCGAGATTCTCACCCGCCGCGTGCTGGGCATCAGCCCGCTGCTGGGCAAGGAGATCGTCTTCCGGGCGACGGGCGGGATCAACACGAAAGCCGCCGATACCAGCGCGCGGGCGCTGCTGGCGGTGATCGGCGAGCTGTTCGGCGCATTCCGCAAGGGCGCGTGGCAACCGGGAACCGCCGAGGAGGAGGGGGTCATGACCGCCTACGCCGCTTACCCGCTCACGCACTTGCCCGGCTGGACTCCGGCGGGCAGCATGAGCGACGCCGTCGCCCGGTTCTACGGGCCGCTGGTCGGGGCGGACGCCTACAGCGCCGCCAAACGCCCGGTCGCCGAGGCTATCGCCGAGGCGCGGACGCGCGTCGCCAAGAAGCTGGAGTCTCTGCGCGGCTCCCTGCAGGACGATGCCGCCTTCGAGCATCTCCGCCAGAGTGGGGAGTTGCTGCTGGCCTACCAGTACACGCTCGCGCCAGGTGCGTGCGAACTACGCGCCGCCTACGACGTGGACGGCCCGGAGATAGTCGTCGCCCTCGACCCGGCGCTAACGCCGCTTGAAAACGCCAAACGCTACTTCGAGAAATATGAGAAGGCCAAGCGCGCTCGCAGCGGCGTGCCAGAACTGGTCACCGCCGCCGAGCAGGAATTGGCTTACCTGGACCAACTGGCGATGGACCTGGAGATGGCCCGCAACTGGCCGGACATCGGCGAGGTGCAAGAGGCGCTGCAGCGCAGCGGCTACTGGCGCGGGCCGCGCACTGCCGGGCCGCGCGGCGGGGCTTCAGCGCCGCTCAAGGTGACGACTGAGTCCGGCGCGGTGATCTGGGTGGGGCGCAACGCGCGCCAGAACGACATCGTCACTTTCGACCGAGGGGGGCCGGGCGACCTGTGGCTGCACGCGCGGGGCGTGCCCGGCGCGCACGTGATCATCAAGGCGGGGGCGGGCGACGTGCCGGATGCGGTGATCCAGCGCGCGGCGGAGATCGCCGCTTACTACAGCGCCGCGCGCGGCGAAGCGCGCGTGCTGGTGGACGTGACGCGGCGCAAGTACGTGCGCAAGATCAAGGGTGGTAAGCCGGGCATGGTCACTTACCGCAACGAGTCGCCCATCGAGGTCACGCCGCGCCCGGAGTAGCGGCTACCCGGCGGAAACCACGCCTGTGCTGATGGCTGGCGGCTCCCGGCAGCCCGCGCTCAGTCCGGAATGACGATCGTATCCAGGCCCGGTTCCGGCTCCGGGTAGTGCATGTCGAGCTTCTCCAGCGTCTCGACGAGCGCCTGGGAGATGACCAGGTTGCGGTACCACTTCTTGTCCGCCGGGACGATGTGCCAGGGCGCCCAGGGCGTGTTGCAGCGGCTGATCGCGTCCTCGTAGGCGGCCATGTACTGATCCCACTTCTCGCGCACTTTCAGGTCGCCCCGCGCAAACTTCCAGTGTTTGCTGGGCTTGCTCAGCCGCTCCTCGAAGCGTTTTTTCTGCTCGGCTTTGGAGATGAGCAGGAAGAACTTGACGATGGTCATGCCGCTGTCGGCCAGCAGGCGCTCGAAGGCGTTGATGTGGTCGTAGCGGCCCTCCCACACGTCGCGCGGCACCAACTCTTCGACGCGGACGATGAGCACGTCCTCGTAGTGCGAGCGGTTGAAAATGCCGATCATGCCCAGCGGCGGCGTGTGCTGGTGGATACGCCACAGGAAGTTGTGGTCGAGTTCTTCGGCGGTTGGCACTTTGAAGGGGGTCACCTGCACGCCCTGCGGGTTGACGCCGCGCATTACATGGCGGATGGTGCCGTCCTTGCCGCCGGCGTCCAGCGCCTGCAGGATGATCAGCAGGGCGTGCCTGTGCTCGGCGTAGAGCACTTCCTGAAGCTCTCCCAGGCGCGTCCTGTTGCGCTCCAGGTCTTCGAGGGCGTCGTCTTTGGCGCGGTATTCTCCCGTGTAATCGGGATCATAATCCGCCAGCCGGACGGAATCGCCCGGCCTGGGGCGGAGCGGCTGCCGCTTGTCACTCATCGTGCGATGCTCCCTTCTGCTGCACGCGCGCTGCCGAACACCTTATCGTAGACGGCCAGCAGGCGCGGCGCGATCACCGGCCAGTCATAGCCGCGCGCCACGTACTGGGCCGCGCGCTCGCCCAACGCGGCCCGCTGAGCGGGGCCTCGCAGTAGCTCGATCACCGCGCGGGCGAACGCTTCTTCCGTGTCGGCCAGGCGAAGCTGCGCCCCGTCCTGCACGTCGAGACCCTGCGCGCCCACCCGCGTCGAGACAACCGCCCGCCGAGCGGCCATCGCCTGCAGCAGCTTCAGGCGCGTGCCACTGCCCATGCGCAGCGGGACGACGTAGACCGCTGCCGCTGAGAGGAATGGGTTCACGTCCGGCACCCAGCCGGTGATCTGCACGCCGTCCCGATCGCGCAGGCTGTTCAGCCGCCGGTGGGGATGGCTGCCCACGATGAAGAAGCGCGCCTCCGGCACGTGCGCGCGCACCCGATCCAGGACGTGGTTGGCGAACCACAGCACCGCGTCTACGTTGGGGCGGTAGCCCATCGAGCCGGTGAAGACCAGCGGGGCCGGGCCGAGGTCCAGCGACGTGTCGGCGACAGCATAGCGGGCGACATCAATCCCGTTGGGCACCACGCTGACGGGACAGCCGGGAGCCAGGCGGCGAAACGCCTCGGCGTCGGCGTCGGAGACGGCGATGGTGTGCGTCGCCTCGCGCACGACCTGGCGCTCGTAGCGCATCAGGCGACGCCATTGAACGAACGAGTACAGCGCGCCGGGCAGCCGGGCCAGCTTGCCGCGCTCGGCCTCGAAGATGCTGCGCTGCAAGTCGAACTCGGCGTTGAACGAGTCGTAGATCAGCGGGGTTGTGGGCTGGACGCGCCGCACGACCGGCGCGTAGATGGTCATCTCCAGGCTCTCGATCTGCACCAGGTCAAAGGGCGTTTGCTCCAGCAGCTTGGCCAGGGCGTGCTGGTAGTGCGCGGAAAAGCAGCGCCCCTGCATGTCCGCTTTGTCGGTCAGCAGCAGGTCGCGCAGCCGGTCGGCGGGCTTGCGCTGCGGCGGGGACACCGTCTCGACCCGCGCGCAGTAGGCGGCGAGCCGGTCGCGCTGCGCGTTGAGCTGATCGCGTGTGGCGAAGGCGAGCAGGTGCACTTCGTGACCAGCAGCGTGCGCCGCGCGCAGCAGGCCGTTGGTGCGCAGCGTGCCGCCAGCGTGAGCAGGCTCAGGCAGTTCGGCGGTCAGGAAAAGCAGTCGCATAAGGCAGTTGATCCGTTGGGTGAATGGGATTCCGTTCACTCAGCCATGACCCGCGCGTAGACCTCGCGGACGGTCTCCGCCGTGCGCCACCAGGTGAACGTCCGGGCGCGGGCCAGGCCGGCAGCGCGCAGAGTGTCGCGCAGTTTGCTGTCCGTCAGCAGGCGGCGCAGCGCTTCGGCGATGCTGTCCGCGTCATCGGGATTGACCAGCAATCCGGCATCACCGACCACTTCGGGCAGCGAGCTACGATCCGAGACGACCGGTGGCGTGCCGCAGGCCATCGCCTCCAGCGCGGTCAGCCCGAATCCCTCGTAGTGCGAGGGCAGGGCCAGGGCAGCCGCGCCGCTGTACAGCGCGGGCAGATCGTCGCGCGGCGGGTTTTCGACCCAGATCACCCGGTCGCCCAGGGCAAGCGCCTCCACCGTCCGCTGAATGTCGTCGTACAGCCAGCCGCGCCGCCCGGCCAGCACCAACGGCGGGGCGTCCGGCAGGTCGCGCCGCAGGAGATCATAGGCGCGCAGCAACACCGGGATATTCTTGCGCGGCTCGAACGTGCCGACAAACAGCAGATACTGCGCGGGCAGGCCCCAGCGCGCCCGGCACGCCTGGATCGTCTCTAGGGGCGCAGGCCGGAACAGGTCGTCAACGCCGAGCATGTGCACGGTGATCTTATCTTCAGGGACTCCCAGAAGCGTCACGAGGTCAGCGCGAGTGGCTTGTGAGGAGGCCAGGAGGTGATCGGCCTGGCGCACCGCCCAGCCGATCTGCCCGGCGTAATAGCGGCGGCTGTCCGCTGTCATGAACTGCGGATAGTGCAGATAGTGCAGGTCATGAATGGTGATCACCTGGCGGCGGGCCGCGCGCCCCGGAGGGATCGCATCTGGCGAATGAAGGATGTCCAGGCGGCGGGGGATCAATTCCACCGAGAGCGTCCACCGTTCCAGGCGGTGATGGCTCGGCGTCAGCGTATTGATCCGCGCGAAATTCGGCGCAGCGACCAGCATCTCCCGGTCGCGGACATGCTGGATGAGGCGATAGTCGTTGGTTGCGTCCAGCGTAGCCAACTCGTGGATCAGGTGGCGCATGTACTCGACGATTCCGCCGGGGCGATAGTAATTCAGTCGGGCGTCAATTCCGATGCGCATGACAGTAGTATAGCTTAAGGAGAAAAGCGCACCAATGGCGGGCGGCAATGGGGGTCCACGAACGACCTGTTAGGGCTGGGCACTTGGGCGCTGGGATTGCCCCCC
>DYGW01000346.1 GCA_020724485.1 Thermoflexus sp. | reverse complement strand
CCGCCGCTTTTCTCCCTTCCCCCCTCGTGGGGGAAGGGCCGGGGATGGGGGGGGGACAAACACGTTCACGACTTGTTCGTGGAACCCCCTGGGGCCTACAGTCTCGCCGGAATGGGCCATATCTGGCATAATCGCCCGGCAGCAGCAGCCGCCAGGATGATCAGCAGCCCATGCCGGAGAGCGGCGACAACGACATGACCGAACGCACCGTTTCCGAGCGCGCGCCAGCCGCCTGGCGTCCGTATGCCGCCATGCTCATCGGCGTGATCGCCGTCTCCTTCGCGGCCATCTTCATCCGGCTGGCGCAAGAAGAGTCGGCGCCGTCGCTGGTGCTGGCCGCGGCGCGGCTGAGCGTGGCCACGCTGGTGCTGACGCCGGTCGTGCTGCGCCGCCATCTGGCCGAGCTACGCGCCGTCCGCCGGGACGATCTGCTGTGGGCGATAGTGTCGGGAGCCGCCCTGGGACTGCACTTCACCACGTGGATCACCTCGCTGGAGTACACGGCGGTCGTCAACAGCGTCACGCTAGTGACGACGAGTCCGCTGTGGGTGGCGCTGCTGGCACCGCTGCTGCTCGGCGAGCGCCTGACCCGCGCGACCATCATCGGGCTGGTGCTGGCGATTGGCGGCGGCGTGCTGGTGGCCGCCAGTGCCGCAGCGGGCGACCCGCCCACCCGCCACGATCCCTGGCTGGGCAATGGGCTGGCGCTGATCGGGGCGGTCGCGGCGGCAGTGTACCTGATCATCGGGCGGCGGTTGCGCGCCCGCTGGGGCCTGCTCGTCTACATCTGGCTGGTCTACGGGGTAGCCGCCATACTCCTGGTAGGGGTTGTTATCGTATCCGGCGAGCAGGTAGGCGGACTGCCCGACACAGCCTACCTGTGGATGATCCTGATGGGCCTGGTGCCCCAGCTTATCGGCCACTCGTCGTTCAACTACGCCCTGGGCTACCTGCCCGCCGCTTACGTGAGTCTGGTCATCTTGGGGGAGCCGATCGGCAGCGGCTTGCTGGCGATGGCCCTGCTGGAGGAGTGGCCGGTGCCGCTGCAGATCGCCGGATCGGCCCTGATCCTGGTGGGGATTGGCGTCACCAGCCGCGAGCAACCAGCAGGACGGGCCAGAGCACAAGACGCGGACGCACACGCACTGGTTGACGGCTGAGTCTGGCTGCGAGGAAACGCGATGGACGGAATATTCGGCATTGGCCTGGCTGAGATGATGATCATCGCCCTGGTGCTGTTCATCATCGGCGGGCCGACAAATACGGCGAAGTGGGCGCGTGATCTGGGCCGCTTCGTGCGCAAGGCTCGCCAGATGTGGGCCGAGGCGCTGGTCGAGCTTGAGCAGGAGATCGGCCCGGAGGGCAAGGAGATCATGGACGCAGCGCGTGAACTGGGACAAGGCGTGCGCGCCGCGGCGCGCATGAACCCCACCCGCCAGTTGATGAGCGAGACGATGCACATGGTCGAGGACGCGACCGATACGCGCGAGGAACGTAGCCCGTCCCCTGCCAAGCCTCCTGCCCCGGCTGCGCCCGCGTCCCCGACCGCCGCCGCCGATGCTGAGCGCCCCGCGCCTGCCAACGACGCCCCGCGTTACCCGGCCTGGCTGCCGCCTGACAAGTGATCCAGGGCAATCGCATCTAATGCACAGACTCGCCGCTTTACCTCACCCCCAGCCTCGCTGCGCTCGGCTTGCCCCCTCTCCACGTGTGGAGAGGGGGCGGCGAGGCGCGTTAGCGCCGAGCGGGGGTGAGGTAAAGTGAA
>DYGW01000098.1 GCA_020724485.1 Thermoflexus sp. | reverse complement strand
GGCACCTACAGCCTCAACGCCTATTCCAGCGAAGAGATCATCGCCCGCGACTTCATCACCAACGAGCACCCCAGCGCCATCGTGGCCGTGGCCGACGCGGCCAACCTGGAGCGCAACCTCTACCTGGCGCTACAGGTGTTGGAATTGGGCGTGCCGGTCGTGCTGGCGCTGAACATGGCCGACACGGCTCAGCGGCGCGGCATCGCCATTGACACGGCGGCGCTCTCCACCCGGCTGAGCGGGACGCCTGTCGTCGAGACGGTGGGCAGCCGGGCGGTGGGCCTCGACGCGCTCCGAGAGGCGATCGCTGTCCAGAGCGGCGCGACGCCCCGCCTGTTGCCCACGCCGGTGGATTACGGCCAGCCGCTGGAAAGCGAGATGGCCGCGCTGCAAGCGCAGATCGAGGCCGACCCGATCCTCAGCCACCAGTTCCGCCCGCGCTGGCTGGCGATCAAGCTGCTCGAAAACGACGAAGACCTGCACGCGCGCCTGTCGGGCGCGGGCTATCACGCGCTGATCGAGGCGACGGGCGCGGCGATGGCCCGTATCGCCGAGCAAACCGGCGAAGACGCCGAGACGCTGATCACCGACCGGCGCTACCAGGTGATCGCCGGGCTGCTGCGCGGGGTAGTGACGCGGCCCGACGGCGAGATCGAGACGCGCTCCGACCGGGCCGACCGCGTCATCACCCATCCCATCTGGGGCGTGCCGATCTTCCTGCTGCTGATGTGGATCATCTTCCAGTTCACGGCCTACGTCAGCGCGCCCTTCCTGGACTGGATTGATGCGCTGGTTGGCGGGCCACTCACGCGCTGGGCGCTCGCCGCGCTGGACGCCGCCCACCTGGGCGATACGTGGCTGGCGGCGCTGGTTGTGGACGGAATGATCGCCGGCGTGGGCGGGGTGCTCGTCTTCGTGCCGGTGCTGTTTTTCCTCTACGTGGCGGTGGCCGTGCTGGAGGATTCCGGGTACATGGCCCGCTCAGCGTTCGTCATGGATCGCGTCATGCGCAGCATCGGGCTGCACGGCAAGAGTTTCCTGCCGCTGATCATCGGCTTCGGCTGCACGGTGCCGGCGATCTACGCCACGCGCACGCTCGAAGACGAAGACGACCGCAAGCTGACCGCCTTCATCACCACCTTCATGAGCTGCGGGGCGCGCCTGCCGGTGTACGTCGTCTTTGGCGCGGCCTTCTTCGGCGCTAAGGCCGGCAACCTGATCTTCGGGCTGTACCTGCTGGGGGTCGCCATCGCGCTGCTGACCGGCTTCGTCATGAAGCGCACCGTCTACCGCCACAAGCCGCCCCAGCCATTCGTGCTGGAGCTGCCGCCCTACCGCGTGCCGATCGCGCGCAACATGCTGCGCCAGGTGCGCGAGCGCACCGCCGCCTTCGTGCGCAACGCGGCGACGATCATCCTGGCCGCCTCGATCATCATCTGGTTCCTGCTGGCGCTGCCCGTGCGCGGCGAGGGGACGTTCAACGGTGTGCCAACCGACGACAGCCTGTTCGGGTCGGTCAGCCGGGCGCTCGCGCCGCTCTTCGCGCCCGCCGGATTCGGCAGTTGGGAGGCCGCCGGCTCGCTGATCACCGGCTTCGTGGCCAAAGAAGCCGTCGTCAGCACGATGAGCCAGATTTACGTGGAGGAAGCGGGGGAAGACGCGACCGCCGAGGACGCAGCGCACGCGCCCGGCTTTGTGGACGACCTGCGCGAGATCGCGCGCTCGTTCGGCGAAGCGGCGATCCTCACCGTCCAGGAGACGGCGAACATCGTCCCGCGCACGGCTAACCTGCTGCCCGGCGTGGACATCGGCCTGGGTGACTGGCTGGATCGCGGCGAGGATGCCCTGGAGCTAACGACGCTGCAAAGCGCGCTGACCGCTTCATTTGCGCGCACCGCCGGCTCTGCCGAGCGGGGCAAGCTGGCGGCGGTGGCCTTCAACGTCTTCGTGCTGCTCTACGTGCCGTGCATGGCGACAGTCGCCGCCATGCGCCACGAGTTCGGCGGACGCTGGATGTTCTACCAGGTGACCTACACCCTGTTCGTGGCCTGGCTGGCGGCGACCGTCGTCTACCAGGGCGGTCTGCTGCTGGGGATAGGGTGACGCCGGTGCCCACGACTCTGCGCCAGGTTCTGCAAACTTTTGAAGAGGCGCGCGCGCCGCGCACGCTCACTCAGCTTGCCCGCGAACTGGACATCCCGCCCGGCATGTTGGAAGGGATGATCGATCACTGGGTGCGTAAGGGCAAGCTGCGCGAGACGGGCAGCGGCCCGGCCTGCACCACCTGCGGCCAGAGCGCAAGCTGCCCGTTCATCGCCAAGATGCCGCGCAGCTTCGAACTGGTCACGGACGACGAGGGCGCCCCGCCGCCGCTGTGCGACTGCTGCGGCTAGGATTGACCTCACTCGACGAACAGACTCACCACCTCGAACTTCGCGACATCCACCAGGCCCACGTCGGTCAGCTTGAGGCTGGGGATCACCTCTAGCGCCATGAAGCTCATGGCCATGAACGGGTCGTGCAGCGGCGATCCCAGCTCGCGCCCGGCCACCGCCAGCAGACGATCCAGCGCCGCGCGCACCTCGCCAATGGGCCGATCGCTCATCAGCCCGCCGACCGGCAGCGGTAGCTCGGCCAGCACCTGCTCGCCATTGACGGCAACCAACCCGCCGCCCATGCGCTCGACGGCGCGCGCGGCGGCCCTCATGCTGGCGTCGTCCGCGCCGATGACCACCAGGTTGTGATGGTCGTGCGCCACCGTCCCGGCAATCGCCCCGCGCTTCAGCCCGATGCCGTGAATGAAGCCCTTGCCCATGCTGCCGGACGCGCGGTGCCGCTCGATGACGGCCATCTTCAGCAGGTCGCGGGCCGGGTCGGCGACGGCGTAGCCGTCCACGATCTTCGCGTCCTCGACGCGGTGCTCGGTGAGAAGCTGGTTTTCCAGGCTGCCAATGACGCGCACCCGCCGCCCGCGCGCCGGAATGGCGAAGTCTACCGCGTCCCAGGCGATGTTCATCGAGCGCGGTAGCGGCGTGACCTGCGGCGCGGGGATGTCCACCACCAGCGCCCCGCCACGCGCTACCAGCCGCCCCCCGGCGAAGACCAGTTCGGCGCGCGGCGCGTCCAGCACAGAGAAGACGAACAGGTCGGCGCGGCGGCCCGGCGCGATGGCCCCCCGGTCGTACAGCCGGAAGTATTCCGCCGTGTTGAGCGTGCCCATGCGGATCGCCGTCACCGGGTCCAGCCCGCCCTCGGCGATGGCCACGCGGATCATGTAATCAATCGAGCCGTCGTCGAGCAGGTCGGCGGGCTGGCGGTCGTCGGTGCACCAACAGATGCGGCGGCTGTTCTCCGGCGTGACCAGCGGCAGCAGCGGGCGCAAGTTCTGGGCGTTGGTGGCCTCGCGGATGAAGACCACCATGCCCTTCTGCAGCTTCTCGCGCGCCTCCTCAACGGTGGTGCACTCGTGGTCGCTGGCGATGCCGGCGGCGATGTAAGCATTGAGGTCGCGCCCGCGCAGGCCAGGGCAATGCCCGTCCAGCACGTGCCCGCCGAAAGCCGCGATCTTGTCCAGCACGCCCGGGTCGGCGAAGACGACGCCGGGATAGTTCATCATCTCGGCCAGGCCCAGCACCCAGGGATGGTCGCGCAGCGTCGTCAGGTCGGCGGCGTCGAGCGCTGCGCCCGCCGTCTCCATGTGCGTGGCCGGGACGCAGCTCGAAACCATGACGAACATGGTCAGCGGGCTGCCCTGCGCCGCATCGAGCATGTAGCGGATGCCATCCAGCCCGTGCACATTGGCGATCTCGTGCGGGTCGGTGACGACACTGGTCACGCCGTGCGCCAGCGCGGCCACGCTGAACTGGGGCGGCGCGCACAGGCTGCTCTCGATGTGTACGTGCGCATCAATCAGGCCGGGGGCGACGTAGCGCCCGCCCAGGTCGAGCGTCTCGGCGGCGCTGTAGCCCTCGCCCACGCCAACGATCAGGCCGTCTTTGATGGCGATCTCAGTCGGGTAAATCTCGCCAGTGAAGACGTTGACCAGCTTGAGGTTGGTCAGCAGCAGGTCGGCGGGAGTCTGGCCGCGCGCGGCGGCGATGCGTTGGGTTAAGTCCATTGGGCGAACTCCTTGGTGCCACGTAGTACGTAGTCGTCAGTTTTCAGTGATCGGTAGGGGCGCTGCTCTGCTGCGCCCAGAGGCATATGGTCTGCGCCTTTACGAGGTCATCTCGCCAACACTGTCCTTCTCGCTCTCACCCGCTTCCAGCGCCCGGTTGGCGGCGAACGCGGCGATGAACTCGTCAGGGATGCGGATCGGGCGTCCGCTCGCCAGGTCAACCCACACCCAGGTGACGCGCGCGCGGGCGATCAGCGCGCCGTCGCGGGCGCGGGTGACCGTGTAGTGGCGAATGGCGCTGGATCGCCTGGCGTCGGAGTACCACGTCGCCACGGTTAGCTCGTCGCCAAACAGGGCGGGCTGCTGGTCCTCGATGCGGTAGCGCCGCGCGACAATGCCGAATCCGGCGGCGATCATGCGCGCCGGAGACCAGCCAAACGCTTCCGCCACCCGCACGCCGCATTCCTCCAGGTAGGCCATGTAGTTGGCATTGTTGACGTGCCCAGCGGTGTCCAGGTCGCGCCAGGCGACGCGCGTCTGCACGGTGAAGACGTCCGGCGGCGCGGGCGGCGGCGCGGGGAACGGCTCGCGCCGGTCGCCGCTGGCGGGCATCCCCTCCGGGAAGAAAGCGACGATCATCTCCGGCGGGACGGTCGTGGGGCGTTCCGTCGCCGCGTCGAGGAAGACCCAGTCGGTGGTCGCCTGGGCGACGAGGGTACCCGTCTGGGCGTGGCGCAGCTCGTAAGCGCGGCGCGAGCGCACGCGCCGGAAGTCCTCCACCCACGTCTTGACGATCACCGTGTCGCCGTAGCGCAGCGGGTGCAGGTAGCTGATGTCCGTCTCGCGGACGAACCACAGCCGCCCCAATTCCTCGTAGCGGGCGACGCCGTAGCCCGCCGCCGCCGAAGCGTCCATGGCGGCCTCCTGCATGTAGCGCAGGTAGTTGACGTGGTTGACGTGCCCGTAAGCGTCGCACTCGTAGTGGCGCACGCGGAAGGCGCGCTCATGGACTCGCGGCATACTCCTCGCCTCAGCGTGTAGTCCTGACCAGCGGCCCCGGTTATAGCACGGCCCTGCCCGCGCGGCAAAGGGAGGCAAGCGTGCCGGGGCCAAACATCACCACTGAGGTGCAGAGACCTACCGCCGGAGTGCGGAAATGAGACTTCCGAAGTCTTTCGCAGACTTCGGAAGTCTAGGGCGCACGCGCCTATTTCCTTTGGCGCGCAAAGTGCCCCATAATAGGGTGAGTATTCGAGTGATTTAGGAGGCTAACCTTCATGTCCGACCGCAAAAAAATTACGCTGCCATACCTGTACGAGAAGTACCAGCGGGGCGAGCCGATCACCATGCTCACCTGCTACGACTTCCCTACCGCCACCTTCCAGGAACAGGCGGGCGTGGAAATGATCCTCGTCGGCGATAGCCTGGGCATGACCATCCTCGGCTACGAGAGCACGCTGCCGGTGACGATGGCCGACATGATCCGCCACGCCCAGGCCGTGCGGCGCGGCGCGCCGACCGCCTGGCTGATCGGCGACATGCCCTACATGACCTACCAGGCGTCGGTCGAGGACGCCATCCGCAACGCCGGGCGCTTCATGGCCGAGGCCTCCTGCGACGCGGTCAAGCTGGAGGGCGGGCGCGAGATGGCTGACCGCATGGCGGGCATCGTCGCCGCTGGCATCCCGTGCATGGGCCACCTGGGGCTGACCCCGCAGAGCGCGTCGAGCCTGGGCGGGTTCAAGGTGCAGGGCCGCGACGCCGGGCGCGCGCTGCGCATCATCGAGGACGCGGCCATTCTGGAAGAGGCGGGCGCGTATTCGATCCTGCTGGAGATGGTGCCCGACCGCGTCTGCCAGATCATCACCGAGCGAGCCAGTATCCCAATCATCAGCCTCGGCTCTGGCCCGCACGCCAGCGGCCAACTGCTGATCTTCCACGACATGTTCGGGCTGTACCCGCGCTTCCGGCCCAAGATGGCTAAGGTCTACGGCAACGCCGGGGAGGTCATCCTCAACGGCCTGAAGCAGTACGTGGCCGAAGTGCAGGACAAAACGTTCCCGCAGCCGGAGCACTGGTTCGGCCTCAAAGATGACGCCTTCGCCGAGCTTGCGGCGCTGCTGAAAGAGAAAGAAACCGACTGAGCGGCCTCGCGCCAGCTTGAGATAGCGCCCAGGTGATGGCTATGGCATGGCAGGATCAACTCAACGGCGACCCGCGGGGATGGCTGCTAGAGCCGGACGCGCCCGGCGTTCGCTACCTGGCGCTGCGCGACCTGCTCGACCGCCCGCCGGAAGACCCCGAACTGCGAGTGGCTCAGGCAGAGGCGCACGCCCAGGGGCCGATTGCCGCGATCCTGGCTGCCATGAACGAGGCGGGCTGCTGGGTCGAGCCGGGTCCCGGCTACAACCCCAAGTATCGTTCCACCGTTTGGGCGATCATCCTGCTCGCCCAGTTGGGCGCATCCGCCCGGCTGGATGAGCGCGTCGCCCAGGGATGCGCCTACCTGCTCGATCACGCCCTCACAGCGGGCGGGCAGTTCACTACCAACGGCGCGCCGTCGGGCACGGTGGACTGTTTGCAGGGCAACTTGTGCGCCGCGCTGCTCGATCTGGGCTACGATGACCCTCGCCTGGAAGTGGCCTTCGACTGGATGGCGCGCACCGTCACCGGCGAGGGCATCGCGCCCGCCGCAGACCGAGGAGCTACCGTCCGCTATTACGCGGGCAAGTGCGGGTCTGGCTTCGCCTGTGGAGCCAACAACAAGCTGCCCTGCGCGTGGGGCGCTGTCAAGGTGATGCTGGCCTTCGGCAGGCTGCCTGCGGAGCGCCACACCCCCTTGATCGAGCGGGCCATCGCGCAGGGCGTGGCCTTTCTGTTGGGCACCGATCCGGCGCGGGCCGAGTACCCCACGGGCTACAGCGACAAGCCCAGCGGCAACTGGTGGAAGTTCGGCTTCCCGGTGTTCTACGTCACCGACCTGCTGCAGAATGTCGAGGCGCTGGTTCGTTTGGGGTACCAGAACGATCCGCGACTCGCCGACGCCCTGGCCCTCATCCGCGCCAAGCAGGATGCCCAGGGCCGTTGGGCGCTGGACTATGACTACAGCGGCAAGACCTGGGTGGACTTCGGCGGCAAGAAGCAGCCCAACAAGTGGGTGACGCTGCGCGCGCTGCGCGTGCTGAAGGAGGCGGAAAAGGACTAGCGCCAGCAACCGGGCAGGGCAGCTATCCGGGGGAGCAACGCCAGGAGGCGACCGGGGCACCGAAGCGTTCGTGCAACTGCTCGATCAGCGGGCAGTAGCGTTCCTGCAGTAGCGCCAGGCATTGCGGAGGAATAGCCGTGCGAGGATTGGCATTGAATTCCAGATCGGCGGAAAACGCGGCCCAATCAACGTCTGCCCGGACGCCAATGTGCGCGAACACATCCTGCAACAGCGCGCGCGGCTCCGCCTGGATGCGCTCGTAGAAGGTGATGTAGAGCTGTTCGGACGGAAACACGCTGAGCCAGTTGTCGAGGTTGGTGAGGTATTCGGAGCGACGCACGACCGCTTCGCTGTTGAGCGTGGCGATGATCTCGTCCGGCGGCACCTGCTCAAGCTGGCGTTTGTGATCCTTGCGCAGCAGGTTGTGCATGGCTTCAGACCAGGCGCGCTCGATCGGATTGCGCAGGATGTAGATCAGGCGCACGCCGGGCATGATGCGGCGGATGAAGCGAATCCGCTCAACGGGCAGGATGCTGTAGGCGGGGGTGATGTCGCCCTTGACCTTGCCCCGCCCGCGCCAGTAGCGCGACGCATAGAGGAGCAGGCTGGCATCGTAGTGCCGGTCGAAGTAATGTTGCTCCTTGTAACGCGGGAAGTAGATGTCCGGGTGAGCGAGCAGATTCTGGTACAGCCACGTTGTCCCCGCCTTCGGCGCGCCGATGCCCAGGAAGTCGGGCAGGGGCAGGCGCTCGGCGGGGAAGGCGCGGCGCAGAATCAGCCACTTCTCCAGCGCGGCGTACCGGGTGTGAAGATAGCGAACGGGCCAAGCATGGGCATGTAAACCGCGCAGGAGTTGCTGCATGTGATTAGGATTCTCTCAGTGGGCTGACCATCAGCGCCCATTGTAGGGTCAAGCGTTCGTTGGGGCAATAGACTCGTTGCCCTAATGCCTGTAGTTCGAACTTACGCGACCGACTATTTTGAGGAGAAAGCACTTATGCGAAACTTACACGACGTGCGCGCCATGATAGAGGCGGTCGGCATCCCTGGCCGCGACGCCTATCACCTGCCGACATCGGGCCGGGTCTTCCCCGACGGCGGCCACTACCGCATGGAGATCTCCGGCATCGAGCGGCCCCAGGTGCTGGCCGCCCTCATTGACGAGATGCACAAACGCCAGATCGCCATTCACCGCCTGATCTCGGTGGTCATGGGGTCGTCGCTGCTCGACGACGCCGAGCTGCACGACTTCGCCCAGATGGCCGCCGCCGCCCAGCTCGAAGTGATCATGACGCCCGGCCCGCGCTCCGGCTGGGACGTGGGCCGCCAGCTTGCCACGCCCGAAGGCGGGCTGTCTGGGCTGCGCTTTCGCGGCTCGGACCAGCTCAGCTACGTCATCGCCGAGATTCTGCGCCTGGTTGATCTGGGTTTTCGCGGCTTCCTGGCTATTGACGAGGGGCTGCTGTGGCTGCTCAATGAGCTACGCAAGCGCGGCAACCTGCCCGCCGACGTGACGATCAAGGTCAGCATCTTCGCCGGGCACGGCTCGGCGGCGGGCGGGCGCGTGCTGCAATCGCTCGGCGCGGGCACCTTCAACCCGCTCGGCGACCTGTCGCTGCCGCAGCTTGCCAGCATCCGCCAGGCGGTAGACCTGCCGCTTGACCTGCACATCATGCTCTCGGACTCGTTCGGCGGCTTCAACCGCTTCTATGAGGGGGCAGAGATGGCGCGGGTCTGCTCGCCCTGCTATTTCAAGATCGAGCCAGGGCCGGCGCTGGTCGCCGGGCCGGGCGCGATGTACAAGCCCTGGGTGGACGCGGACTCGCTGGCCCAGTTCGCCCGCGAGAAAGTCAAGTACGCCCAGATCATCCACGAGCTAATCCAGGCGACACAGCCCGATCTCAAGCTCTCGCCGCCCGGCTCGCCAGACCTGGCCATCCCCAAGCCGTGAGGGGGCAGAGTCGCCCTGCTGAGCCACCCCCCGCCGAATCGCGGAGAGAGCCTGGCACAGGGCCAGGCTCTCTGTGTGTGCGATGAGCGATACGGCGCTCGTCCGCGCTTTTGCTAGCGGCTGCTCAGGTACTCGATCACCGCTGCGCGTTCTTCGACGCTGAGCTGCGCGCCCTTGCCGATCATGCGGTCTACGGTCGCTTCCCAGCCGGCGCGGTCTTTGCTGGCGTTATCAATGCGCTCGCGGGTGTGGCAGACGGTGCACCGCTGGGAGACCAACTCGTTCCCGTCCAGGGCCGAAGTCATGCTGCCCGCGCCCATACTGTCTGCGCCCATGCTGTCCGGGGCGACCACGAACCACACTTCGCCGACGTTCTGGCCCGTCGCATCACCGGGTACCACATCCCTGACCCAGTAATAGAGCGGCATGTCGTTATAGGTCACCTGGAAGGTGCCGTCCTGGCGCTCGGTCACGCCGAGACTGCCGGTGACGCCTTCCCCTGCGGTCGGCTGTTGACCGCTTGGAACCAGCAGCGGCGGCCAGCGAACTGCGCAGTCGTCGTAGCAGTTGCTCACGCCAGGCGCATCCTTCGTGAAGAGGTACAGGGTCATGCCGTCCGGCCCCACCAGGAACGAACCCAGTTCCTCGTTGCCGCCCACGCTGACGGTCGGCGGCTGGATGACAAACCAGGCTTCGCCGACGTTCTGGCCCGTCGCGTCGCCCGGCTGGGCGTCGTTAACCCAGTAGTACAGCGGCATATCGTCAAAAGTGACCTGATAGGTGCCATCTTCCCGCTCGATGGTGCCCACCGTCCCCGCCAGACCCGGCTGCAACGTGGGCTGCTGGCCTTCTGCGACGAGCAAGGGGGGCCACTTGGCCAGGCAATCACCGGAGCAGTTGCTCATGCCCGGCGCGTCTTTGGTGAAGAGGTAGAGCGTCAGGCCATTGGGGCCAACCAGGAACGGGCCAAGCTCGTCGTTGCCGCCCAGCGACACATCAGCCGGCTTGGCGACAAACCACACTTCGCGCACATTGTGGCCCGTCGCGTCGCCTGGCTGGGCATCGTTGACCCAGTAGTACAGCGGCATCCCATTGAAGACAACCTGGAGGGTGCCGTCATCTGGTCGCTGGATGACCCCCAGCCTGCCAGAGATGCCCGCCGCCAGCGTGGGCTGTTGGCCTTCGGCGACCAACAAGGGGGGCCAGTTGGCCAGGCAGTCGCCGGAGCAGTTGCTCACGCCCGGTGTGTCATTGGCGAAGATGTAGAGGGTCATCCCCTGAGCATCAACCAGAAAGGGGCCGAGTTCTGCGTTGCCGCCCAACTGAACTGTCGCCCCCATTTCCTGCGCCCCGGCTGCGGGCAGCCCGATCAAGATGGCAACCAGCACAATGGTCGCAGCGACGACCAGAACCACAGGTGCAAACTTCCGAGACATGTTGTTTTCCTCCATATGCTTGTTGAATACCCGCTCTTACAGCGGCTACCCCTTCATACGTGTGGCGGCGGGCGCTTGGATCTGCGCGCGGTCAGTTTTCTTCAAAAATGATTGAAATAATCGGGGCGTTCACTATCCTGGCCGGGCGCACCGTGCTATAGTCTTGGCAGGGAACGCGCGACCATGCGCGCCGCCAGCAAGGTCGTTGAGCGATGAGCCAGCCCGCTGAACTTGAGTTGCTACAGCGAATCCAACAGGGCGATGAAGAGGCTCTCGTGGCGCTGCACGCGCGCTACGCGGGCCTGGTCTATTCGGTCGCCTTGCGCGTGCTCAATGACTCGATGGCCGCCGAAGAGGTGACGCAGGATGCGTTCATGCGGCTGTGGCACCGCGCCGAGACATTCGACCCGGCGCGAGGGGCATTCGTGCCCTGGCTGCTGACCATCACGCGGCGGCTGGCGATTGACACCCAGCGCAAGCACAAGCGCGATCCCCTGAGCGCCCCCGTCTTGATGGATGATGACCCAGAAGCCTGGGGAACGTGCTGCCGGTAGATGAGCGGGAGACCGCCGACCGGCGTCTGCTGCTTGAGGCCATCACCGCGCTGCCGGATGAGCAGAGCCAGCCCATCGCCCTGGCCTATTTTTTCGGCATGTCGCACAGCCAGATCGCGGAGCACCTCAGCCTGCCTCTGGGCACCGTCAAGACGCGCCTCCGCCTGGGCATGATCAAGCTGCGTGCGGCGTGGCTGGGCAAGCCGCTGACAGATCTGCAGGCCGGGGAATGATCGTATGGAATTAGCAGAGGATGGTGAAAAAGGGATCGAATGGATGACGAAGTGGGGCGGCGCATGGACGCAGTGAGTCGTGACGAGCTGCTGGGGACGATCCCCGCCTATGCTCTGAGTGCCCTCGATCCAGACGAGGCCAGAGCACTTGAGGCGTGGCTGTCCACCGATCCAGAAGCTCAGGCGCTGCTGGACGAGTACCGGGCGCTGGTCGGCCAGCTTTACGTGCTGGCACCAGCTCGCCCTGCGCCGGCGCATCTGGGCGCAGACCTGCGGGCGCGCCTGGCCGCCGAGCGCGAGCAGCGGGCAAAACCGGCGAGCAGGGCCTTCGTCCGGCGGCACGCGGCGCGCCTGTGGCTGGCGGCGGCAGTACTGGTCGTGGCGGTAGCGGCACTGCTCGTGCTGCGCCCGTTCGACGAGTCACGTCCCGCGCCCGAAGACCCCGGCCAGCTTTACGCGCGCATTGCCGCGCAGACCGATGCGCAGCGTTTCGCTCTGGAAGCGTCCGAGGATCAGCCCGCACTGCGGGGAGAATTAATCGCTACGTCCGCCGGCGACAGGGCGGTGATCCGGGTGGAGCGGCTTCCTATGCTGGCAGCGAACCAGACATTCCAGCTTTGGCTGCTGGACCGCGAGGGTACGCTGCGCAGCGGGGGCATCTTTGCCGGGGGAGGCGACGCCACGTACATCGTCGTGCCGCTGGAACGACCGCTCCTGGCCTACGAGCGGTTTGGCGTGTCCGTCGAGCCGGCGGGCGGTAGCCCCTACGAAGACCGGCCCACCGGCCCGCCTGTGTTCCGCGTCTATGTCAATTCCTAGCTAGCTCGCGGGCGCGCGTCTGCGCCGAGCGGAGGTGAGGTCACGTGGTGGCGTATTGCAGCATACTCCTGGCATCCGGTAGGGGCGCTGCTCTGCCACGCCCTTGTAGGGGGGGCAAACCCGCCCCGACAGGAACGCCTTGGTCGGCGAAGGGTCGGTAGGAGCGTATTGCCATACGCCCCTGCGGGGACACGCCACCAACCGCCCGCGCCATCGAGCAGCAAGGTACTCCGGGCTATTCCCTGAAGTGTATCAATACGCCCCGCCAGACTTCCGCAGTTTCCGAAACGTCGGAAGTCGCTGTCCGCGGAACGCCCTTCTCCCTGGCTCGCTCAAACCCTTGCCAGCGCCCGACTTGGCGAGTATACTAGCGCCCATGATGCGGGGTGTAGCGCAGTAGGCCAGCGCGCTGCGTTTGGGACGCAGAGGTCCCCGGTTCAAGTCCGGGCACCCCGACAATCCCTGTGATTTCTCAAGCGCCCGAACGCAGCATGTTCGGGCGGCCTTGTTTTGAAGGCCAGGGGCGAGATGCGCTGGCTCGGACTTCCGAAGTCCGGTGAAAGCCCTGCTCGCCTGCAACATTCGGCCCGCTCTAGCGTATAGTGTTATGGCGCGGTTCCCCCGCAGCCTCACGGCACGCTCCCGATCCGAGCGCCCGCCGTGCCGCGAAGCACCATGTACCACATGCGTGAGACATCAGAAAGCGAACCCATCATGACTCAAACAGCAGCCAACCACTACGTCGTGCGCACCGAAAACCTGCACAAAGACCTGAAAATGGGCGAGATCGTCGTGCACGCCGTGCGCGGCGTCTCGCTGAGCGTCGCCCCCGGCGAGTTCCTGGGCATCGTCGGCCCGTCGGCCCGGGGGGAGGCCGTGCAGAACAACTTCCACCGACTGATCGGCTCCCCCCAGGCCCAGGGGTGGGACAACCAGTTGAAGGATGAGGTCACCCTGTCGCTGACCCATGAGCGCAAGTGGCGAAACCTATGGGAATACACGGATTCCGGTTTCGGCGCGGGTCTCACCCCCCACCTGGGCATCAGCATCGGCAACCTGTCCACCTATCTCAATGCCGGCCTCACCTTGAGGGTGGGGGAAAACCTGGCCCGCGACTATGGCCCTCCGCGCATCCGACCCAGC
>DYGW01000097.1 GCA_020724485.1 Thermoflexus sp. | reverse complement strand
TCAGCTCGGAGATGCCCTGAATACCCTGGCGCAGCACGTCGTCGGCCATGCCGAAGGCGTCTTGCAGCGTCGCCCGTTTGTCCACGATCTGCAACAGGCGGTCGTTAGGGATGACGATCAGCGTATCCACCTGGCCCTTCAACGCCTCAATGCCCGCTTCGGCGGACTGAATACGGCGGGCACCTTCAAAGGTGAAGGGGCGCGTCACCACGCCGATAGTCAGTGCGCCAAGCTCTTTGGCGACCTGAGCGATGATCGGCGCACCGCCGGTGCCCGTCCCACCGCCCATACCGCAGGTGATGAAGACCATGTCCGCGCCGCGCATCACTTCATAGAGCTCGTCGGCGCTCTCTTCGGCGGCCTTGCGCCCGACCTCCGGGTTGCCGCCGCAGCCCAGGCCGCGCGTCAGCTTGTCGCCAATGCGCACGCGCGTCTTGGCTCTGCTGAGCATGAGAGCCTGCGCGTCGGTGTTGATGGCAATGAACTCGACGCCGCCCAGCCCTTCTTCGATCATGCGGTTGACAGCGTTGCCCCCGCCGCCGCCGATGCCGACCACTTTGATGCTGGCGAAGTTGTCCACCAGCCCCATCGCGTCCATTCCTAGCGAGTCCACCATACCAATACCCTCCTGGACAGTCATGCCTACGGTGTTTCTTGACCGTCCGGCCTCGTTGCACGCCCCCGGTGCCCCCTACCGGCCAGCTCGGTCCCACCCACATCGAACACGCAGATACGGTGTATTGTAAGGCATTTTTAATTTCGCGAAAATCGCAAAAGATACGGAGGCGCCCCGGCGTCCCCTCTCCTGCCCGCTACTCGCCCGTTTCTTCGTGCGGCAGCAGGCGCTCGACCACGCCCCTGAAGAACCCGCGCATCCGGCCAGACCCGCGCGAGTTCGAATGCCTGCGCAGGGCTTCACGCCGGTCGTCTTCCATGTCCATGATCAGGCCCAGCTTGAGCAAGCCTACGCTGGTGCTGTAGGCCGGGCTTTTGAGCGCCTCGGACATGCCCGTGACGCGCTCCGGCTGGCCCAGCCGCACCGGCATGTGCAGCACATCGGCGGCCACCGCCTTGATGCCCGGCAGCAGGCTGCTGCCGCCGGTGAGGACAATGCCCGCCTTTAGCAGCCCGTCATACCCGCTGCGCTTGGCCTCTTTCAGGATCAACTCGAACATCTCGGCCACGCGCATATGCACGATGTGCGCCAGGTCGGTGCGCTGGACTTTGCTGGGCAGTTCTTCGCCGAACGGCTGGATGGGGAACGCCTCCAGCGCGCTGACGGCTTTCGGGTCGGCGTGACCGTGCGTCAGCTTGACCGACTCGGCCAACTCGGTTGGCAGATGCAGCCCGTAGGCGATGTCGTTGGTGATGTGCTGCCCGCCCACGCCGAGCACCGCAGTATGCCACACACTGCCGTCCACGAAGATCGCCAGGTCGGTCGTGCCACCGCCGATGTCCACGATCATCACGCCCGCCTCGCGCTCCTCCGGCGTCAGCACAATATCGCCGGCAGCCAGCGGGTTGAGGATGAAGCGATCCACCAGCACGCCCGCGTCCTCGACGCACTTTTCCAGGTTCTTGACGCCCTGCGTCGAAGCAGTGATGATGTGCGCTTCCACCTCCAGGCGGAAGCCGAGCATCCCCAACGGGCTGCGCAGGCCGGTCTGCCCGTCGAGGCTGTAGTTGCGCGGGATGACGTGTAGCACCTCGCGGCCATGCGGCAGGGTCACGGCCCGCGCGGCGTCCATCGCCCGCTCCAGGTCGTCAAGCTGCACGCCGCGCTGGTTGGGAATGCCGACCGCCCCCCGGCTGTTGATCGACTCGATGTGCCCGCCGGCCAGCGAGACAAACGCCCGGCCAATCTCGTAGCCGCTCGTCTTCTCCGCCTTGTGCACCGAGGCCAGGATAGACGCGCTGAGGGCGTTCAGGTCGGTGACCATGCCCTTGCGCATTCCCTGCGACGGCTCGATGCCCAGTCCCAGCACGTACACGTCGCTCTCGCGCACTTCGCCGACGATGGTGCAGACCTTCGTCGTGCCAACGTCAATCCCTACAACCAGTTCGCCCATGATAACCGATGATTTCGTGTGTAATGCCCTGCGCACCGCCCAGGGCCGACCTTATGCGCGCAGGGGCCGCTCACCTGTTCAACCGCTCAGCTATTGCGCCATAACACCGTGTAATAGGGCCGATCCGGGTCCGACATGACGATCTCGCCCGGCTGCACCTGGCTGACGATCTCGGCGACCAGCGCGTTATAGACGCGCAGCTTGGTGTCCATATCCTCGCCAGTTCCAAACCACACCGTCCAGCCGCGCCCGTCGTGATAGCCCAACCCCTTCATCGAATCGTAGAGCAGCACGTCAATGTTAGGGTAGCGGTAGCGCAGCGCCAGCGCCCCCTCGACCACCGTCTTGGGGATGTGCTGGCCCACGCTGATCGGCTCCGCCGCGTTGGGCACCACAATGCGCAGCAGCCCGTCAATGTCCTCGCGCTGCTTCATCACGATCCCGTTCACGTCCACCCACACGCGAATCTGCTGCTCCCAGATCAGCGCCGGCTCGCGCTCCACGACGATAATCTGCACCGCGTTGGGCGGCCAGCCGACCAGGACGGTCGCATCGGCGATGTTGGGCACTTCCTCCAGCCGCCGGGCGACATCTTCCGCGTCAATCCAGAAGATATGCCGCCGGGCGACATCGCTGAAACGGAAAATCTCCTCGCGTGTGACGTACTTCTCGCCGCCGATAGCCACCGAACTGACGTAGAACGCATCCATGCTCAGGAACAGATAGAGCACGAACCCGAACCCGATGACCAGCAGCGCCGAGACGACTCGCCAGTTGAGCACCTGCCAGATGCTCACCCGGCGGCGGCGAGCCACGCCCTCTCCCGGACGGCGCACGGCCACGCGCTCTGAGCGGCGCGCGCGCCGCTCAGAGCGACGCTGGCGCAGGCTCGTCGGGCCGCCGCCCGCCGGCAAAGCCTGCGAGCGCGGCTGCATCCGCTGCAAGCCGCGTGCCGGAGGCCCGCCCATCGTCGCCGTACCCGCCGGGCGCACGTGACCCCGGTCGGCACCTTCACGACGCCGCGCACGCCTCGGTCGGGTGTGGACTGAAAAGCGCATCGAAGTCTAACAGGCCCCTGGCTGTCGCACTGCGGTGATGAAGTCCGGTTGCTCCCCTGACTGACCTCTCACCCACCCCGGTCGTCGGACTTTCCCACAGACAATCCCACTATATTCCAACATGGCACAAAAGTCCAATTAACCAAAGCCGGGAGGGTATTTCACGACGGGGGCGAGATTCTTGAACCGCAGAGCTGTTCATGCTGCTAGCGCAGCACACCAAAGGGATGAAAAAGCGGCAAGGGGCCTGTTCTGGATGGTCAGTGATTGACCTCACCCCGTTTCGCTGCGCTCAGCTTCCCCCTCTCCGCCAGCGGAGAGGGGGTCAGGGGGTGAGGTTGCGCACGGGAAGGATCGAACTATCAATCAGGGCGGAAGCTCATTTTTCCGAGGAGACGCAGAGGACGCGGAGAAAAGCTCAGAGTATTCTCTAAAGTCTTTTCTCTACACGCTCTGCGCCTCCGCGGTGATGCTTTGCCCCAGAACTGAGAGGCTGTTAGTGAATTCCCAGAATGCCGGTTTCGTAGGAGCACATGGCAATGCGCCCCTACAATCACTTCGCCGACGGCATCCATTGCCGGGGCAGAACTCTTCGAGGGGCAGAGAGCGCGGAGGAATCACAGGCAGAGCACGCACACGGCCCTGCCCCTCTTTGACCGCTGGCCGCCGGAGATGAGGCTCACCAGCAAGGCGCACAACGCCTACCCTGCTGGCAGCGAGCTAGAATCTCATGGAAGGAATTTCAGGAAAATTTCATAAATGGGCTAGCGGGCGCTTACAGCCACGCCGGGCGTCCGTCTCAGGACGCAGCGGCGGCATCCGAGGCAGGCTCGCCGCCAACCTCTGGCACGTCCCACACCCGCACGACGCCATCCGCCCCGCCCGCCGCCACCCGGCGACCGTCGGCGCTGAACCCCACCGTCGTCGCCGCCGTCCCGCCGCCTTCCAGCACGGCCAGTTCACGGTCGGTCAGCGCGTCCCACAGGCGCACGTCCCCATCCGCGCCTGCCGAGGCCACCGTGCGCCCGTCTGCGTGGAAGGCCACGTCCAGGGCCGGGGCGCGATGCCCGCGCAGCGCGCCGATCAGCGACCCTTCTTCCATACCCCACAGGCGCACCGTCCGGTTGTGACAGGCCGCCGCCAACACCGAGCTGTCTGGACTGAAGGCAACCGCGTGCACCACGCCTGCGTCGGCGGGGAAACGATGGACGCGCTCCCAGCGGAAGACGTCGTACACGCGCACCACGCCATCTTCGGCGGCGGCGGCCAGCAGCGACCCGTCCGGGCTGAAGGCCACGCCAGTGACGCGCCCGGCGAACTCGGTGAGCGCGCGCACCTGCTGGCCGGATTCAACATCCCACACGCGGGCGATGTTATCTGCCCCCGCCGAAGCCAGCCACGCACCATCGGCGCTGAAAGCCAGATCGAGCACTGGCTCCGTGTGCCCGTCGAACGCCATCAGGAGTGCCCCCGAAGCAGCGTCCTCAAGGCGCAGCGACCCGTCCTGGCCGCCCACCGCCAGAGTCGCCCCGTCCGGGCTGTAGGCCACGCAGCGCAGCGCCAACGACTCGCCGAGCCGCGTCGCGCGCAGCGTCCCAGCGTCTGCATCCCAGATGCGCAGCACATCCTCGTCGCTGGCCGTCACCAGCAGCGGCTCCGCCGGGTGCCAGGCCAGCGTGTGGACGCTGTCCATGTGTCCCTGCACCGTGTGGGCAAGCTGGGCCGTGCCGGTCACCGCATCCACCTGCCAGACGCAGATGGCGTGATCCCAACTGGCGACGGCGATGCGCCCCCCGTCCGGGCTGAACGAAGCCGCGATCACGCCACCGGCGTGACCGCCCAGGCTGCCCAGGTAGTCGCCTGTCGCGGCGGACCACAGCACGACTTCGCCATCGCTGCCGCACGAGGCCAGCGTCGGCCCGGCGGTACCCCAGCGCGTGCTATAGACGACACGCTCAGTCACACCAGCGTGCGCTTCCATGATGAATAGGTCTTCGCCTGTCTGGGCATCCCACACCCAGGCCGTGCCATCCACGCGCGCGGCGGCCAGCGTCGCGCCGTTGGGACTGCAGGCGATATGCGCGATCCACGCGCCCGCGCCGTGCATCTCGCGCACAAAGGCCCCTGTCGCCGCATCCCACAGCCGGACAAACCCATCGAAGCTGCCGGTCGCCAACAGCTTCCCATCCGGCATCCACGATAGGCCATAGACCGGCGGCGGGCCGTCCTCGTTGTCGGGATCGTGGCGCTGCGGGCTGATCGTGAAACGCTGCCGTCCACGCTCAAGCTCCCACACGCGCACGACGCCGTCCTGCCCGCTGGCGGCCAGCAGCGCCCCGTCCGGGCTGAAGGTGACCGCGTCCACCTGCCCGTAGAAGCCCTCGAAGACGTGGCGCAGCGCCGGCTGCTGGCCCTTCACCAGCGCCCACACGCGCACCGTCCCTCTCTCCGTCCCGGCGGCGACCAGGCTTCCGTCCGGGCTGAAGGCCAGGTTGAGCAGCGGATCGTCGTGGGGCACAGCCAGGCGCGGCGGCGCGTCCAGGTTCGCCGCGTCATACAGCCAGATGCCCAGCGAGCCGGCCACGCCCAACGCGCGCCCGTCGGGCGTCCACGCCAGGTCCGTGATGCGGCCTCGGCCCAATAATCGTGCTTCGTGTGTCATGCGGCGTTGCTCCAAAAAGGGTGATTGGTTGCTGGTTGTCAGCGGTCAGTTCTCGGTGATCCATGGCCGGTAGCCAGCGATCGGGGGGCAGCGGTTGGCAATCAATGGCTTGCAGTTCGCAGGCAGACGAGTAAAGCCGCCACCGGCCCCTGACAGCAGAACATCAACCGCTGGTGCTTGAGGACTGATCACCAACAACCAACAACCACTAACTACCACTGACAACTGATAACTGAACACTAACCCCCGCTCACTCGTCCCCCCACGCCCCGATCAGCTCGATCTCCAGTTCCAGCGCGACGCCCAGCTTGTCCTGCACGGTGCGCTGCGCCGACGCGATCAGGGCGCGGTATTCGGCGGCGGTGCCCTCGCCGGTGTTGACGATGAAATTGGCGTGCACCGGCGAGATCTGTACCCCGCCGATGGCCGTCCCCTTGAGTCCCGCCGCTTCGATCAGCCTGCCCGCGTAATCGCCCGGAGGGTTCTTGAAGATGCTGCCCAGCGACGCGCCCGGCGGCTGCGTGCGCTTGCGGTGAGCGACGAAGTTGTCGGCACGCGCGTTGAGCGCGCCGGGATCATGGCCCGGTTCCAGGATCAGCGTGACGGCCAGGACGACATAGCGCCCCCGCTCACCCTTGAGGACGGATGAGCGGTAGCCATAGCGCATCTGGCTCACGCCCCACAGCTCGACGTGCGGGCAGTCCTCCAGACTGAGAAGTTCCACCCAGCGCACCGTGCCGGCCATATCGCCGCCGTGCGCGCCGGCATTGTTGATGACCGCCCCGCCGACCGTGCCCGGCACGTTGACCGCCCATTCCAGCCCGGCCAGGCCCTGGTTCATGCAGCGCCGTGCCAGCGTGGACAGGTTCGCGCCGCTCTCGGCCACGACCCGCCCGCCTTCTTCGAAGCGCACAGCTTTGGTGTGGTTGATGATCACCAGGCCGCGGTATCCGGCGTCGGCTACCAGCACGTTCGCGCCGCCGCCCAACACCACCCAGGGGATGCCGTGCCGGGCGGCCAGAGTGACCGCGTCGGTCAAGTCGGTTGTGCTGTTGGCGACGACCAGCGCGTCCGCCGGGCCGCCCAGGCGCGCCACCGTGTAGCGGGCCAGAGGCTCGTCCCGCTTCATAGCCGCCCCGAATCGCTCGGCCAGCGGCTGGTAGCGATCGCTCATGGTTGCCCCTCCCCGGAACTCAGCGCGTCGAACACCTGGCGGCCAACCTGCGGCGCGTCGCCTGCCGAGAGCAGCACGACCACGTCACCAGCCCGGATGCAGGCGATCAGCTCCTCCGCCGTCGCGTCCAGCGGGCCAGTATAGCGCACATCGGGGTGTCCAGCACCCGCGATCTGCGCGGCCATGCCCGCCGCGTCCAGGCCCGGCGTCACCGCCTCGCGCACGGAGTACACGTCGGTGACCAGCACGTGATCGGCGGCGGCGAAAGCGGCGGCGAACTCGCCGGCCAGGGCGCGCATCCGCCCGTAGGTGTGCGGCTGCCAGACCGCCCACAGGTCGCCGATTCCGGGCCGGGCGCGCAGCGCCTCCAGCGTGACGCGCACGGCGGTCGGGTGGTGGGCGTAGTCGCTGATCACGGTCACGCCGCCGGCGACGCCCAATGTCTCGGCGCGACGGCCCGTGCCCAGGAAGCTGCCCAGCGCCTCCGCCGTGACCGCAAAGGGTGCGCCGGCATGATCGGCGACGGCGATCACCGCCAGGGCGTTGAGGACGTTGTGCCGCCCGGCCAGCGCCAGCCGGATGCGGCCCAGGCTCCGCGCCCCGCGCCAGACGGTGAAGGCCATGCCGCCGGCGGAATCGGGGGCGAGATCGCTGGCGCGCCAGAACGGCTCATCCCTCATGGCCTCTTCGCCAGCAGAGCCAGAGATACCGTAGAAAGCGACAGGATGCCCGGCAGCATGGCGCGAGTTGCCCAGGGCGCGCGCCTCCAGGTCGTCCGCGCAGGCGACCAACAGCCCGTCGTCCGGCAGCAGCGTCGCGAATTCGGCAAAGGCCGCGCGCACGTCGTCCAGCGCCGGGTAGCAGTCCGGGTGATCGTGCTCGATGTTGGTGATGATCGCCAGCTGCGGGCGCAGGCCGAGGAACATGCGGTCGTACTCGTCCGCCTCGATGACGAAATGCGGCCCGCGCCCGACTCCGGCGTTGGTGCCGGTGTTGCGCAGCACCCCGCCGATGATGTAGGTCGGGTCCAGCCCGGCCTCGCACAGCACATGAACCAGCAGGGCGGTGGTCGTTGTCTTGCCGTGCGTCCCGGCGACGGCGATGCCCACCTGCCCGGCCATCAGCGCGCCGAGCAACTCGCGCCGGCGCAGCACAGGGATGCCCGCCGCGCGCGCCGCCGCGATCTCCGGGTTATCCTCTTGCACCGCCGAAGTTGCCACAACTACATCCGCCCCAGCGACGTTGGCAGCCGCGTGCCCCTCGTAGATCGTCGCGCCGGCAGCGGCCAGGGCGCGCGTCAGGTCGTTGGCGTGCAGGTCGGAGCCGCTGACCGCGTAGCCGCGCCCCAGCAGCACGCGGGCGATGGCCGACATGCCGAAGCCGCCCACGCCGATGACATGAATATGTTGGCCGGGAGAGAGAGTCATGGAGCAGGAGTCCAATGGCGGAGTGTGTTCAAGGCAGCGATACAGCGATGCAGGCTATCCGAGCGTTGGGCAGCTACTTCAGGACGCCACTGCGCGGAACTCGCCACCGTCACATATTCAATGAGGCGGGCTGTATAAGCTGGCCCGACCTTCGCCCCGCTGCCAGAGCGTGGCACCATGTCGCTGACAATGGCCGGACGGCGGCTGTGGCGTGCCAGGTTCACCAGGGTCGCTTTGGGGTCAGCCTCATCCTCCGGCGAGGAAGGGACACTGGCTCTGGGAATCGCCAGAAAGTCGACCAGGGTTTCTACATCGGCCAGTAGCCAGGACTCGATGGCGCGCACCACTACACGGAACCGCATCCACCGACTGGGATGCGGCAGGTGTTGGCGCACCAGCACTGGGGCACACTCAGGTGCTTGATCAAGGTCAACAACCGCCACCCAGGGCGAGAATCTGGCAGCCTGGTTGTAATCTGGCAATACACTCAGGAGGTAGTCTTTGCCTTTCTCTCCGAAAGTCCTGCCACAGGGGAGTCCCGCCCATTCAAGGATACGTTGGACGACAACCCTGTCCGTGAGACCCTCCACAAGCAGGTTAATAGCGGGCACACCGTCGGGCATGATAAGTCCTCACCACAGCGCCAACTGAGTAGCCTTCTCCGGCTGCGTGTAGGAAATGGCTACATCACCCGGCGACACCCCCGCTTCTAGCAGAGTCCTGATCTCGGCAATCTCGGCCCCTACCCTAACCTGACTCCCCTCCCTCTTAGGGATGAAGAGAAGTATCTCGTCTGCCGCAATGCCTTCGGAGAGCAATTCGGTGCTGTGTGTGCTCACTATCACCTGGCGTACATTCTTACTCTTGCGATCGCGCAACACCCGCCACATCATTTGGGGAATATGGCGCACGACCGCCGGATGCAAAGACAACTCCGGCTCTTCCAGCAGAAGCGGGCCGCCGCCTTCCAGCAATGACCAGAGCAATCCCAGCAAACGCAGCGTGCCGTCGGAAAAATCAGCTTCGGTTTGCCACGCGCCATGCGGACGCCAGTGCTCATAGTTGCCGGACAGGTGCGGCACGCCTCGCTCGTCCTTTTCCAGACGAAGCTCTCGGAGCTGGGGGACTGCCACCCGCAGGGCCGCAGTAATTCTGCGCAAGCGAGCACCGCGAGTCCTATCAGGGGTGCGAGCTATCCGCTCCAAGAAATCTCCCCCGTAGGGATCAACCATGGCTCCCTGCCACCGGTCAGGAGAGCGTACCAATTGGGGAACGAGATGAAAGTAGCTGATTTTCTCGAAGAAATCGGCGATGGGCCGAAAGTCGCGGTTGGCAAAGGTCTGCTCCAGGTGAGTCTGGCGCAGGCGTTCCGGGTCATCTTCATCGGCGCTGTCCGGGCGGTTGAGGATGCGGTCTTCCCCATGCCAGACTCGCTCCTCTTTGAGCACAGGCCGGCTCTGATTGTCCTGGGCAAAGGCAATCCGGTATCGCCAGTCACACTCTGAACTATCTGCCTGCAAACACACTTCTACCACAATCTCTGGATACCGGCGCGCCGCCAGATTTCTGATGCTGGAGACGCCTCCTCGACTCGTCACCGCCTGCTCAAAACCACCGCCGGGCACCACCAGGTCGCGCAGGAAGCGAAACACATCCAGGAAGTTCGACTTGCCGGAAGCATTTGGCCCAACCAGGAAGGCGCGGTCTTGCAGGCGCACATCCACCTGGTCGAAATTGCGCCAGTTTTCGAGGATGACTTGAGAAAAGCGCATCGTCACCAGGCTCCTGGCCCTCAGGCCACTGAGACGACCGTGAAACGCGTCAGATCACCACGACGATCACGAAGACGAACAGCGCGATCATCATGATCGAGAGGATACCTCCGTCGCCGCCCAGCATCCAGCTTAGCGGCAGGATGTTGACCATATCGGCGCTGGCCGAACCGGGAGCAACCGGGATGATGTGCGGGCTGAGGGGATATTCGAGGTTGTCCAGGTACCACCACAGCGAGCCGATCAGCAGGTAGGCGTTCCACCCGCCGACAATCGCCCCCAGGAGGCCATCTTGCAGCCCTTCGCGGTTGGAGCGCCCGCGCCCGGTCCGCGAGAGCATTTCCAGCGGCGTCTGGTAGGCGAAGAAGGCGATGCCCAGCAGAATGGTCGCCTGCAGCCAGAACTTCGAGCCTTGCTCGCCCCTGGTCAGTGGGTCAATGAGAATCGTCTCGAACTGCTTGAGTGTGAACAGGGCCAGCACGATGCCCGCCGTCGCGATCAACTCCTTCGTCCAGCCGCGCATGAAGCCGATCAGGGCGAACATCCCGATCATCAGTATCATGAAGCTCGACAGTTGTATCATGGCGCATCGTCCCCCGCAGGCGGACCCTCTACGGCGCGCGCCGGGCGTGGCGCAGCGTGGCCCCGCTCCCTATTGTAAGCGAACTGATCGCAGCGGCAAAGTGGCCGCACCGCGCGCGCCCTATCCCCCTGCCCACTCGGCCAGCAGCCGCGCGATGTTCTCCGCGCCGTCCGAACGCTTGAGCGCGGCCATCGCCGCACGCATCGCCGCCAACCGCTCTTCGTCGTGGAACAGCGCGCGCGCGGTGGGCAGCAGCTCGTCGCCCAGCCGCTCATCGTCCAGCCGCAGCGCTGCCCCGTGCTCAACCAGCCAGTCGGCGTTGACCTTCTGGTAGCGCCACGCCCAGGGGTACGGCACGAGAATCGCGGGCAGCGCCAGTTCCGGGTACTCGGCCAGCGTAGCCGCTCCCGCCCGGCTGACCACCAGATCGGCGGCGGCGAACGCCCCGCCAATATCCGGCAGGAAGGCGTGAATCTGGTAATGCGCCCGCTGCGCGTCGCTCAGCGCGGCGTGCTGCGCCTGGACTGTCTCCCAGTCAAGCTGGCCGGAGATGTGCACGATCTGGACGCCGTCGGCCAGCAGCGCCGGCGCGACCTGGGCCATCGCCGTGTTGATGCTGCGCGATCCCCGGCTGCCGCCGAAGACCAGCAGCGTCTTGCGCGCCGGGTCGAGTCCCAGGGCACGGATGCCCGCTTCGCGGCTGGCGCTGAGAATCTCCGGGCGCAGCGGGTAGCCGGTCGTCACCACGCGCTTGCCGGGGAAGAAGGCGGCGGTCTCCGGCACGGTCGCGGCGATGGTGTGGGCGAAATAGCGCCCCAGCATCTTGAGCGTCAGGCCCGGCTCGATATCCGGCACGTAAATCACGATTGGGCGGCGCAGCAGCCAGCACGCCGCCGCCATCGGGAAACCGACCCACCCGCCCGTCAGGAATAGCGCCTGGGGCCGCAGCCGGAGTGCCAGGATCAGCGACTGCGCAACGCCGAGCGTGATCTTGCCCGCGCTGACGATCTGTCCCCGCCGCGGGATGCCGTGCAGCGGCCCGGCCAGCACCTCGTGATAGCCGTCGAAGCGCACGTCGGCGCGCCGGACGAGATCGCGGGCCATGTCGCCGCGCGCGCCCACGAAGGTCAGCGTCAGGTCGTCGTACAGGCGGCGCAGCGCCCCGGCCACCGCCAGCGCAGGGTAGACGCCGCCGCCGGTTCCCCCGGCAGAAATCATGATGCGCACGAGTCTGTCTCCAAATGGACCGAATGACTCTTAAGATAGTTTTTTCATCACAAGGATTCGCTCAAACTTTGTCGTTCTTGTACGCCGTCGCGAGCGCCTATCGTCGGGGATTAGATCGTTGTAGATTGTTTCTGTGATCAACTCGTTATGACTAACTTCTAAGGCCAACTCAGCGAGAATCTCGGCTGTGCGGCGTGTTTCGCCGTTTCGTTCCACATCCCCTAGAACTAGCACACAATAGCCTCCCGGCTTCAACACCCGATTCATTTCCGACAGGCAGAGAGCCATCTGTGGCAAATAGACTTGTGCATCAGCGGTTAGACTTTTGTCGAGCTTCTTCCAGTTCTTCACTCCCAGAAACCATAGACGCAACCTGTTGTCACGAGCATAATCCAGTGCTCCGAAATACGGCGGACTTGAGATTAGGGCATCCACCTCCTGAGACACTATCGGCAGATTCATCGAATTGACCTGCCACACCTTATAACTGCGCTGCCCCCAGTTGGCAGGTATGAGAGGACGCTTATAGGCACGGTTAACCTTTGCCAGCAGTCGTGAGCGCAGATCCCGATAGCGATACATCTGCGGGAATTCGTCAGGGGGGTATTTTTTCTTGCGAAGATAAGGCACCAAATGACTCGCTGGATATGACAAAAAGCCCGGACGAACATGATGGAGAATACCCAATAGGCAAGAGAGCAAGAAGTGATTCTTCTCCTGCAATAGAATCTCAAACGCAGCCAAGACTTCCCGAAGTGTGTCCGGGTGGAAAAACTCACGGACCCAGTCCGGAACCCCGCTTATACTAACAGATGGGGCTTTCTGCTCTACTAGCCTGATGATTCTGATCGTTTCTTCAATTGCCTCTTGTCTTGTCGCAGGCGCTTCCAATTTCCCTCTTGTTAATACATAGGCGTATGGGCTTAGGTCATTGCCCCAGGATTTTCGACCTAATAGAGCGGCCTCAAGTGGGACAACTCCGGAACCTGAAAATGGATCGAGTACGACATCCCCGGGCCTAGAAAAGAGTTCGATCAGCACCCTCGCCATCCCCGACTTCATCTTACCAACATACGGCGACAACTGCTGAAGGCTGCTCTCACGCTTGTTGAAGGAACCATGCCACAGGCGGGAATCAAGACCCAGCGGAGATGTTCGTTCTTCTGGGAATAGGGGAAGCTGTTCAATCCTGCTCATAACGTTTGCTGCTCAACTATCAGCTTTCCAAGACCGGGACACCCAACTTTCAATCACTTTGTTTCGATGGCGAACCTCAATCTTCCGTCTCGCTCTCCCCGAACTTTCCTCAATGATCTCGACATTCACATACCACACATGGGCTGCTCTGGTCTCTTCGTCCACTCCAAATAGGTTCAGAATCAGGTTCGGCAAACGCAGTGAACTCAGATCATGCACCGGAGGTTGGGGATCGCGCAAAGTTGGCGCACGGCGTGGAAACAAGAACACGTCTGGCGCAATTAGTGAGGGATTCTGCATCAGGTCTCCGTATTTAGGTGTACTACTAGGCTTCTTGGCGAACACTTTCCAGGTAGGCATTGACGGTCTCGA
>DYGW01000096.1 GCA_020724485.1 Thermoflexus sp. | reverse complement strand
GGCAATCCCAGCGCCCAAGTGCCCAGCCCTAACAGCTTGTTCGTGGACCCTTGGGGCGAGACACTACGGCCCCCAGTAGTGTCAAGTATCGCACAGGGGGGCGCAACCCGCACCTAATGAACCCTACGCTTGGCGGACGGTTCGCCTGCGAGCGCGGGGGCAGTGCGCTCCCGCGCCTGGCCTCACTCCCCCGCGTCGTCGAGGGCGCGCAGAATGCCGGGCGCGATCCCGGTCAGGTCGTGCAACCCCTCAGCGACACGCTGCCGCGCCGCCCCAATGATCACGGTCGGCACGTCGTTGGCGGTGTGCTTGCGCGTGCTCAGGTCTTCCAGGTTGCCGTGATCGCTAGTGATGACGATCACCCCGGCTTCGTCGTCCCACGCCGCCAGCAGCCCGGCCATCACCGCGTCGAATAGCTCCAGCAGCGCCACGCCCTGCGCCAGCGTCCCCCGGTGGCCGATCATATCGGAAACCCAGTGCTCGAAGAAGGTCAGGGTGCGCTTCCCGGCCAGCCACGCCAGATGCGCGCCCGCCTCCGCCGGCGCGTAAAGCGGCGTGTCGGCATAGCCCAGGTCGCTGCGCCACCCTGCCCCCGTCCAGTCGGGACTCATCGCCGTGCCCGCGTAAATGTCCCCCTCGGTCGCCAGGCGCAGACCCGCCGCCAGCGCCGCGTGCTGGATGGATGAGGGCAGCCGCTTGCCGCGCGCCAGCGCGTCGAAGAAGCGCGGCGGAAAGGCCGTGATCAGCGCCGCCGAGCCACCGGAGGCCACCACACGTTTGAACAGGTTGTCGTGGTCGAGCAGGGCGCGGATGGCCGCGTTGGGGCGCGGCCCGTAGTGCTCGCCGAGCGCCGCCGGGACGTTGTGCCCCGTCAGAATCGCCGCCTGACCGGTGGCGCTCTGCGGGCGGCCCGCCACGCCCAGGCGCGGATCGGTGGGGATGAACACGGCGCGACCGTTGTCGTGGCGCGTGGCCCCGCGCAGCCAACGTCGCCCACCCGCCAGCGCGTCGAGCGTGGGCGTGCGCGCCGCCGCGAAGGGGTTGGTCGCCGGGTCGTCGTCGCCCAGCCCCACCCCATCCAGGAAGAGCAGCAAGGCACGCTTCACGGCGTCACCGCCCGGCGCTGCCAGGTGTACCACGCGCTCGCCACCGGCTGCATGACCTCCTCGCCCGGCACGTAGTCCAGCAGCACAAATGCTTCGCCGAGAAGCGCCTCAAGGCCCGCGCGGTCAATGCCCATCGGACGGCCACTCCGCCCCAGGCGCGGCATGAAAGCATAGAGCAGGTAGGTCGCGCCGGGTCGGGCCAGCCGGGCCAGGTTCGCCGCGCACGGGGGGCGCTGCTCCGGGGTCAGGCCGTGCATACAGCCCACGTCAATGAGTAGATCGAAGGGGCCGGCGTCGCCCAGAAAATCCGGGCGCGACACATCGGCGCTGGTGAACACTGCGCGGCCAGCCAGCCCTGCCCGCCGCGCCTTGCGTCGCGCCCGCCAGATCGCGTTGGGCGCGAAGTCCACGCCGACCACGTCCCTGCCCCGCCCGGCCAGGTAGAGCGAAGTCGTGCCGGTGCCGCAACCCAGGTCGAGCGCGCGGCCCGGCGGGCGACCGTCACGCTCCGCCGCCGCGATCCAGGCGACGACCTCCGGCGGGACGATGCCCGAATCCCAGGGCGTATCGCCGCGCAGATAGCGCCAGATGAAGCGTAGCCGCCGTCGCATCAGGCGTGCCCTCTGGCTGTTGGCCGGGTGAGTGGGTCCATGCCGTCCTCTGCCTGCCCTTGAAGTCTCGGCGGGATCACTGCGCGCTTGCGTTGAGGTACTCCACCACGAAGGGATTGTGCCTGCGCTCGTGGCCGATGGTCGTATCGCGCATGTGCCCCGGCGCAACCGTGAACTCATCGCCCAGCGGCAGCAGTTTGGCGGTGATCGAGTGCATCAACGTCTCGTAGTCCGCGCCGGGGAGGTCGGTGCGCCCGATACTGCCAAAGAACAGGCAGTCGCCGCTGAAAACGGTTCGCTCGTCCCGTAAGATGTAGCTCACGTGGCCGGGCGCGTGGCCGGGCGTGAACAGCACGTCCAGGGCGATGCCGCCATAGGTCACCGTCTGGCCTTCTTCGACGAACGAGTCCGGCTCGGCGGCGGGCGGCACCTCGGTAGTGAACCACTGGCGCACAGTGACCGGCATGTTGCGCAGCAGCGGCAGATCGAGCGCGTGAATGGCAAAGGGCGCACCGGTCAGCGCTTTCAACTCGGCGCTGGCCAGGATGTGGTCGAAGTGGCAGTGCGTCGCCAGGATGGCATGCACCGTCCAGCCGCGACCCGCCGCCGTCTGGTGGATCAGGGCGGCGTTGTCGCTCGGATCAATGACGATGGCCTCTTGGGTGGCCGTGTTGCCGAGGATGTAGCAGTTGGTTTGCAGCGGGCCGAGCGTGAGCTTGAGAACCTCGATGGCCATGAGCGTGTGTCCTATTGAGTCTGCTAGATGATGCGAGGGGGGCGCAGGGCAGCCCGCCGCCCCAGTGTAGCGCGCCCGCCCCGATCCGGCGAACGCCCGCCAATGTGAAACATGCAAAGGGCCGGACGGCACGGTACAATGGTTGCGCCATGTATCCAGCCTAGCCCAGCCATCCACCTGCCAACACCCATGTCCATCGCGAATCGACCCGCAGCATTCCGCGTCAAGATCTATCTGCGTTACACCTTTCCGCACGATCTGATCGCCGGCATCACCGGCGCGACGGCGGGCATCCCCCAGGCGATGGCTTTCGCGCTGCTGGCCGGGGTCGAGCCGGCGTATGGCCTCTACGCGGCAGTCGTAGCGCCCATCGTGGGCGCGCTGGCGGGCAGCGCCACCTACATGACGACCGGCCCCACCAACACGCTGATGCTGCTGGTGGGCAGCGCCCTGGAACCCCTGAAGACTTCCTACCAGGTGGGCATTCTGATCGTCACCCTGTCAATTCTGGCGGGCTTGTTTCAGCTCTTGCTCGGCGTGCTGCGCCTGGGCGACCTGACACGTTTCGTATCGCGCGCGGTCGTGGCCGGGTTTTTGACCGGCGCGGCGGTGCTGATGGCGACAGAGCAACTCGGCACGTTTTCCGGCATTCCTCGAGGCAAGCACGGCGGTCTCATCCACACGCTGAACCACCTGGCCGGGCGTATTGACCAGGTTCATGCGCCCACGCTGGCCATCGGCCTGCTGACCATGACGATCATCCTGTTGTTTCGGCGGACGCGCATCCGCGCCCTGGGCATCTTCCTGGCAGTGGCGGGGGCCAGCGCCGTGATCGTTGTTCTGGGCGAGTGGGCTGACGGCGTGATCCTGGTGCAGGATATTGCGCCCCTGCCCAACCGCTTGCCAGCAGCTTCCCTGCCGCAACCCGATCTCGTTGGCGATCTGGCCGCGTCGGCGCTGGCGGTGGCGCTGCTGGGCCTGGTGCAAACTGCCGCCCTGTCGCAAAGCCTCAAAGAGCCGGATGGCCGGCTGCCCAATGCTTCGCGCGAGTTCATCGGCCAGGGCTTGAGCAACATCGCCGCCGGGTTGTTTCAGGGCTTGCCGTCGGGCGGATCGCTGTCGCGGACGGCGGTCAATGTCAGCGCCGGGGCGCGCACGCGGCTGGCCAACGTGTGGGCCGGCCTACTCGTAGCCTTGATCATGCTGCTGTTCAGCGGCTTGGCGGAGCGTATCGCCCTCACGTCGCTCTCCGCCCACCTTATCCTGGCTGCCTGGACTCTGATTGACCCGGCGGAAATTCGTTTCCTATGGAAGGCGAGTTGGACCGGACGTTGGGCGATGGTGACAACTTTCGTCGCCACGCTGATGTTGCCGCTCCAGTACAGCGTTTTTGTGGGCGTGGCGCTCTCGCTGCTGCTGTACATCTTCCAGTCCAGCCACCTGCACATCACCCAGCTTGAGCCAGTAGGGCCGTACCAGTTCCGCGAGATCCCCTTCTCGCCTACGCTGCCCGACCGCTCGCTGGTGATTCTGTCGGTACACGGCCCTCTGTTCTTCGCCGCCATGCGCGACCTGGAGCAACGGCTGCCCGTCCCCAACCACGCCCGCCAACCCGTGCTGATCCTGCGGCTGCGCGGGGAGGAAATGCTGGCCGGCACCGGCACCTGGACGCTGGTCAACTACGCCGAGCGCCTGCGCGTGCGAGGGGGCAAGCTGATCCTATGCGGCGTCGAGGAGAAGGTGCTCAAGACGCTGCAGCGCACCGGCGCGCTGGACAAAATTGGCGCGGAGAACGTGTTCGTGGCGCGCGATGTGCTGCTGATGTCGCTGCAGGAAGCGGTCGAGTACGCGCAGCAATGGCTGGCCGCACAGCCCCTTCTCCCGCCGGAAGAAACGCCAGATGCCCGCCCGCCCAAGAAGTCTCGCTGCGCCGGGCGCAAAGAAGGACGCTCGCAGAAAGACTCCAGCACCCAGCCCCCGCCCAACCTCTGACGCACCGCAGCAACAAGACTTCCGAAGTCTGGCAGACTTCGGAAGTCTGAGCCGGGACAGGGCGCAGCAGAGCAACATCCCTGCGAGTTCTTGCCGCTAGGCGTGGTGCGACAGCGCCCGCCGCTCCTGCGTGCGCAGCTTGGCCGCCTGCAATTCCTGGCTGCGGCGCTTGGCGGCGGCCTCGAACGTGGTCGCTTCGATCATCCCATCGGCCAGCATCAGCACGCGCGGCACGTCGAAGACCAGCTCGCGGTCGTGGGTGACAACCAGCACCGTGCGCCCCTGCTCGCGTAGCTCGGCCAAAATGCGGAAGACGTTGGCCGCGCTCATGCGGTCGAGGTTGCCGGTCGGCTCGTCGCCGATGATCAGCGGCGGGTCGTTGGCCAGCGCCCGCGCAATTGCCACGCGCTGCTGCTGCCCGCCGGAGAGCGTATCCGGCGTTTTGTGCGCCTGGTCAGCAATGCCCAGCCGCTCCAACAAGGCCATCGCCCGGTCGCGCCGCTCGCGCGGGTCATAGACACGGCAGAAGTCCATCGGCATCTTGACGTTCTCCAGCACGGTCAGCGTGGGCAGCAGTTGGAAGAACTGGAAGACGATGCCCACCGTGCGCCCGCGCCAGCGCGTAAGCTGGCGCTGCGGCGTGCCAACCACGTCCACCCCGTCCAGAGTCACCGCGCCCGCCGTCGGCTTGTCAATGCCAGTGACCATGTTGAGAAAAGTCGTCTTGCCGCTGCCCGACGGCCCGACCAACGCGACAAACTCGCCCTGCCCCACGGTCAGGTCAATCCCGCGCAGGACGTTGAGCGGCCCGGCGGGTGTGTCGAAGGTCTTGACCAGGCCGTTGACGGTGATCAAGGGATCGGTCATGGTGTGCGCTCCTTCTGAGCTTTCAGCGGTCAGCCATCAGCCGTCAGCAGGGACTCGTTGGGGCGCTCTGCTGCGCCCTGCCCCGTCTCAGACTTCCGAAGTCGGCCAGACTTCGGCAATCTTCATATCCTTCTACGCCTCAGCCATGAAATCGGTTCTTCGATCTTCCTTAATCAATTCCTCTTGTTCTTCTCTGCGCCCTCTGCGCCTCGGCGGTGAGATCGCTCTTCGCTCTTTCGCGCTCAGCCGCCGCTGGCCCCCACAATCGCCGCGCCCACTGCCTCGGCCAGGTCAGCGGTACAGGCGGGCGTCAGGTGAACCGCGCTGTCGGTGTAGCACTCCGCGTCCGGGATGGCCGCGTCCAGGTCGAGCAGCGTCCAGCCGTGCTCGTCGCGCTGCGCGTGCAGCAGCCGCTGGTAAGCGTCATAGGCCCAGCGTGGATAGAAGAAATTGTAGCGAATATCGCTGTTCGCGCCCGCACTGATCAGCATCGGCTCGTTGACCAGCAGCAGCGGCACGTCCCCCGCCCGCGCGACCCCGGCGCGCAGGGCGTCGAAGGCCAGGTCAGCGGGCGCGAACAAGTCTTGGCGCAGCCCGTGCCAGGCGGCGTCGGCGGGCAAGTCCACCGCGCGCGGCGTGTAGTCGGCGGGGTATTCCTGGTCAATGCCGGTCACCGCCCAGGGCACCCCGTACAGTTGCAGCCGCAGCAGGTCGGCCAACGCCCGCCGCTGCCCGATCAGCGTCTTGTCCCAGGTGGAAAGGTCTACGAAGCGCGGGTCGGCGGGGTCTTGCGCCAGGCCGTAACGGGCGATCAGCGCGCGAACCGGCGCGGGGTTGTGCTGCACCAGCGGCGAGTCAAGCTGCGTCTGCGCGTCGAACGACTCCAGCGTGAACAGCCAGACGACCAGGTCTGGCTCATAGCGCGGCAGGGCGTAGTCGAGCAGCAGCAGGTCTTTGGTCAGCGACATGGTGGGATAGCCGAGGTTGTAGGCGCGCACGCGCCGCCCGTCCGCCGCGACGAGTCCGGCGGCGTTGATCTGCCCGGCGAGCGTTTCTTCTGGCCGGAGCAGAATCCCCCAAGTGGCCGAATCGCCGATCAGCAGCACGCGGAACTCGTCGCGGGCCGGGGCGCGAGCGACCTCGTGCGCCGCAAACATGGCGTCGAGCTGGAACAGGCTCAGGTTGTAGGCGGCGTCGGGATTCTCGCCGTAGGGCAGGCGGGCACGCCCTGGCAGGACGCGGTTGTAGAGCGATAGTTTGCCCAGCGTTGGCAGGGGGTCGAGCAGCACAAAGGCCAGGTTGAGCGCGGCGAACAACAGCGCCGTCTTGACCAGCACGCGGGCTATGAAACGTCCATCGAAGGGCTTGCCGGGCTTATAGAGCCAGCGCCAGGTTTGCATCGTCTAGCCCCCCAACAAGCGTACGAACACGTCCCAACTGGCCCCGATGTCCGGCAGGGCGAACCACACCCAGCCCAGGGCGACGAAATGAAACGTGACCAGCACGCCGGCTACCTCGACGGCGCGCCCCAGGCGCGGGTGAGCGCGCAGCCGCAGGTAGTGGGCGCGCGTGCGGTCGCTGTAGACCTTGTGCACGAACAGCCCCACCCCGTGCCACAGCCCCCAGACGGCGAAGCCCCAGGTCACGCCGTGCCACAGGCCGATGACCAGCATGGTGACAAGCTGCCCGACCAGGGCCAGAGCGGTCGGCGAGGGCTTGCGCGGGCGGGTGAGCAAAGTGCGGCTGAGCGGCGAGAAGACGTAGAAGCGCACCCACTGGCTGAGAGTGATGTGCCAGCTTTGCCAGAAAGCGGTGATGTTGCGCTTGAGGTAGGGCTGGCTGAAGTTCTCCGGCAGCTTGACGCCGCACCACTGCCCCAGGCCGATGGCGATGTCCGAATAGCCGCTGAAGTCGAAGTAAATCTGGAAGGCGTAGGCGTAGAGCAGCGCCCACAGCCCCAGCGCCGAGGTCGCCGCCTCCGCTTTGGCCGTGTCCAGGGCCAGGATCGCCAGGCTGTCGGCGATGACAAACTTCTTGCCGATGCCCGCCGCGATGCGCATTCCTCCCTGGACGAAACGCGCCGCGTCCGGGCCGGGCAGCGCGCGCAGGTCGCCCAGCAAGCGCTCGGCGCGGTCAATCGGCCCGGCGGTGAAGGCCGGGAAGAAGATGGCATAGGTGGTGTATTCGCGCAGGGTCAGGGCGGGCAGCAGGCCCGTCTGGCGGTCGCGGGCGGTGTGCAGCAGGCGGAAAGCGACATAGGAGAAGCCGAGCCACTGTAGCTCGTCCGCGCGGGCCAGGTCGGGAGACTGGCCCGTCCAGCCGCGCAGCAGGCGGCCCGCCTCGGTAGCCAGCGCCTCCGTCTTAAGCACGGCGAACAGGGCAATGATGCCCACCGCCAGCGCCAGCAGGGACCGCCCCCTGCCCCCCGGAACCCGGCTGAGGGCGGCCAGGGCGATCCCGCCGACGGCCAGCCATAACACGACCGCGCCCAGCGGCGGCGGCCTGGACGGGGTGACGCGGTAGGCGGGGGCCAGGGCACGCCCAAAGGCCAGCAGCAGCACCAGCGCGGCGATCAGCGCGGCGGCAGCAGCGTCCTCGCGGGTGATGCGTTGGCCGGGGGCGCGCGTCAGCAGCCAGGCGAGCACCACCAGGCCCAGCGTCGCCGTCGGGAAGGCAAAGTCCAGCCGGCGGATGGTCACGGCGGGCTGCAACCAGTAGATGGCGACAACGCTGGCGGCGAACAGCGCCCAGGCGCGCCCCCGTGCGGGCAGCGCGATCAGGGCGAGGAGCGCGGCGGCGGCGAAGACCAGGATGTGCGTCAGAGTCATGGCAGCCGGGTCGGTGACGTGTGCGCCGGGCGCACGGATGCGAGACCGGAGCCATTCTACAGGGGCCGGGCCGCGATTGCCAACCAGAACGCCCCGTCCCCTTGCCCGCAGCCAGACTTCCGAAGTCTCCAAGACTTCGGAAGTCTCTTTCCGCGCGACACCCCTCCCCCTGGCCCCTTGGCCCCTCCCCGGCAAAGCAGGGAACAGAAACGTGCTCGCGTCCGGTGATCAAAGTCCCCCTCTCTAGCTCGGCTGGAGAGGGGAATGTAGGGGGTGAGGCATTGTTGCTCAGTACGCGGTCTGGGCGTAGGCGGCCAGCACAGCCAGCGCCTGAAGCACGGCTCGCGTTTCTGGCTCGTCAATCCCCCACCGCCGCAGCTCATCCACCGTGAAGGCTGGCAGCCGCCCGCTGCTGTGCAGCAACTCCGCCTTGAACGCGCTTTCCTGCGCCGCGACGCGCACGAATTCCCCGGCCAGGTCTGGGTCGGCAGACCCGGCGGCCACATAGAGCGTGTCGAAGGTCAGGCCCAGCACTGGCGCATAGTCTGCCGCGAAAAAGCTCCCCATGCTGCGCAACGCCTCCACCGGCTGCTGAGCCAGCACCGCCGACGAGATGACGACGATGGTGGTGGGCGGCACATCACCCGCCAGCGGCAGCGCGTCCGGCTGGGCGCGTAGCACATCCAGGCCGAACTCGCTGCGAATGGCGAAGACATCGTCCAGCAGCACCGGCGGCTCCAGCCCGCGCTCGGCCAGCCATTGCCGGTTGAGCAGGAAAATCTGGTAGCCCCAGGTGACCGGCTGCCCCGGCAGCGGATCGCCGTCGCACATGGGCAGCCCTGGAGCCGACTCGCACACCCAGCCCACCGTGCGTCCCATCGCGCGCTCGTCAAACTGGGCGGCGGGCAGCGCGGGATTGACCGGCTCCCACAGGCAGCCGTCGAGCGGCCTCTCGCCGCAGGCGTCGTTGATCAGGTCGGGCAGCGCCTCCAGCAGCGCCGCCAGGAAGAAGTCGCCGCGCGCTGGCCTGGGCAGGATGAGGGCGTTTTCGAGCAGCGGCTCGGCGACATCGGTGGGGACGAAGATCACGTCCGGCCCCGGCTCTCCTGCGTCACGGGCGGCGACCACCGCCTGCAGCAGATAGGGCGCTTCGACGATCCTGATGACCGCCCGCCCACCAACCTGGTCAGCGAACGCCCTGGTCGCACTCTCGATCACGGCGGCGTCTTCTTCCGCCAGCGCCGACCACACACGCAGCTCTCCCGCCTGCGCCAAGACGCCGTGCCCCAGGGGGAAGACGCTCAGCACTGCGACCACAAGTACCAGTTTTCTCCACACGGCAGGTTGCTCCTTCGCCGTCTCGACGCGCTCTCGCTGTCACAGAACGCCTGGTTTGATTATACTCACTTTGACCGGTAGGGTGAGATTTCGTGACTCACGCCACCGCCATCATGCCCAGTACAATCGCACGCTGCCCACCAGATCGTAGACTGGTTTGGCCCGAAAGGATCGGTGATCCGTGCGTATTCTCATTATAGGCGGCACGCGCTTCATCGGCCCGCCGCTTGTCCGGCTGCTGCACGACTTGGGCCATACGATCTGGCTATTCCACCGCCACCTGCCCCAGGTCACGCTGCCGGAGGGCGTCCGCCACCTGGCCGGCGAGCGCGCGCGGCTGCCCGACCATGCGGACAGCTTCTGCAACATCCTGCCGGACGTGGTCATTGACATGATCCCGCTCAGCGAGCAGGACGCGCGCACCGTCGTGACGACGTTCCAGGGCCTCGCCGGGCGGTTGGTCAGCATCAGCAGCCAGGACGTGTACCGCGCCTATGGCCGGGTGCAAGGCAGCGAGCCAGGCCGCCCCGACCCGCTCCCGCTGACCGAAGACAGCCCCCTGCGCCAGCGCCTCTACCCGTACCGCACCGAAACCCCCCGCGCCAGCGACGACCCGCGCCGCGTCCTGGACGATTACGAGAAAATACTCGTCGAGCGCGTGACCCTGGGCACGCCAGACCTGCCCGGCACCGTGCTGCGCCTGCCGATGGTCTACGGGCCGGGCGACTACCAGCACCGCCTGTTCGAGTATCTCAAGCGCATGGACGATGGCCGCCCGGCGATCCTGCTCAGCGAGCAACTGGCGCGCTGGCGCTGGACGCGCGACTACGTGGGCAACACCGCCGCTGCCATCGCCCTGGCCGCGACCGACCCGCGCGCTGCCGGGCGCGTCTACAACGTCGGCGAGCGCACCGCGCTGACCACCGCCGACTGGATACGCGCCATCGGCCAGGCCGCCGGCTGGGATGGGCTGGTCGTCGCCGCGCCGGATTACCAGCTTCCCCTGGAGATGCAGTCGCACGCCGGGCTGGATCAGGAACTCTATGTGGACACGACGCGCATTCGCAGCGAGCTGGGCTTCATCGCCCACTACACCCGCGAGGAGGGCCTGCGCCACACCGTCGCCTGGGAGCGCGCCAATCCTCCGCCCACGCTAGACCCGCGCCAGTTCGATTACGCCGCCGAAGACGCGATCCTGGCTCGGCTGCTCTAGGCAGCCGCAACCCTTGCGCTGAGTGTAACATGGCGGGCGCGCGCCCGTGCCCCCCAGTGTGTGGGGGTGCTTGCGCGACCTGTGCGCCGCCACTACCATTAGAGCACACGCGGCTGCCGGAACATCCCGGCCCGCCCATGCGCCTGCCCGAACCGCGAATGAGGCCCATGTATAAGGTCAACGTCTCCGTCCCCGCCGTCAGCACCAACGTCGGCCCCGGCTTCGACGTGCTGGGGCTGGCCCTGAACCTGCGCAACGTCATCGAACTGAGTCTGCGCGCCGACGACCGGCTCGATGTGCACGTTGAGGGCGAGGGCCAGGAAGCCCTGGCCCTGGACGTGACCAACCCGGCCATGCGCGCCGCCGTCCGCCTGTTTCAGGAATTGGAGCAGGCCCCCGCCGGACTCAACGTGCGCTGCGCCAACCGCATCCCCTATGGCGTCGGCCTCAGCGCGCGGGCATCGCTGGTCGTGGGCGGGCTGGTCGGGGCCAATAACCTGCTCGGCGGCCCGCTCAGTCACGACGCGCTGGTGCGCATGGCCGTCGAACTGACCGGGGATGGGGCGGCGGTTGTCGCGGCCATCTCCGGCGGGCTGAGCGTGTGCAGCGCCGGAGCCGAGGGGCCGATCTACCGCACGGTGCCGATTCGCCCGCTGCGCGCGGTGATCGCCGTGCCGCGCCTGCCGGACTTCCAGCCGCGTCTGCGGGCTGACCTGCCCGCACGGGTGACGATGAGCGACGCCATCCACAACATCGGGCACGCGGCGCTGGTGGTCGAGGCGCTGCGCCAGGGCGACTTCAAGCTGCTGCGCGAGGCGCTCGCCGACCGGTTGCACGAGCCGTACCGCCGCGAGCACATCCCCGCCTACCATGCCGTCGTCGCGGCGGCGGAGGACGCCGGCGCGGTCGCCGTGACCCTGTGCGGGCCAGGGCCGGCGCTGCTGGCTTTCGCCACCTATAACCATGAGAGCATCGAGGAAGCGATGCAGCGCGCCTTCCGCGCGGCGGGCATCGAGGCGCGCACCTGGTCGCTTCCCAGCGATCAACAGGGCGTGGTGATCAGCGTCGTGCAGTGAGGCCCGCGCCTCGCACAAACGGGCCGCCTGCCATTTTCTACAATTTCCATCAGTAAAATTGACTATTTCAACGGATGCTGATACACTCTGACTAATCGTCAATTGCCCATAGATTGCCGTATAGGAGCACGTCATGGCCGATGTTACCCAGATTGACACCCAGCAGCCCGCCACGCCGGAGGCTGATTTCCCCCTGCTGACCATCACCCCCGTCGCCGCTAGCAAAGTCCGCGAGCTGATGGCCGAGCGCCAGCTTGAAGGCTTCGCGCTGCGCGTGTTCGTCCAGGGCGGCGGCTGCTCCGGCCTGTCCTACGGCATGGCCTTCGAGGAGACGATCTACGAGCAGGATCGCGTCGTGGAGAGCGACGGCGTGCGCCTGGTGATTGACCCCACCAGCCTGTCGTACATGGCCGGCTCGGAGATTGACTTCGTGGACAGCTTGATGGGCGGCGGGTTCGCCATCAACAACCCGAACGCCCTCTCGACCTGCGGCTGCGGGCACTCGTTCCGCACCGACGAGGGTGAGGCGGCGGGTCACGGCGGCAGCTGCGGCTGCCACTAGGCACGTCCGCTGATACCTGATCTGACACGAAAAGAGCCGGCGCGTTGCCGGCTTTTTTTTTGCTGCAACGGAGCGGGAGCGGCCAGGCGCGGGCGCGCCGACACTAGACTTCCGAAGTTTTGGAAACTTCGGAAGTCTGGATTCGGCCAGGGCGTAGCAGAGCAGCGCCCCTACGGGCCGGGCTTTGCCAGGATGCTACCCGGCGAAGGGCAGCGCGACGACCGTCCCCGCGACGCTCCCTCCGTCCACCGCCACGCTGATGGCGGTGCCCGGCGCGAAGTGCGGGCGCTTAATCACCGCCAGGGCCAGCGGCCCAAAGCGCGGCGACACCGCCGCCGAGGTCACTTCACCCGCGCCCCGCCCCTCGACCGTCACTGCCGCGCCGGGCGCAACTGGCTTCGCCAGGCGCAGCGCGACCAGTCGTCGTGTGATCTTGTCGTAGGTGATCTGGCGGGCGATGATCTCCTGCCCCGTGTAGCAGCCCTTCGCGCTGTGAATGGCGCGGTCGAGGTTGGCTTCGAGCGGGGTGTAAGCGTCGGTCAGTTCCCCGGCGGAGCCAGGCAGCCCGGCTTCGACGCGCAGGATGTCATAGGCGGCGGAGTCGAGCAGGTGCGCGCCCCAGGTGGCCAGCCGCCCGGCTAGAGCCGCGATCACCTCCGGCGCGCCCAGCGCCAGATAGCCGCTGGCGAACGCTTCTTCCGGGCCGAGCAGACGCAGCGCGGCCCCATCCAGCCGCGCGGTCACGACGCCGCCCGGCCCTGGCAGCGCCTCGATTCCGGCTCCGGCCAGGCAGTCGCCCGCCGCCGGGCCGAGGACTTCAAGCTGGGCGTGATCGGCGCTGGCGTCAGCGACCGTCACCTTGTCCATGAAGAAGATGCGCCGCGCCAGGTATTGCGCGGTGAGCGCGCCGCGTCCCGGCAGGGTGATCGCTTCCAGCGCCTCTTCGCCGGGCGCGACGAGCAGCCGCCACACGTCGAGGATGCGCGCCGTCGGCGCGGTCAGCACGGTGAGCAGGGCGCGATCCGTCGTCAGCGCGCGCGCGTCGTTGGTCGTCTGGCGCTGGACGAAGTCGAGCCGGTCTTTGCCAGCGATGCGCAGCAGCCCCGGCGCGGGCACATGGTAGAAGGCCGCGCCCGTCAGTGCCGCGTCATAGCCGCTCAGGGAGATGTCGGGTTGCCAAGCCACAGCGTGTCCCTCCTCGCGTTTGCATAGTCGGATTGTAGAAGAACGGCAGGCACAG
>DYGW01000345.1 GCA_020724485.1 Thermoflexus sp. | reverse complement strand
GGATCTGTCGCCCGCCGGGCATCAGCCCATGCACTCGGCCTGCGGGCGATTTGTGGTGGCCTTCAACGGCGAGATCTACAACCACCTGGCATTGCGCCGCGACCTTGCAGCACAGGGACGCGCGCCCGCGTGGCGCGGCCATTCGGACACCGAAACCCTGCTCGCCGCCGTCGCGGCCTGGGGGCTTGAAGGCGCGCTCAAGCGCTGCGTGGGCATGTTTGCGCTGGCGCTGTGGGATCGGCAGGCGCGCAGCCTCACCTTGGCGCGCGACCGCATGGGCGAAAAGCCGCTCTACTACGGCTGGCAGGGCGGGGTGCTGCTGTTTGGCTCGGAGCTGAAGGCCCTGCGCGCGCACCCGGCCTTCGCTGCCGAGGTGAACCGCGACGTGCTGGCGCTCTACCTGCGCCACGGCTATGTGCCCGCGCCGTATTCCATCTACCAGGGCGTGCACAAGCTGCCGCCGGGGGCGGTTCTGACGCTGGCCGCCGATACCCTTGCCGATACCCTTGCCGTCCCGCCAGCGCCGACTTTCTACTGGCGCGCCTGGGATGCCGCCACCGCCCCGCGGCACACCGATCTGGACGACGCCAGCGCGCTGGCCGAGCTGGAGCGGCTGCTCAACCAGTCCATCGCCGGGCAGCGCGTGGCCGATGTGCCGCTGGGCGCGTTTTTGTCCGGCGGCATCGATTCCTCCACCGTGGTGGCGCTGATGCAGGCGCAAAGCAGTCGGCGCGTCCAAACCTTCACCATCGGCTTTCATGAGGCGGGCTACAACGAGGCCGAGCACGCCGGGGCGGTGGCGCGGCACTTGGGCACCGAACACACCGAGCTCTACGTCAGCCCCGAGCAGGCGCAGGCGGTGATCCCGCGCCTGCCCGCGCTCTACGACGAGCCGTTTGCCGATTCGTCGCAGGTGCCCACCTTTCTGGTGGCGCAGCTCGCGCGCCAGCATGTCACGGTGAGCCTGTCGGGCGACGGCGGCGACGAGCTGTTCGGTGGCTACCACCGCTATTTCTGGGCCACGCGCATCTGGCGTACGCTGGGGCCGCTGCCGCACGGCGTGCGTTCGCTCGCCGCGCGCGCGCTCACGGGCATTCCCCCTGCGGCCTGGAACCGCGCCTTCGCCCTGGCCGCCCCGGTGCTGCCCGCGCGGCTGCGTTACGCCAACCCCGGCGACCGGCTGCACAAGCTCGCCCTGATGCTGGGGGCGCGCACGCCGCAGGAGGTGTATCGCTACCTGGTGTCGCAGGTCAAAACCCCCACCGAGTGGGTGCCGGGCGCGACCGAGCCGCCCACCGTGCTCACCGATGCCGCACGTTGTCCGGTGTTGCCGGACTTCGAGTCGCGCATGATGTACCTGGACCAGATGAGCTATCTGCCCGACGACATCCTGGTGAAGGTGGATCGCGCCGCGATGGGCGTGAGCCTGGAGACGCGCGTGCCGCTGCTCGATCACCGTCTGGTGGAGTTTGCCTGGCGGCTGCCGCTGCACCTGAAAATTCGTGACAAGCAAGGTAAATGGCTGCTGCGCCAACTGCTCTACCGCCATGTGCCGCGTGAATTGATCGAGCGCCCCAAGATGGGCTTCGGCATCCCCATCGATGCCTGGCTGCGCGGCCCGCTGCGCGACTGGGCCGAGGACTTGCTCAGCGAGCCGCGGCTGACGCGCGAGGGGTATTTCGATCCGCGCCCGATCCGCGCCCAGTGGCAGGAACACCTGAGCGGGCGGCGCAACTGGGCTTACAGCCTGTGGACGGTGTTGATGTTTCAGGCGTGGCT
>DYGW01000095.1 GCA_020724485.1 Thermoflexus sp. | reverse complement strand
GCCGGTGATCGCCTCGCGGACGGGCGTCATGGCCGAGATCGTGACCGATGGCGTCACCGGCCTGCACTTCACCGCCGGCGACCCGGCAGACCTGGCCGCCAAGGTGCGTTGGGCGTGGGATCATCCGGCGGAGATGGCCGAGATGGGGCGCGCTGCCCGCCGCGAGTACGAGCAGAAGTACACCGCCGCGCTCAACTACGCGCAACTGCTACGCATCTACGAGTCTGTACAGGGCAATTGAGGAACGCAGAGCGAAGCGCGACTGGCCGGGCGCTCGCCCGGACGGTGAGCGCCCTACTCCTCCCAGAAATCCACCCCAGGCGCATCGTCCACCAGGTGGAACTGCTGCTGGCAGGCGTCGCAGCGAATCTGCGCCATCTGCAGCACCGACCGGCTGACCAGGATCACGCGCGGGGGCGTGCACAGGCAGGCAGCCGTCACGCACGGATCGCTCTCCTGGGCAGTCAGCTCCAGGTTATCCAGCACGCTGACCGACAGGATCAGGCCGACGTTGCGGGCGATAGCCACCTCTAGCGGCTTGAGGATGCGCCCCCACTGCTCGGCGGCGCGCTCGGTCAATTGCCAGTGAACACAGTCAGTTGCCGGGTCGCGGGCCAGCACCAGGCCAAAGGCGCTGACCGGCTGGCGGTACCAGGGCGAGAAGCGCCCGACGCGCCCGACGGCTTCGGTCAGCATGTTGGTCAGCACCGCCGCCGACGCCTGTGCGGGCGCGGACAGGTCGGCCCCCTCGAAGAGGGCGCCCATGTCGGGCAGGTCGCCGCTCACGTCGTAGGCGCAGCAAACCGCACGCCAGGCGTCGCTGAGGGTGTCGAGGAGATCAACAGGAACCACTGCCGGACCTCCGTGCAAGACTGGTCGGGCGGCAGAAGCGGGCGGCGCTTGCGGGCCTTTGGGTCCCCCCGGCAGGCTAGACGGGCGCGCCTGGCGGGGGGCCGGCGTGGTAAAGGTCGAGCAGTCCTTTTTCTCTCAACAGCGGTCGCGGATCGACCAGGTTCTTATGCAGGGCGGCGGCCTTCTCCGGCAGGCCAAAAGCCAGCGCCATCAGTTGGGTGAAGTACAGCACGGGCATCGCCTCGTCCAGGCCCATCTGGAACTGGCGCGCATCCAGGTTGGTGTGGCACAGCGGGCAGGCGACGGCGATGGCGTCGGCGCCGGCTTCGCGGGCATGGGCGATCAGCTCGCCGCTCAGCTTGAGCACAATGTCCGGGCGAGTCAGCGAGTGGGCCGCCCCGCAGCAGCACGTTTTGTACGACCAGTCCACGACCTCCGCACCGAGCGCGGCGATCAGCGCGTCCATGTCGGTGGGGTTCTCAGGGTGCGGCACTCCGGTCACTTCCGGCGGGCGGGTGAGCAGGCAGCCGTAATAGCACACCACGCGCAGCCCGGCCAGCGGGCGCTGCACCCTGGCACCCACCGCCTCGGTCCCGACGTGCTGGGTGATCGCCTCGACCAGCGTGCTGACCTGCACCGCGTCCTGGTAGCTATAGCCGAGTGCCTTGTCCATCTCCGCTTTGCGCCCGGCGTCGTGGCGAATCTCGAACTGCGCGGCCTTATGCCGGTTGAAACAGGCGGCGCAGGGCATGGTCACTTCGCGCAGGCCGCTCTGCTCGATGAGCGCCAGGTTTTCCAGCGGCAGGCGCAGCGCGGCGTCTGGGTCGGCGCGGTGCGCGGCGGAACTGCCACAGCAGACCCAGCCGCGCGGCTCGACCAGGGGCAGGTTCAGCGCCTGGCACACCGCCCGCGTGGAGACATCGTACTCGCGCGCGGTGGAGTGCAGCGAGCAGCCAGGGTAGTAGCCGACGGCATTGGGCGGGGCGGCCACCGGCTTGACCTTGTGCGGCGGGCGGACGCGCTTGGGCAGAAAGGCCAGCTTGCGCTTGCGCATCATCTTCACGCCCAGGTCCAGGTCGTCGGTGAAGTTGCGCATGCGCAGCTTCATCTCGGCCATCAGCCCTAGCTCGTAGGCGCGGCCCCACAGCCGCACCTCGCGCATGAACGCCTCGTTGAAGATCGTCACTGCTGGCACCGGCGGCGCAATATCGCGGGCGCGGGCCTCGCGGGTCAGAAACTCCATGATCGCGGCAATGTCCAGCGCCTGCGGGCAGCGCGTCGTGCACGTCTGGCAGGCGGCGCACAGCCAGGGAGTCTGCGCGCCCAGGGCGATGTCTTCCTGCCCCAGTTGCAACGCGCGCATGATCTGGTTAGGCTGCCAGTCAAAGAATTCGGCCACCGGGCACCCGCTGGTGCACTTGACGCACTGGTAGCACAGATACACGTTTTGCCCGATTTCCTGCTGGACACGCCGGGCCAGTTCCGGGCTGAACGGCGGGGGTGTGGTGCTAGACGGAGTCTCAGTCATGGCTGGCCTCCTGAGCAGTCGGCGCGGACACGCTGGGGCGCGGCAACAAGCCCGCTCCCTCCACAATCGGGCGGACGGCCTCTTCCCACTCGATGGCCATAATGTGCACGCCGGCCACGCCTTCGATCTCGCGAATCTGCTGGATCAGCTCGATGCAGATGCGGATGCCCTCCTGTTTCCAGGCGTCGGCGCGCGCCTTCTTGTCCTCTTTGCTCAGTTGATCTTTGGGGATGTCCGCCCAGGGCGCGCCCGCCGCTTCCATCCGCGCGATGAACTCGTCGGGCACCCACAGGCCGGGCACGCTGTCTTTCATGTAGCGAGCCATGGCCGGGCTTTTCAGCGGGCCGACTCCGGCCAGAATATACACCTGCTCGTGCAGGCCCATCTGTCGCACTTTTTCCATGAAGGTCTTGAAGGCCGGAATATCATAGATCAACTGGGTCTGGATAAAATTCGCGCCCGCCTTGATCTTTTTGGCCAGACGATAGGGGCGGAATTCGACCGGATCGGCGAAAGGTGCGGCAGCAGCCCCGACGAAGAAACGCGGCTCCGGCCCTTTGAACGGCTCGCCACACTGGAACACCCTGGCGTCGCGCATGGCCGCCACCATCTGCACCAACTGGATCGAGTCCATGTCGAACACGTTCTTGGCCGTGGGGTGGTTGCCGAAATTCTGGTGGTCGCCGGAGAGACAGAGCAGGTTACGCATCCCCAGCGCATACGCGCCCAGCAGATCGCTCTGGATGGCCAGACGGTTGCGGTCGCGGCAGGTCATCTGGATGACCGGCTCCAGCCCCTCCTGGACGACAATCGTCCCCGCGCCAATGCTTGACATGCGCACGATGGCCGTCTGGTTGTCGGTGATGTTAACCGCGTCGCAGCAGCCCTTCAGCAGGGCGGCCTTCTTGCGGATCACCTCCGCGTCGGCGCTCTGCGGCGGGCCAAGCTCGGCGGTGACGGCGAAATGGCCGGCGCGCAGCACGCGCTCCAGGTTCGACCCCACCAGATACCCGTTGCTGTATGGTTGGGCTGCCATGTCCTATTCCTCCTCTACGGCCAGGCGCAGGTCTTCGCGCACGATCTTGCGCGGGCCGCCGTCGCGCGCCGCCTTCCAGTTCTTGGGCGGCTGGATGTCCAGCAGCAGGTCGAGCCTGCCCAGGCTGCTCAGCCGGTCGTAGATGAGTTGCCAGGCGCAGGGGATGTCGGGGTTGACCTCGCAGTGCCCATCCTCCGACCCGCCGCACGGCCCATTCAGCAGCGACTTGGAGCAGCGGGCAATCGGGCAGATGCCGCCCGTGCGCCCCAGCAGACAGTCGCCGCAGGCCGCGCAGCGTTCCGCCCAGATACCCTGCTCGGTGGGCAGGCCCATAAAACTGGTGTTCAGGCCGGGCACCACCCACGTCTGCGGGAAGTGCTCGGCGATGGCCTGCACGCCGATCCCGCAGCCGAGCGAGAGCACCACATCCGCTGCCTTGATCTGCTCGGCGATCTCGTCCAGATATTCCCACTCGCACTGGCGCTGCACGGTCACGTCGCTGACGGCGGCTGCGTCCCCATCCAGTTTGGTCGCCATGCGCAGCGACGCCGCCACAATCGCCGCCTCGCGCGACCCCCCGGCGAAGCAGACCGTCACGCACGTCCCGCAGCCCACGACCAGCACGTTGTGCGCTTCGCCGATCAGGGTTTTCATCTCGTCTAAGGATTTCTGCTCTGCAACGATCATGCTTCACTCTCCGCGCTCAGACTGTTCTGCCACTGCGACGCATTCTCCAGTAGGGGCGCTGCTCTGCTGTGCCCTGGGGCGGGGCAGAGCGTCACCCCGGCGTAGCCCTCCCCCCTCACTTCACCGTGACATACGCCACGAACTGGGCCGACGTGATGTTCGTGCCGCTGCACGACACCTCCGCCAGCGAGCGGAAGCGGCCCGGCTCGCTGTAGACCAGGCTCCACAGGCTGATCTGCTTGCTCTCCTGCGGGCGCAGCCCGAACTCCTCAGACGTGGCGGCCTGGCCGGGCAACAGGCCCTGCTCAAGCTGGCGGGAGACTTCGCTCCCGGAATACCACCATACCGTGCAGAACTCGCCGGTCGAGTCGCCTTCGTTGAAGACGGTGACTTCGGCGCGGGCCTGCCCGCCCACCGGCGCGTCGCTCACCTGGAAATCCACGATCTTCAAGACCGGCTTGGGTTCCTGAGTCTCTTCCTTCGGGTTGAGCAGGCCGCCCGGCTCGGTTAGCCACCAGACGAGCACTGCCGTGATCACCGCCGCGACGATCCCGCCCAGCCACTTGAAGCACGATGATCCGCGCTTGCCCTCAGCCATGTCGCGCTCCCCCTTCTCCGTCCGCGCCGCGCAGCGGATTCGGTCCCAGCGTCCTGATGTGCTCGGTCATCTGCGTCATCGCCGCGACGAACTCGCCGGCCATCGCTGATGACAAGTTCACCATGCGAGCGCGCTCCGGCTCCAAGCCGATGGCGGCCAGCAGCTTCTGAAGGTGACGCACCCGGCGTCTGGCGTTGGCATTACCTTCCAGGTAATGGCAGTCGCCGGGCAGTCAACCAGCGGTCAGCACGCCGTCGGCGCCCGCCTCAAAAGCGTGCAGGACGGCCAGCACGTCCAGCCGCCCGGTGCACGGCAGCAGCACGATCTTGATCTCCGGCGGGTACTGCATCCGCAGCCCTCCGGCCAGGTCTGCCGCTGCATAGGCGCAGTGCTCGCAGCAGTAGGCGATGATGTTCAGGTCGGTGTGGCTCATCAGGTTAGCTCCCCTACCTGTGCCAGCGGGATGAAGCCCGGCGGCGGCGCGAACAGGGCGCGCACCTTCGCCGCCAACTGCGCGTCGGTGTAATGCATCAACTGGATCGCCTGGGCCGGACACTCAGCGACGCACGATCCGCAGCCCTGGCAGACCGCTGCCTCGATGTGCGCCGCACCCAGGATGCCGCCTACGCCGGCCGCGGCGGGCGCGATGCGCGGCACGTCGAAGGGGCAGATGCGCACGCAGGTCAGACAGCCGGTGCACTTCGCCTCGTCCACGACGGCCACGCGCCCACCTGCCGCCAGGGTTTCGCGGCTGAGCACGCGCGCGGCGCGCGCCGCCGCCGCCCCGGCCTGGATCAGCGTTTCGTCGAGCAGTTTGGGGTAGTGGGCCATGCCCGCCATGAAGACGCCGTCGCTGGCAAAGTCCACCGGGCGCAGCTTGACGTGCGCCTCCAGGAAGAAGCCGTCGGCGTCGAGATTGGCCTTGAACAGCCCGGCGACCTGGTGCGCGTCCTCGCGCGGCACGGCGGGCATGCTCAGCACGAGCAGGTCGGGGCGCAGCAGCAGATCACGGCGCAGCGCCAGGTCCCAGGCGCGGATGGTCAAGTCGCCGTTCGCCGCCACCTGCGGGCGGTGCGCATCGTCATAGCGGACGAAGATCACGCCCTGCTCGCGCGCCTGCGTGTAGAGCCGTTCCTTGAAGCCGTAGGTGCGGATGTCGCGGTAGAGAATCACCACCTGGGCGTCCGGCTGGCGCTGCTTGAGAGCCAGCGCGTTCTTGAGGGCCACCGTGCAGCAGATGCGGCTGCAATACTGCTCCGCCGGGCCGACGCACTGGATCATGACCACCGAGCCGGGCAAATCGTCGCCCGCCGCCAGCCGCGCCTCGAACTCCTGCTGCGTGAGGATGCGCGGATCGGAGCCATAGCCGTAGTCCGGCCCACGATATTCCTGCGCGCCGATGGCCAGGATGGTCGCCCCATGCTGTACGGTCAGGCGCTCCCCGTCCGGCCCCGCGATCACGCTGCTGAAGCTGCCCATGAAGCCGCTGCTGGCGACGATCTGGCTGCCCAGGTGCAGGGTGATCAGCGGGTGGGCGCTGACGCGCTCGGCCAGCGCGCGCAGCACCTGTTGGGGATCGCTCCCGTTGCGCGGGACGAAGACATGGCGCAGATTGCCGCCCAACGCCGCCTCGCGCTCGACCAGGTGCACGGGGAAACCCTGGTCGGCCAGTGACAGCGCCGCCGCCATGCCCGCCGCCCCGCCGCCGACGACCAGCCCCGCCCGTTGCACCGGTATCTCGACAGTGCGCTGCGGGGCGAGCAGTGCCGCCCGTGCCACCGCCATGCGCACCAGGTCGCGCGCTTTCACGGTGGCGACTTCCCAATCGTCCGAGTGCACCCACGAGCACTGGTTGCGGATGTTGGCCATCTCGAACAGGTACGGGTTCAGCCCGGCGCTGCGCAGACAGTCTTGGAACAGGGGCTGGTGAGTCAGGGGGGTGCAGCTCGCCACAACGACGCGGTTGAGGCGGTGCTCGGCGATCTGCTCGGCGATGTGCTTGATGCTGTCCTGCGAGCAGGTGTAGAGGTTGTCCTCGGCGTGGACGACGCCGGGCAGCGTCCGCGCGTACTCGGCCACGCCGGGCACGTTCAGATAGCCGCCGATGTTCGAGCCGCAGTGACAGACGAAGACGCCGATGCGCGGGTCTTCGCCGCGCACGTCGCGCTCCGGCGGGAACTCCGGCGTCACCGTCAGCGTGAAACGGGCCGCGCTCAGCCGGGCTGCCGCCGCCGCCGCTGCGCCGCTGGCCTCGATCACCGATTCGGGGATGTCCTTCGGCTCGCGGAATGGCCCGACGGCGTAAATACCGGGTCGGCTGGTCTCCAGCGGGTCAAACAGGGCGGTGTGGCAGAAGCCGTACTCGTCCAGTTCCACGCTCAGCCGCCGCCCCAATTCGCGCACTGGCTGGCTGATCTCCATGCCCACCGAGAGCACGGCCAGGTCGAAGCGTTCCTGGTGCAGCGCCCCGTCTTCGTCGGCGTAACGCAGCAGCAGGTCGCCGCTGACCGGGTCTTCGCGCAGGGCGCTGATCCGGCAGCGCGTGTACTGCACGCCGTAGCGGTCGCGCGCTCGCTCGAAGTAGCCCCAATAGCCCTTGGAGAAGGCGCGCATGTCCATCATGAACACGTGCACGTCCAGGTCCGGCTGGTGCTCCTTGGCCATGACCGCTTCTTTGGTGGCGTACATGCAGCACACCGCCGAGCAGTAGTCGTGGCTGCGGTCGCGCGAGCCGACGCACTGCAGGAAGGCGATCCGCCCCGGCGCACGCCCGTCCGACGGGCGCTGGATGTGGCCCAGCGTCGGGCCGGAGGCCGAGAGCAGCCGCTCGAACTGCAACGCGGTGATCACGTTCGGATAGCGCCCCAGGCCGTATTCTTCCGATAGCTCGGCGCGATAGACCTGGTAGCCGGGAGCGAGGATTACTGCGCCGACGTGTACCATCTCCTCGCGGGCGACCATGTCGTGATCGATGGCGTTCACCCCGCAGGCAAAGGTGCAGCTCATGCACTCCGAGCACACGCCGCAGGCCAGGCAGCGCGCCGCCTCGCGCTGCGCGGACTCGTCGTCGTAGCCGCCCTCGACCTCGGCGAAGCTGCCCAGGCGTTCCTCGACCGGCAACTGCGGCATAGGCACGCGCGGCTGGCGCTGTACCTCGCCCCGCGCGACGCGCGCCTCTAACTCGGCGGGCGTCAGGTGGACGACGGGCAGTTCGGGCTTGCGCGGCGGCTCCAGGTGCTCGCCTTGCAAATAGCGCAGGATCGAGCGGGCGGCGACGTGCCCGCTCTCCACCGCCTCGATGACGAAGGCCGTGCCGGAGACGCTGTCGCCCGCCGCGAAGACGCCCTGGCGAGTGGCGGCCAGCGTGTTGGGATTCACGGCGATGGTCTGTTTGGCGGTCAGGCCCACTCCCGCGTCGCCGGGGATGAAGGCCAGGCCGGCCCGCTGCCCGACGGAGAAGATGACCGTGTCGCAGGGGAGCACGTGCGCTGAGTCCGGCTCTTTGTCCACGAGCAGCCGCCCCGTCTCGTCGAAGCGGAACGAGGCCACGCGCTGGCATTCCACCCCGCAGACGTGCCCGCCCGCGTCGCCCAGGATGCGCTCGAACGAGCGCCCGGCGTGGATGGTCACGCCCTCCTCCTCGGCGGCGGCCACTTCCCAGGGGTGGGCGGGCATGGCCTCGCGGTCTTCCAGGCAGGCCAGGTGCACCTCGCGGCCCAGGCGGACGGCGCTGCGCGCCACGTCAATGGCCACGTTGCCGCCGCCGAGCACCAGCACGCGCTGCCCCAACGGCGGCGCGTCGCCCGCGCCGTCCTGGTAGCGACCCAGGCGCACGTCGCGCAGGAAGTGCGTGTTGATCAGCACGCCGTCCAGGTCGGCACCGGGGATGGGCAGGCGCACGCCCTCGTGCGCGCCGACGGCGATCAGCACGGCGTCGTAGCCTGCGGCGAAGATGTCATCCAGGTTGTTCACTTGGTGGTTCAGGCGCAGATCAACGCCCAGGTCAACGATATCCTGCACTTCGCGCTCGATGATCTCGGTCGGCAGGCGGTATTCAGGCACGCCTAGGCGCAGCATCCCCCCGGCAACGGGCATCGCCTCGAAGACGGTCACGCCGTAGCCCGCCCGCACCAGGTCTTGGGCGGCGGTCAGGCCGCACGGCCCCGCGCCGATGATCGCCACGCGCTGGTCGTACAGGCGTGGCGCGGGTTCGACTGGCGGGCGCGGCGCGGCATACACCTTGTCGGTGACGAAGCGTTTGAGGGCGCGGATGTTGATCGGCTCGTCGAGCAGGCCGCGGTTGCAGGCCGTCTCGCAGCGGTGGTTGCAGATGCGCCCGCAGATGCCGGGGAAGGGGTTGTCCAGCTTGATCACGCGCAGCGCGTCGTCCCAGCGGCCCTCGCGGATGAGCGCGATATACCCCTGAGCGCGCTGCCCGGCGGGGCAGGCGTCGCGGCAGGGGGCGATGCCCTTCTTCTCGATGGCGTAGGCATTGGGGACGGCCTGCGGGTAGAGCTTGTAGGCGGCGCGGCGCGGCGAGAGACCCTCGTTGAAGCGGTCGGGCACGATCACCGGGCAGACTTTGGCGCAGTCGCCGCAGCCGATGCACTTGACCGGGTCAATGTAGCGCGGGTGACGGCGCAGGCGCACAGTGAAATCGCCCGCCTGCCCCTGCACGTCCAGCACGTCGCTGTCGGTCAGCAGGGCGATATTGGGGTGCCGCCCCACCTCCACCAGGCGCGGTGAGATGGTGCACATGGCGCAGTCGTTGGTGGGGAAGGTCTTGTCGAGCTGGGCCATCTTGCCGCCAATGGCCGACTGTGCCTCGACCAGGTAGACCTTGAACCCCTGGTCGGCGAGATCGAGCGAGGCTTGCATCCCCGCGATGCCGCCGCCAACGACTATCACCGCGCCCACGGGCGGGTTATGAGAGTGGGTGCTGCTGGGGTCGCTCATAGCGTCGCCCCTCGCATAAACTTAACGGACGGGAGGTCCTATAGGCTAACGGTCTCCTTGAGCGGGACGGGGACGCCTGCCGCGCCACCCGGTCTCCTCGTCAGTGTCCGGCTCTGGAGTCCCCGGCGGGACGCCAACCGGCTCCTTCGGTTTCAGCGGGTTAGGCCCCAGCTTGCGGATGCGCTCGGTCATCGTTTGCGCGGCGACGGCGAAGGCGTGCGCCTGGCTGCCGGACATGAAGAACATCTCCAGGCGCTCGCCCCCCAGACCGATCTCGTCGAGGATGTGCTTGGCGCGCTGCAAGCGCGCGCGCCCGCGCTCGTTGCCGCGCACGTGATGGCAGTTGCCGATGGGACAGGCGACCAGGTAGACGCCGTCGGCCCCCTGCTCGAACGCTTCCAGCAGGTAGCGGATGTCGGTCTTGCCGGTGCACGGCAGGCGCAGGAACTTGACGTTGGCCGGGTATTGCACGCCCAACGCGCCTGCCGTGTCGGCGGCCATGTAGCCGCAGTAGATGCAGTAGAAGGCGGTGATCTCCGGCTCGAACGACCTGCCCGTCGCCTCCGTGCTCATCGCGCCACCTCCTGTCGGCTGGGGGGCAGCCAGCTTCCCAGCCCGCCGATCGATCGCAGCATGACCTGCTCGTCGGTGTAGTTGACCAGTTGGATGGCGCTGGCCGGGCACTCGCCGGTGCACGTGCCGCAGCCCTGGCACTGCGCCGGGTCAATGAACGCCGCGCCCCCCAGCCCACCGACGCCCGTCCGCCCTTCCTGCTGGATGACCTGCGGGATGGCGAAGGGGCAGGTGCGCGTGCAGGTCAGGCAGCCCACGCACTTGGACGGGTCCACCTGGGCGACGATGCCGCCCAGGTGCAGCGCCCCCTGCGAGAGCAGAGTCAGGGCGCGGGCGGCGGCGGCCAGGGCGTGGCTGATGCTCTCCTCCAGGAACTTGGGATAGTGGGCCATCCCCGCCAGGAAGATGCCCTCGCGCATGAAGTCCATCGGGCGCAGCTTCATCTGCGCTTCCTCGAAGAAGCCTTCACTGGAGAGCGGCACGCGCAACATGCGGGCCAGGGTCGCCGTGCCCTCGCTCGGCGCGACGGACATGCTCATCGTCACCAGGTCGGCGGGCAGCGTCAGGCGGCGGTTGAGGGCCAGGTCGCGCACCCCGACGCGCAGCCGCCCCCCAGTGATCTGCACGTCGGGCGGGTCGGCGTCGCTGTAACGCAGGAAGACGACGCCGTGCGCGCGCGCCTCCGTGTAGTATTCCTCGCGGAAGCCATAGGTGACGATGTTCTTGTAGAGCACACTCACCCGGCAGGCGGGGTTGAACAGCTTGAGGCGGATCGCGTTCTTGATCGTGTTGGTGCAGCACACGCGCGAGCAGTACTCCGCCGTCCCCGGCGGGCGGACGCACTGGATCATGACCACGTCGCGCAGCGCCGCGACTTCTTCGGGCCGGTGGATGATCATCTCCTCCAGCTCGCGCTGGGTGATCACGCCCGGCAGTTCCAGCAGCGGGTGCTCGTGCGTCTCGCACGCGCCGGTGGCGACGATGGTCACGCCGTGCTCAATCTCCAGTTCTTCCACGTCGCCGTTGGCGTGGCTGGCGCGCAGCACGGCGTGGAAATGGCCGACATGCCCCCAATGCCGGGTCACTTCAGTCCGCGTGTAGGCGGTGATGCGCGTGTGAGCGCGCACGCGGTTCACCAGGTCACGCAGCAGGCGCTGCGGGTTGTAGCCCTCGGCCACATAATACAGGTTGAGCAGGTTGCCGCCCAGCGCTTCCGTTCGCTCGACGAGGTGGACGTGGTAGCCGCTGTCAGCGATGGCCAGCGCCGCCGTCATACCGGCCACACCCCCGCCGATGACCAGGGCGCTGGGCAGGCAGGGGTGGCGATCTTTGTGCACCGCCTGAGCAGCGCAGGCGCGCCCGACCGCCACGCGAGTCAATTCCTGGGCCTTGCGGTTGGCCAGGCCCGGCTGTCGCTGGTGGACGCGGCTGCATTGGTCGCGCAGATTGGCCAGCTCGAGCAGGTAGGGGTTCAGCCCGGCCTGGCGCACCAATCGCTGGAACAGGGCGTCGTGGGTGCGGCTGCTGCACCCGGCGATGACCACGCGGTTAAGCTGCCCCTCCTCGATGGCCGCCCGGATGCGGGCCAGCCCTTCGGGGAAGCAGGCGAAGGGGATCGTCTCGGCGGCGACAACGCCCGGCCAGCGCGCCGCTTCCTCCGCCAGGGCGGACAAATCGATCACTTCGCCGAGGGTTCCGCCGCAGGCGCAGGCGAAGACGCCCGCGCGCGGCGCTTCGCCGCTCACGTCGCGCTCCGGCGGAAGGTCATTGGCCGCCAGGAACGGCCATTCGCGGCTGGTGGGGTGCGCGTTCAACTGGGCGTTGAGCAGGCGCATGACTTCCGCCGCTGCGCCGCTGGCGTCAATGATCGTCTCGGCGATCTCCTTGGGGGAGGAAAACGCACCACAGACGAACACGCCGGGCCGCGACGTTTGCAGCGGCGTGAACTTGTCCGTCTGGCAGAAGCCGTATTCGTTTAGCTCGATGTCGAGTAGCTCGGCCAGCCGCCCGGCGGTGTCGGGCGGCTGCAGGCCAGTCGCCAGCACGACCGCTGTAAAGCGTTCCTTGTGGCGCGTCCCGTCCGGATCGGCGTATTGCAGGATCAGGTCGTGGGTGATCGGGTCTTCGTGGATGGCGGAGACGCGGCAGCGGATGTAGCGGATGCCGTAGCGTTCGCGCGCGGTGGCGAAGTAGCGGCTGTATTCCTTGTTGAAGGCGCGCTCGTCCATGATGAAGATGCTGCACTCGACCTCGCCGGCCAGGCGCTGCTTGGCGAGCATGGCCTCTTTGGTGGCGTACATGCAGCAGATGGACGAGCAGAAAGCGTTCTTCTGGTCGCGCGAGCCGATGCACTGCAGCCAGGCGATGGAGCGCGGGCGCTGCCCGTCCGACGGGCGCACGACCACCCCCTCGGTGGGGCCAGAGCGGCTGGCCAGGCGTTCGTACTGCATGGCGTGGAGCACGTTCGGATAGCGTCCGTAGCCCAGTTCTTCCAGCTCGCTGGGATCGTACACCTGGAAGCCCAGCGCCAGGATGATCGCGCCCACTTCGATATTGCGCAGGCGGGGCGGCTCGTCGAGGCGGATCGCGTCCGCCGGGCAGACTTCCGCGCACTTGCCGCAGTCGTCGCAGTACGGCCCCCGGTCAATGACGTAGGCGTCGGGGGCGGCGCGCGCCGCGACCTTATAGATCGCCTTGCGCCGGGTCATGTTCTGTTGGTAACTGTCCGGTAGCTCGACCGGGCACACCTCGGCGCAGTCGCCGCAGTTGATGCAGCGCGCCGCGTCCACATAGCGCGGCTCCTGGCGCAGCGACACGGTGAAGTCACCGGCCTGGCCTTCGATGTCTATGATGCGCGTGTTGGTGAGAACGTCAATGTTTGGGTGCTGGTTGTGTTCCAGGTAAGCGGGCGAGATCGAAGGGCGCGTGCAGCCGTAGCCGTGATCGGGCGTGCCCCGGCAGAGCACGCAGTCGTGCTGCGGGAACATGTAGCCCAGTTGGGCGACTCGCCCGCCCAGGCAGGGAGTCTGCTCTACCAGGTGGACTTTCAGACCGGCGTCCGCCAGGTCGAGCGCAGCCCGCATCCCGCCGATTCCCCCGCCGACGACCATCACGGCACCGAGGGGGGAGCCACGCGCATACGTCTCGCGGGAGATGACCATCGCGTATCCTTGTAAGCCTGAGCCAAAACGTTGGCACGGACTGGGAGCTAAGGTTCGCGAGCGATGGCTGTGCTATGCGTACCTATGGCTATTGTATTATAGAAGTCTTCGCGCCGCGCGCTGGGTTTTGGTGACAAGTTCAGCCACTTTTGATGATATTGTTCACTGACATCTACAGGGGACGCTTACCCTATCCATAATTTGGGTAGTGGTGACACATTAACTGATACAGGCCAGGTTGTAGTGATGAACAAACCG
>DYGW01000094.1 GCA_020724485.1 Thermoflexus sp. | reverse complement strand
GTCACCCACTGCCATACGCACCGACGCCCTGCCACCCCTGGCGGGGCGTCGCCCTGTGGGGAGGAGAGGCAGGCCAAGGGCACTCAATGCCTCGTCACTCACTGTAGGGCATAGCACGTCACAGCACGCCAGGGCCAAAATCACGATGGTTGTACGGTGGTTGTACTGCCGCTGTCAAAAAGCCGCATCCGCCGGGCGCTCTTTGTCCGGCATTGCCTGCCATGCTACAATGCGGGTTATCAAGGGATTGTTGGGCCACCCGCAAGTTACTGTTAAGGAGAACCAATGGACGACTTTCTTTTCCGGGGCAGTCTGGCCGATCTCGATCCAGATGTGGCCGCGCTGGTTGACCTGGAGGCGCTGCGCCAGATTCGCCGCCTGAACCTCATCCCTTCCGAGTCCAGCGTGCCGGTGGCGGTGCGCGAGGCGGTCGGCTCGGTCTTCCACAACCTCTACGCCGAAGGGTACCCAGACGACGCCTGGCGCACTCTCAGCCGGGACGCGATTCTGGCGGTGGACATGCGCCTGGCCGAATACCGGCGCAACTCCGACCCGCGCTACTACAAGGGCACCGAGTTCGCCGACATCATCGAGAGCCTGGCCCGCCGCCGCGCCGCCGAGCTATTCGCTACTGAGGCGATTGGCGCGGACGATCTGTGGGTTAATGTGCAGCCGCTCAGCGGGTCGCCGGCCAACAACGCCGTCTACAGCGCGCTGATCGAGCCGGGCGACACGTTGATGGGCATGAACCTGCTGCACGGCGGTCACCTGACGCACGGCAGCCCGGTCAACCGCAGCGGGCGCGTTTACAACGTGGTCAGCTACGGCGTGGACCCGCAGACTGAGTTGCTCGACTACGACCAGATTCGCGACCTGGCCCGCCAGAATCACCCGAAGATCATCGTCGCCGGATTCACCTCGTACCCCTACGCGCCGGACTGGGCCGCTTTCCGCGCCATCGCCGACGAGGTGGGTGCCTACCTGCTGGCCGACATCTCGCATGTCTCCGGGCTGGCGGCGGCGGGCGTCTTCCCGACGCCGGTCGGCTATGCCCACGTGATCAGCTTCACCACGCACAAGACGATGGCCGGGCCGCGCGGCGCGGTGCTGATCACCGCCGACCCCAAGATCGGGCGCAAGCTGGATCGCGCCGTCTTCCCTGGGGAGCAGGGCGGCCCGCACGTCAACGCCATCGCGGGCATGGCCGTGGCCTTCAAGCTGGCCGCAACCGAGCAATTCCGCGCCCTGCAGCGCCAGATCGTCGCCAACGCCGTGCGCATGGCCGAGCGGCTGGCGGCGCGCGGGCTGCGCATCCCACACGGCGGGACGAGCACGCACCTGCTGCTGGTGGACTGCAAGTCGGTGCGCGGCGCGGACGGCACGCCGCTCAGTGGCGACATGGCCGCGCGCATCCTCGACCTGGCCGGGATCGTGCTCAACCGCAACACCATCCCCGGCGACGAATCGCCGTTTCGGGCGACGGGCATCCGCTTGGGCACGCCCTGGATCACCCAGCGCGGCTTCCGCGAGGCGGAGACCGACCGCCTGGCCGATGTCATGGCCGATGTGCTGTTCGCCTGCACGCCCTTCAGCTACCTGGGCAGCGGTGGCAAGGTGCAGTGGCGGGCCAAAGTGGACTTCGACGCGCTCATGGCGGCCCGGCAGACTGTGGACCGGCTGGCGACTGAGGCGGGCATTGACTATCCGGTGCCCGATCTGTCTGCTTACCCGAAGGAAGCGGAGGCCGCCGCCGAGCATTTCCACGTGCTGCCGCACGATTGGCAGCCGCAAAATGGCTGGCGCACGCTCGACATCTACGGTCCGCAGGCGACGAACTTCCTGGACGCGGCGCTCACCAGCGACGTGCGCGCCCTGGCCGCAGGCGACTCGCAGCCCGCCTGGGCGCTCAAGCCCGATGGCACACCGCTGGCGCGTGGGGTGCTGCACAAGCTCTACGACGACGCCTACCACTTCCACGTAGACCATGACGCCGAGGGGGTGGCGGCCTGGCTCCGCGCGCTGTCGGATGGCTTCGCCCGCTTCGACGAGGGCGACATCTATGCGAAGGTGCCGGGGCCGGTCAGCGTCAGTCTGTTGGGCGAAGTGCCGGACATGAGCGCCTTCGCCGCGCACCAGCCAGACGCGGACTGGGCGGCGACCGGGACGGGTTACGCGCCGGGCAAGGCGTATTTCGTCGGCTGTCGCGGCGCGCACTACGCCGGGCCGGTCGGCGATCCGCTGCCCGTCTTTGCCTGGAAAGAACCCGCCGATCCGCCGCTCAAGACGACCTCGCTGCACGCGCTGCACAAAGAACTCGGCGCGAAGATGGTGCCCTTCGCCGGGTACGACATGCCGGTGTGGTACACGTCGGTGGGCGCCGAGCACCACGCCACGCGGGGCGGCGCGGGCCTGTTCGACGTGTCACACATGGGCGTCTTCGACTTCAGCGGGCCGGGGGCGGAGGCGTTCCTCAACGCGCTGACGGCCAACGACGTGGCCGCGCTGCCGGTGGGCATGGCCCACTACAGCTACCTGCTCGGCATGGACGGCATTCCCATTGACGACATCTTCATCTACCGCCTGGCGCCCGACACCTTCCTGATGGTCGTTAACGCCTCCAACAATGATAAGGACTGGGCCTGGATCACCGCCTTGCAGCGCGGCGAAGTGCGGGCCGACCCGGTGCGGCGCTGTGTCACGCTGCCGGGCCGCGACGCCGTGACCATCCGCGATCTGCGCGATCCGGCGCTCGGCGCGGGGCGGCGGGTGGACATCGCCCTGCAAGGGCCACAGAGCCGCGATGTGCTGCTCAGCCTGGGGGGAACGGATGCCGACAAGGCGCGCGTGCGGCGGCTGCTCTGGGCGGGCGTGACGCGGGCGACGCTGGGCGGGTACGATCTGATCGTGGCCCGCACCGGCTACACCGGCGAGCGCGTCGCCTATGAACTCTTCATAGACCCCGACAAAGCGCCCGCGCTGTTCAAGGACTTGATCGCGGCGGGGGCGACGCCAGTGGGTCTGGCCGCGCGCGACAGCCTGCGCACCGAAGCGGGCCTGCCGCTCTACGGGCACGAGCTGGCTGGTGACCTGGGCCTGAACCCCGCCGATGCCGGGTTCGGCAGCTTTGTCAAGCTGTGGAAGCCGTTCTTCATCGGCAAAGCGGCGTTCGCTGCCCACGAAGCGGGGCGCGACGCCGTGGTGACGCGCTTCCGTATGGACAGCAAAGGCGTCCGCGCGCCGCACCCCGGCGATCCGCTGGTGGATGGGCGCGGGCGCGTGGTGGGCGTGGTCACCTCGTGCAGCATTGACAGCGAGGGCTATTCGCTGGGCCAGGCGTACCTCAAGCTGGAATACGCGCAGGAGGGCACGCCGCTCTATGTGTTCGCCGGGGCGGAGAAGCTCGAAGTGAAGAAGCCGTTCGGCGCGCTGACCCTCGGCGACCGGACGGTGGTGCCCAGCCCGGCGACGGTGCTCAGCCGCTTCCCCAAGCGCAAGTAGCCCCGTCACGGATCACCGTCTCAAGACTTCCGAAGTCTGCCGCAGACTTCGGAAGTCTTTGTTTTCCCCCTTTGACGGTACAATGGACGTGTCTTGCGTATCTACACACACCAGGAGAATCCCCCGATGACCGAAGGCATTGGCCGCCAGTTCATGCTGGAGACGCAGTACCGCTACATGGAACCGTCCGCCCAGTCGCAGGGGCTGCCGCAGCCGCCGCTGGAGCTGCCCTACGACGTGACCCAGCGTCCGGTCGAGCTGCCCGCGCCGGGCGCGCTGGCTCTGGAACCGCTCGACCTGCGCGACCTGATCGCTCGCCGGGCGACGCTGCGCAACTACGCGCCCGCCGCGATCAGTCTCGACGAACTATCGCTGCTGCTGTGGTGCACGCAGGGCGTCAAGGCCCATCGCGGCTCCTACGCGACGCTGCGCACGGTGCCCTCGGCGGGGGCGCGCCACGCCTTCGAGACGCTGCTGCTGGTCAACCAGGTGGATGGTCTGGAGCCGGGCGTCTACCGCTACCTGGCCAGCGTCCACAAGCTGCTGCGCCTGCCGCTAGAGGGCGACATGAACGCCGCGCTGACCAAAGCCTGCCTCAACCAGGAGCAGGTCGCGCGCAGCGCCGTCACGTTCTTCTGGATCGCTGTGGCGGAGCGTATGGTCTGGCGCTATGGCGAGCGCGGCTACCGCTACCTGCTGCTCGACGCGGGCCACGTCTGCCAGAACCTCTACCTGGTGGCGGAGGCGATTGGCTGTGGGGTCTGCGCCATCGCCGCCTTCGACGACGAGGCACTCAACGCCGCGCTCGACCTGGACGGCGAGACGCAGTTTGCCGTCTACGCGGCGAGCCTGGGCCGGCGGGGGTAGGGCGAGTCGCCGTCGGGCAGGCGGCGGGGAGGAGTGAAGGGCCGCGCGCGGCGACATGGTATACTTGGCCATGTTGGGCGAGGTTAGCCGGGGAGTTGGGCCATGACGAAACACGACCGGATCACGTTCGACCGGCAGGTAATGGGCGGTCAAGCCTGCATACGCGGGATGCGTATCCCGGTATCGCTGATCGTCAATCTGGTCGCGCACGGGCAGAGTCCGCAGGACATCATCGCCGAATACCCCGACCTGGAGCCGGAAGACATTCAGCAGGCGCTTGAGTATGCGGCGGCTGACGGCTCCCCGGCCCCCATGCCATGACGCGCTTCCTGTCATCACTGGCTGTGCGACGCCGGATGTACAGGCTCATCACGGCGTCGCTCTTGTTAGCGTTCTGCGCGGGTATCGTGCCGCTCGCCGCCTTCGCGCAGGGGGACGGCACGCCCTCGCCCCTCCCGCCGACGCCCACCTATCCCTTTCACGGCACCTACACCCCGCCCGCCCAACCGCCGCCGCTGCCCGTCCCGCCGCCGGTTGCGCCGCTGAATGTGGACGATGACGCCGTCGAGACGATCCTGCTGCTGGGCAGCGACTCGCCCGACAACTACTACCGCCGCACCGACGTGATGATCCTGGTCGCCATCCACAAGGACGCCGGGACGGTCGCCCTGTGGCACATCCCGCGCGACCTGTGGGTGTACATCCCCAACCATACGATGGATCGCATCAACACCGCCTACGCCTGGGGCACGTCCAACGGCTATCCCGGCGGCGGGTTCGGCCTGCTGCAAGACCTCTTCCGCTACAACCTGGGCTTCGCGCCGGATCACTACGCGCGGGTCAACTTCACCAGCTTCATGAAAATCATCGAGGCGCTCGGCGGGCTGGTGATCAGCGTGGACTGCGCGCTGACCGACTGGCGGCTCAAAGACCCGGCGCTCGATCCCGGCCTGGAGGAGAGTTGGGAGGAATACACGCTGGGCATTGGCCGTCACCGCCTCGATCCCTACATGGCGCTGTGGTACGTGCGCAGCCGCAAGACGACCAGCGAACTCGACCGGGGCCGCCGCCAGATGGACGTGCTGCGCGCCATGTGGCAGCAGATGCGGGGCATGGGCCTGCTGGCTCAGCTCGAGCAGTTGTGGCCGTTGGTCACCGGCTGGGTGGACACCGACCTCAGCCTGACCGACATGCTGGCCCTGGTTCCGCTGGCGACGACGCTCGATCCGGCGGCCATTGCACGCTACAGCGGGAGCGCGGGCGTGCACTACGAGCGCGTTTACACGCCAGATGACGGGCGCGAAGTGTTCGTGCCGGTGCGCGACAATCTGCTGCCGATGCTGGAGGACTTCCTCGCCCCGCCGACGGGAAATCGCCTGAGCCGCGCTCAGTTCAGCGTGGAGATCGCCGACGCCTCGTGGTACGCGGCGGGCTGGACGCACGTGGCGGCCAATCGCCTGGCCTGGGAAGGGTACGCGGCGCGCGCGTTGGACGGCGTGGCTCCCGTCCAGCGCGAGTTGACCGTCATCTTCGACTACACCGGGTTGAGCAAGGGCAGTCCGCTGGCCGACTTGCAGCGCCTGCTGCGCGTGGGGCCTGCTCAGGTCATCCGCCAGCCAGACCCTAACCGGACGGTGGATTTCCGCGTGGAGATCGGCACGGAGTACCGCGCCTGCGTCTATGGCAGCGCCGAGGACTCGTTGGCGACCGTGGACGCGGGCCTGGCCGGGATTCCGCCGGAGGTGCGTGACGCGGCGGACTGCTGGCTGCGCTTCAGCGCGGAGGTCAATGTGCGCCAGGGGCCGGGCCTGGACTACCCGCCCGTTGACGTGGCTACGCCCAACGACTTCTTCCCCGTGACCGGGCGCACCGCCGACCGGACGTGGTGGCAGGTCAGTGCGGACGGGGTGCCGGCCTGGGTCTCCGCTGAGATCACGACGGCGCGCGCGGTCGGGGAGTGCGACGCTGTGCCGGTGGTGGAGTGATTGGTGATTGGTTATGGGCTGTTGATGGTCAGTGGGGGAGGGGGTAGTGTGCGCCAGGGCGCAGAGCAGGGCGTATGGTCCTACGTCCCGTCCCCAGATTAGGGGCGAGGCGCGGAGACGCCGAGAGCGCGGAGAAGAACCAGGCATGTTTCGTTTGCCTCTCCTCTGTGTTCTCGGCGCTCTTACGGTGACGGTCTGCTCTTGAAATCCCCCCAATCGGCGCGTTTGCTGCTGCCCGCACCTATGCTATAATCCCGCGCACTGGGTCGCAGCGCCCTCGGAGCAAGAAAGCCATGCGTTTCTACCAGCGGCTTGACCATGTGAGTCACGACAAAAGCGACGATACGCTGCTGATCACCTGCGCGCAAGGGCCAGAGTGCGAGCCGGCGCTGTGGATCGGGCGCGAGGGCATGTACGTCAGCGTGTCGGCCACCTACGGCCCGCTGGAGATCGCCCTGCGCCCGCGTCAGCGCGATCTACAGATGAGCCTGGCCCAGCTTCGGCCCACCGAGCGACTGTCGGTCATGCGCATGGTCGGCACCGGCCAGGCCAACATCGAACTGGGGCTTTCCAACGAGGGGGAGCTACTCTTTCGCATGACCATCGTTGCCGACGCGACTGGCCATCTGGCTATGAACATGGTGCTGACCTCGGAGGTGCGCCAGGCGCTCTTCGCCTGGCTGGGCATCGAAGACGACACCTGATACCTATCGCCACACACCCGCCGCCGGGGAGAGTGCCGCGCCCAGCCGGGCACAGCGGCCACCGAAGGGGCAAGCGGGAATAGCCTGGACTGGGGCTTCCCGCGAAACTCTCAGGTTGACGTACCCGATGGGCGGTGTATCCCTCTGGAAAGCGTTCCGCGCGCCGACGGGGCAATCTCACTTCCCGGTGAGAGAATCTCTCAGGCCAATGACAGAGGCAGCCAGCCAGTGGTGCTGTTTGCCTCTTTGCTTTGTGATACACTGGGTCGCAGGGCACATCGGTTGGAACAGAATGTCAGGTAGACGGGCATGTTAACTAAGATCGAGGCGCTAAACTACCGGGCATTGCGCCACATCAGCCAGACGCTCAGACCCTTTCAGGTCTTGGTTGGCCCCAACGCGAGCGGGAAATCAACCTTCCTGGATGTCATCGCGTTCGTCGCCGATCTGATCAACAAGCCCACCCTGACCGATGCAGTCTATGAACGCGCCAGCGACATTCGCGATCTGACCTGGAACCATGCCTCTGAATGGCTGGAACTGGCGATTGAGGTGGATATACCGCCGTCAATATTGTCGCGTCCTCAGTTGACTCAATACCGCCGGTTGCGTTACGAAGTGCGGATCGGTGTCCAGGAAGAAAGCTCAGAGTTGGCGATACTGGCGGAGACACTGTGGCTTGCTCCACTCAGTTCTGCACCTCCGGCAAATCACGCCCTACCCCGCTTGTTTCCTAGTGAGCCTTCCCCACCTTCGCGCATAACAGCAGAGCCAGATCGGCGCATGCCTGCGGGTTGGCGCAAGGTTGTGAACAAGATCGAGCGCAGCGGGAACGACTACTTTCGCGCAGAAACGACGGAATGGAACAATATGTTCCGGCTGGGACCGCGACGATCTGCGCTGGCAAACCTGCCGGAAGACGAGAGCAGGTTCCCGGCAGCAACCTGGTTCAAGAGATATATCTCCGAAGGCGTGCAACGCATCATGCTCAATAGCGAGGCGATGCGCCGCCCCAGCCCGCCGCAAAGCCCGCGTTCGTTTCTGCCCGACGGTTCTAATCTGCCCTGGGTCATTGACGACCTGAAGCAAAAACATCCGGAACGCCTATCTCTTTGGGTGGAGCACCTGCGCACTGCTCTGCCCGATGTGCGCGGCCTTGATACGGTGGAGCGTCCTGAAGACCGGCACCGTTATCTGGTGCTGGAATACGAGACGGGACTGCGCGTCCCTTCCTGGCTCGTCTCCGACGGCACGCTGCGCATGATGGCGCTAACCATCCTGGCCTACCTGCCTGATGTCAAGGGCATCTATTTGATCGAGGAGCCAGAAAACGGCATTCACCCGCGCGCTGTCGAGGCAGTTTTTCAGTCGCTCAGTTCGGTCTACGACGCGCAGGTATTGCTGGCTACCCATTCGCCCGTCATCCTAAGCCTGACCGAACCCGAACAATTACTGTGCTTTGCTCGTACTCCTGCTGGTGAAACAGACATAGTCCCTGGAGATGAGCATCCGCGTCTGGCGGACTGGCGTGGGGAAGTGAGTTTGTCCACACTGTACGCAAGTGGGGTTTTGGGGTAATGGACGCGATTCCCGACTTGATCGCGCTGGTCGCTGATCGCAATATAGAATATGCTCTTCGGGGTTTGCTGAGCCGCCATGAGGCACTGGGAATACGGCCCATTACCTATGAGGTATTTTCGCATCCCTTGCACGATCCGGGCTGTTGGACAGATGCGCGCAACTTTCTCAGACCCTACGTGAATCAGTATCGTTATTCGTTGGTCATGTTTGACCATGAGGGATCGGGCCGGGAAAGACAAGAGGTCACAGAACTGGAAAAAGACCTCGAAGACTGCTTGCAAAGACATGGTTGGGCTGAAGGCCGGGCCAGAGTGATCGTACTCGAACCTGAACTGGAAATCTGGGTATGGAGCGACTCGCCCCAGGTTGATTCGTGTTTGGGATGGCAAACACACCAGCCCGACCTGCGCACCTGGCTCCGCCAGAGGAACTTACTTGCCCCTGACGCCTTCAAGCCAGCCGACCCTAAGAAGGCTCTGGAAGCCGCACTTCGTGAGGTGAAAACCCCGCGTTCATCAGCTATCTACAGGCAACTTGCTGAGCAGGTATCGTTTCGCGGTTGTGTTGATCCCTGTTTCAACCGTTTTCACACCATTCTGACCGAATGGTTCTCCTATCAAGCACCAAGTCAAAGGTGATCTACCGCTATCTACCATGGAGACTGAAAGGACATATTGAATCATGGCTGACTGGAAGACCCCCGAAGACACGAAATACACTGAGAACGACGAGTGGATTCGCGTAGAAGATAGCACAGCCAGGATCGGCCTGACCGACTACGCGCAAGACCAGCTCTCCGACATCGTGTTCGTTGACCTGAGCGAAGTCGAGATCGGCAGCACCGTCACCAAAGGCGAGGCGTTCGCCACCGTCGAGAGCGTCAAGGCTGCTTCAGATGTCTATGCCCCGGCCAGCGGTGAGGTTGTCGCCATCAACGAGGCGCTCGAAGACTCGCCGGAAATGGTCAACAGCGATCCTTATGGCGCTGGCTGGCTGATCGAGATCAAGCTGAGCAACCCCGCCGACCTGAAAGACCTGCTGGACGCCGCCGCCTACGCCAAGTACTGCGCCGGGCGCGACGCCTAGTCGCCCGCCGCTGACGCGACCCTGGGGGCACGCCCGTGCCCCCTTAAGACAGCCTTACCAGGAGTTCACTCTATGACCTACATTCCCCACACCGACGCCGACCGCGCGGCGATGCTTGCCGCTATCGGCGTCGAGTCGCTCGACGACCTGTTTGACGCGGTTCCCGCCGAGTTCCGCTTCCCCACGCTGGATTTGCCCGATCCGCTCAGCGAGCTGGAAGTCGCCTGGGAAGTCAGCGGGCTGGCCCGCGCCAACGTCGCCGCCAACGACTATGCCATTTTCCTGGGCGCGGGCGCCTACCATCACTTCGTGCCCAGCGTGGTGGATCACATCCTGCGGCGCGGAGAGTTTTTCACCGCCTACACGCCCTACCAGCCGGAACTGAGCCAGGGCACGTTGCAGGCCATCTTCGAATACCAGAGCATGATGTGTATGCTCACCGGCATGGACGCGGCCAACGCCAGCCACTACGACGGCGCGACCTCGCTGGCCGAGGCGGTGACCATGGTCAACGCGCATTTTCGCGGCAAGCGGAGCAAAGTCATCCTCAGCCCCGGCGTGCACCCGCAGTATCGCGCCGTCGTCCGCACCTACCACCAGGGCAGCGGCCTGAAGTTCGTCGGTGACAAGGGCCGCGCCACACTGCCCGACCTGGTGGATATGCTCGACAAAGACACGGCCATGCTCGTCGTCCAGTACCCGAATTTCTTCGGGCAGATCGAGGACTTCAGCGGCCTGGCCGACGCCGTGCACGCCGCCGGCGCGCTGCTGTGCATCGTCACTGACCCGATCGCGCTCGGCCTGCTCAGACCGCCGGGCGCGCTGGGCGCCGACATCGTCGTTGGCGAAGGTCAGCCGCTGGGCATCCCGCTCAGCTTCGGTGGGCCGTACCTGGGTTTCTTCGCCACGCGCAGCGAGTACGTGCGCAAGATCGCCGGGCGCATCGTCGGCGAGACGGTGGATCAGGATGGGCGGCGCGCCTACGTCATGACTCTGCGCCCGCGCGAGCAAGACATCCGCCGCGAAAAGGCGACCAGCAACATCTGCACCAACCAGGGATTGATGGCCCTGGCCGCGTGCGTCTACATGAGCGTGATGGGCAAGAGCGGCCTGCGCCGCGTGGCCGAGTTGTGCTACCACAAAGCGCACTACGCCGCCGAGCAGATTGATGCTCTGGACGGCTACAGCGTGGACATGAGCAAGCCGTTCTTCAAGGAATTCGTCGTCACCTGCCCCAAGCCGGTGAGCGAGATCAACCACATTCTGCTGGAGCACTGGGGCATCATCGGCGGCTATGACCTGTCCCAGGACGACGAGACGCGCAAGAACCAGGTGCTGGTCGCCGTCACCGAGATGAACTCGCGCGACGAGATAGACACGCTGGTCGAGGCGCTCAAAGAGGCCAAGAAGCCGCACATTCACCTGTCGCACGAGCACGCGCATTGAGCTTTCAGCTATCAGCTCTCAGTTTTCAGCTAAGAGCTGGGCGCTGGCCATCCACTCTTGATCGCTGATAGCTGACTGCTGACCGCTGATCACTATAAGGGACACACCATGACCGAACTCATTCTGCAAAAGAACGGCGCTCCCCCACCGCTGGAGCCGCTGATTTACGATCTCGGCTCGCCGGGTCGGGTGGGCATCACTCTGCCCGCGCCCGATGTGCCGCTGGCCGATCTGCCCGCCGGTCTGCTGCGCGACTCGCTCGACCTGCCGGAAGTGAGCGAGATGGATGTCGTGCGCCACTTCACGCGGCTCAGCCAGCTCAACCACGCCATTGACATCGGCTTCTACCCGCTTGGCTCGTGCACCATGAAGTACAACCCGCGCCTCAACGAAGATATGGCGCGGCTGCCCGGCTTCGCCGCTGCCCACCCGCTGCAAGACCCGACGACAGTGCAGGGCGCGCTGGCGCTAATGTACCAGCTTCAGGCGTGGCTGGCCGAGATCAGCGGCATGGCCGGGGCCAGCCTGCAACCCGCCGCCGGCGCGCAGGGCGAATTCGCCGGCATCCTGATGATCCGCGCCTACCACCTGGCCAATGGCGAGCCGGGCCGCACTAAGATCATCGTGCCGGACAGCGCCCACGGCACCAACCCCGCCACCACGGCGATGGCCGGGCTGCAGGTCGTCGAGATTCCCTCCGACGCCAACGGCGACGTAGACCTGGACAAGCTGCAAGAGGTGTGCGGCGAGGACGTGGCGGGCATGATGATCACCGTGCCCAACACGCTGGGCGTCTTCGAGGCGAACATCAAAGAGATCGTGGACATCATTCACGGCTGTGGCGGCCTGATGTACATGGACGGGGCCAACATGAACGCCATGCTCGGCATCGCCAAGCCGGGCGAGCTGGGCTTCGACGTGATGCACTACAACCTGCACAAGACGTTCAGCACGCCGCACGGCGGCGGCGGCCCTGGCAGCGGCCCGGTTGCCGCTAACGAGAAGCTGCTGCCCTTCCTGCCCGGCCCGATCGTGGACATCATCGAGGAGGGCGACGACGAGACGCCGCCGCTCTACGGCTTCGTCATGCCGGAGCAGAGCATCGGGCGGGTCAAGGCGTTCTGGGGCAACTTCGGGATGATGGTGCGCGCCTTCTCCTACATCGCCCTGCACGGGGCGCGGGGTCTGCGCGCCGTCACCGATCACGCCGTGCTCAACGCCAACTACGTCCGCGTCGGCCTTGAGGGCGTCTACCCCATGCCTTTCGACCGCATCTGCGGGCACGAGTTCGTCTGCATGGGCCACTTCGACGAGGCCGAGGGCATCCATGCGCTGGACATCTCCAAGCGCCTGATGGACTACGGCATCCACCCGCCGACCAACTACTTCCCGCTGATCGTGCCCGAAGCCTTGCTGATCGAGCCGACCGAGACGGAGTCGAAGGAGGCGTGCGACCAGTTCATCGGCGTGATGAAGCAGATCGCCAAAGAAGCTGTAGAGTCGCCGGAACTGCTGCACGAAGCGCCGCACAGCGCGCCGGTCAGGCGCGTGGATGACGTGCGCGCGGCCAAGCAGTTGGTGCTGTGCTGCCGCGTCCTGCCGGAGGGCGAGGGGTAATACGGTCCGGCTCTATACGCGAATTCGAGAGTGAAGGCGGCGAGTCTTGTATGGTCTCGTCGCCTTTTCATTCAACCGTGCTAAACTCGTAGCCATGAGCGACCAACACGACACCAGATTGCGCGTAACATTAGACCACAACTGCCGGATCGCCCTTGAGAAAGACGAACCGGAAGCTAAAGCGATCAAGCTGTTGATCCCGCATCATAAGAAGACGATTCTTCTTGGAGTGCCAGCGATTAGCGCCTCTGAATGGCAGCTAGGCGACAAAAGGATTTCCACTTTCTCGGAGTTCAATGAACGCATTCTTGTCTTAGGGCTGAGAGGAGTGGAGATTCTGAGACCTCTTGGTTACTGGGATGTCTGTTTCTGGGATTGGGCTATTTGGGGGAGTGAAGAGGATTTTGAACTGGAAAAGAGGATTCACAGAGTCCTGTTTCCCAATATCCCATTCGACTATCCAGAATACTGCGAGAGCCGAGACATCACTCCTAACGACCAAGAAATGGGACGAGTCTGGCTGAATCGGAAGTGTGATGTTCTTTCCATGTGGTCACATATTTACTACAAGGGGAGCGTTTTCGTAACTTCTGACCGCAATTACCACAAGAAATCGAAGAAACCCGCTTTGGTTAAACTGGGGGCTGGAACAATACTCACACCCAGAGAAGCGGTCAGTATGCTTGATCAACAGTGACAAATGTGCGCCAACCTGCCACGATGATACTTGGATTTGATCGTTTCTCGCGACAAGACTAGGCGAAAGCCCTCATTGGGTTGAGATCCCTAATCGTCTTGCTCACCCTCGCTCTGCTCGCCGCAAGCGCGCCGCTCGCCCGCGCCCAGGCGGACCCCTTCCCGCGCACTGTCACCGACG
>DYGW01000344.1 GCA_020724485.1 Thermoflexus sp. | reverse complement strand
GCGCGGGCGTAGCGCCCCCCACGCCGGGTGCTCAGCGGCAGCGCCATGCCAAAGATGCTGCCCTGGCCGACTTTGCTTTGCACGAACACCCGCCCGCCGTGCTGCTCCACGACGGTCTTGACGATGGCCAGCCCCAAACCGGTGCCCCTGATGTCCTGGTTCGGCCCAGGGACGCGGTAGAAACGCTCGAACAGGCGCGTTTGCGCTTCGGGCGGGATGCCCGGCCCGTTATCTTTCACCTCCACGAACAGGTCGTCGTCTTGCACGTAGGCGCAGACGGCAATCACCCCCCCTTCGGGCGTGTACTTGTGCGCGTTGCTCAGCAGATTGATCAGGGCGCGGTACATCCAGTGCATGTCGCCCTGAATGAGCGGCAGCGTCTCCGGCACCTCGACACGGAGCGTCTGGCGGCGCTGGAGTATGGACGGCTTGATGTCGGACACACAGCGTTCGATCAGGTCGCGCACGTCCAGGTCTTTGCACTGCAAGCCGACTCCGCTTTCGATGTGCTCCAGGTTGAGCAGGCTGTCAATGAGACCCTGCATACGGTTCAGTCCTTGCAGGCCGATGTCAATGATCTCGGCGGCGCTGCCGGACTCGCCCCACTCCTCGCTGAGCAGCGAAAGCGCGTTGAGTGTCACCCCCAGCGGATTGCGCAAGTCGTGGGCCGCGTCGCGGATGAAGTTGACGCGCGCCTGCTCGGCTTTGCGCAGGTGAGTCACATCCTGGACGACCATCACCCAGCCTTCGGCCTGGCGATCGCTCGCCGGCTCCTGGTGCGCGTAGACCGGCGAGACGATGGCCGACAGGAAGCGCTCATCCTCTAGCGGCACCTCGAACACGGTGTCGCCGCTCTTTTCGGCGCTCATGGCCCGGCGCAGCCCGGCGCACAGCTTGGGGTGGAGCGGGGCCTGGCGCAGCGGCAGGCCGATGATCTCGGCCCGGCGCAGGTCGAAAAGCTGCTCGGCGGTGGCGTTGATCAGGCTGATGTTGCCGTGGTTATCGGTGGCGATGATGGCATCGCCCGTCGAGTTCAGGATGGCTTCCAACTGGCTCGACTGCTCTTTGGTGCTCTCGTACAAACGCGCATTGTCGAGCGCGACACCCACCTGATCGGCGATGGCCCGCAGCACGCGAATCTCGTCGTCGGCGAACTCATAGGGCGAATGGCTCATCACGCTGAGGATGCCCACCACGCGCCCGCGCGCGTGCATCGGCACCAGGGCCATCGCCTGCACGCCCTCGTCGGCGAACTCCGGCACGGCCAGGCGAGGGTCGCCGGTCAGGTCGCCGGTGACCAGCACCTCGTCGTTAGCCACGACGAAGCCGGACATGCCCCTGCCCAGCGGGATGCGCATCGGCTGGGTGACGAAGTCGCGGTGCCAGCCGTGCTGGGCGCGCAGCACCAGCTCACTGGCGGCTTCGTCCACCAGGCTGATCCCCGCCGAATCCACCGGGATCACCTTGAGCACAGCCTGCAGCGCCGTTTGCAGCGTCGCTTGCAAGTCCAGCGACTGGCTGACGGTCGCCGCGACTGTGTTCAGCGCCGCGAGCTGATCCACGCGCCGGCGGATTTCCTGCGACAGAAGCTCGTTGCGCCGTAATAAGCTGTCAGAACTGGATATCTCGACCATAGGCCCGGAGTCACTGGGATAATTCAGGCAGTATCAATGTTCCTATGTCGTTATATTAACACAAAATGGGCGTGTGCGCTGGCGCGAGACTCCCGAAGGGTCCACGAACAAGTCGTGAACGTGTTTGTCCCCCCCCCCCCCCCCCCCCCCC
>DYGW01000093.1 GCA_020724485.1 Thermoflexus sp. | reverse complement strand
TCCGTGTTAATGCATCAATACGCCCTACGAAGGCATTTCGCCAACAGCATCAATTGGGAATGCACACCCTGATTGCTAGTTCGTTGCTTCCGCGCGCAACCTCACCCCCTTTCCCCCTCTCCGCCAGCGGAGAGGGGGAAAGGCCGAGCGCAGCGAGGCCAGGGGGTGAGGTAAATAACTGGCAATCAAGGTGAATGCACGCAGTTCCAGCAGATTGTTGAGAAGATGGGTAGGGTGTGAGATAGTAGTCATGGGAGGCTCATCGGTGCGCTTTCGGTCGTTACTTAAGCTAACCGGGTGGCATCCTTCTTTTCAAGAACGGCCAAAATCCCCCATTCTTTTAGGATGCGCTCAACAGCTATCGGAGGTGAAACCATGTTCGTGCTGGAAAGCGACGCCCTGCGGGTGAGGATCGAGCAGCCAGACCGGCCAGGCGAGTACGGCCTTACGACCGAGGTCCACCATAACGGCAACTGGCTTGCTGCTTCTCGCATTGGAAGCCGCCCTCTGGACGGCCTGACACCCACGCAAGCCGGACCCGGCCATCTGGCAGGGACGGGCGAGGGCTATCGCTGGCGCTCGACAATCACTGCCCAGGCGGGGGGATTCTGGGTGGAGACACGCCTGCGGGCTGATCGGGCTGTCGAGATCAGCCCTGCGATGATCCTGTGGCTGGGAACCCTTGACAATCTCAACGACCGGCAGGCCCATACGTGGCGGCAGACGATTCTGCGCGCCCCGACGGTCAACCAGCAAGGACTGTCTGGCAATGACCTGGCCGCTGGCTATCTTTACGATCATGACACGCATCTTGAGAGCATTTGTTATTTCCCGGCAGACGGTTTCGAATGGGTCTCCAACCGCTTCTACCACTTCACCGTGCGTGAGGTCATGGCCTACCGCCCCGCAGGACGTTACGGGCTAGGACTCCTGCCGACTATGCCGGGCACGTTGTTCAACCTGAACCCCGGCGAACACCGGTTTGTCTGGTGGTTCACCCAACGTCATCGTTCCGACGTGCCATCTCCCTGGGAAGCGCAGCGCGCACTGCTCCAGGCCCTTGTACCGTTGTTAGATGTCGTCCCTGCAGCGCCGCCGGAGACCATCGCCTGGGGAGAGATGGCTGGGCGGACACTCAGCGATCTGCAGGACGAGGCGTGCTGGGTTCAGGCAGGCGGTCACGAGGGACTGCGCGCCTACGTGCGCGGCAGCTCAGCGCTCAAGCGCGATGAGGCGCGCGGTATTGAGCTGATGACCCAGCTCGACGTATTGTGGCCGCTTCTACTATGGCAGGACGAGGCGCACGACCCCCGCGCCCACGCCATCATCGAGCGCATTCGCCAGACGCTCCCCCTGTTTGATCGCCCAGCCCTGAATTATGTGGCGAACACCTTCCCGGCATTCCCAGGCGACAGCTTCATGGATACCTGGTATTTCCTGGAGAATGCGCTGATCAAGCTGCCCTGGGTAGCTTATCTGACCGGGGACGAGACGCTGCGGGCGATGTTTTTCCGCGCGCTGCACGGCGCGGAGAAGCTCGCGCGCCACACAAACTACCTGTTCCCGCTTTTTGCAGACGCCGAGCGGTGGCAGGCGCGCGGCAGCCTGCTGAACGTGAGCGTAGGGGGACTTTACGCTGCCGGGTGCGTGATCGCCCACCAGCTAAGCGGTGGGGAAGCAGATCACCTGCGCGAGGCAGCCCTCGCGCTCCGGACGATGCACCAGCTTCCACCGCACCAATTGACCCACGAGCCTCAGCAGCTTTCGTTCGCCGCCGCAAGTGCCGGCTGCCTGCAGCAAATGGGCTACGACGCGGGCACCGACTGGGCCACTATGGCCGCTGATTTCGTGAATCTCTCCCTGCGCATGGGCTACTGGGCCAAGGACCCCACCGTGCCCTTTTACGATTCGCGCGGCATGTTCCAGGCCTGCGCGTCGCTGTGCTACCCCGCTTTCAAGGAGAATGTGGAAGTCCTGATCGCCTGGCCGGAGCTACTGCGCGCCGGGCTTGGCCCTGTGACTCTTATGGCCGCGTTCGCGAACCTGCAGCGCCGCCATAACTACGCCTTCTTTGACCCGTACCTGCCTGAAGCTTTGCGGCGCGGCCCGTGCCCTCATATCCCCTACGAGGATTTGGCGACTGCGGAATTTGAGCACACCGCCAAGCTGGGCAAGGAATTGTATGGTGCGGGTGAGGTCTTCTGGAGCGCGTTGCTCTTCGATGCACTGGGTCAGGTGGATACCCCGGAGGTGCTGTGTCTGTGCCTGGATGTCCCGTGCCTGGAGCTACGCCGCCTGCCACCCCCAGCCCTTCGCAGTTATCTGGTCTACAATCCGCTGCCCGAAGCGCAGCACGTGACACTGCGCAACGCCGCAAGGGCGCAAGCCTTGGTGATAGCGCCCCATTCGGCAGAGATTATCTCGTTTGCGGGGAGCGGCTAGGCCGGGCGCAACGCTTCAAAAAAGGGGGCCTGGCGTTGCTCGACTGCCGCCACCGCGTACAGATACAGCGCCGCCGACCACGTCTGCCAATCTTGTCCGGCGGGGGCGCCGTCCTGTGCCCGCAGCCATTCGTTGAAGCCATACGTGACAACGGCTGCCCGCGCGGGCCGGACGATCTCGGTCAAGGCGAGGAGTTTGCGCCGCGCCAGCGAGTGGTACCCGGTAGCGACCAGGGCAGCGACGTACAGCGCGCAGATGAACGGCCAGATGCCGCCATTGTGATAGTCGCCGGGGCGGTTATGCTGCTCGTAGCGCGGATGCCAGTCGGGGTCGTTGCGCTCGATATAGGGGAATAAGCACGGTGGCAGGTTGCCGTGGAGCTTGCCCGCTGCGCGCAGCCGCCTGCATTCCGCCTCGATCCACGCGACTATCCGGCGCGCCCTCGTGGGTGACGCGATACCTGAGAGGATCGCCAGACTGTTGCCCAGCAGATCGAAGCGATCGTTGTAATGAACCTTGAACGACCACAGCGCGTAATGCGCTTTGCCGGGAATGGCCAGTCCCTCAAGAACCTGTGGCGACTTGCGCCCGCCAAGCACCACCGGGCGGTTAATCCGCCTGTGCAGCGCGCCGGCTTGCTCGTGCAGCCCCCACAGACGTAACGCGACATAGACCAGGACATTGACATACAGGCCGTAGCCGGGCACCCACTGTTCATCACGCCAGTCGGTGGTCGGCTGCTGGGCGACCAGCTCGCGATCCTCCGGACTCTGAAATTGCACCCATAGCAGGGCCTTGTGCGCGGCCTCGTCCAGCCAGCCCGCCTCACCCGTGACGCGCCGGAACAGCGTCAAAGCGATCAGAAACAGAGGCGTGGTGTCGCTCGACCCTCGATCTTCAGGGTTGTGGGCCAGGCCAGGAATGTGTCCACGCGGCGACTGGTTCCGCGCCAGCGCATCCAGCACCCGCCGCAGCGCGCCGATCAAGCGCTCGTCGCCGGTCGTGAGGATGCCCAGCGCCGACAGCATCAGGTCGCGCGTGTAGGCTTCGGGATAACCCCAGCCCGCGGTGCGCGGCAGGGCGCGGTACGGGCCGCGCGCGTTGTGGTGCAGAACTTCCAGCGCGGCGTGTCTTGCCTCTTCGACAGGGGCCGGCAGCGGGGGCGACATCCTGCCTACACGACGACGCGCGCCAGCGAGATGGCGCTCTGGCGAGCGCTGCTTTCCGTCGCCGCCAGGGCGATGGCCAGGCTCGACAGCCCGTCCTCGGCACTCACGACCAGTGCCTCGTCTCCGCGAATGGCACCCGTCAGGTTGCGCATCCCGGCCTGGATCGCCCGCTTATAGTCGCCTTGCCGGTCCGGCGCTTCGACATGCGCCTGCACCTGCGCTGCAATCTGCTCGACAGCGCCGCCATGCCGGAACACTCTGGCAACGCTCTCGAAGCGCTCCTCGATGACCAGACGATCTCCCAGCAAGCGCGCAAGCTCCGCCAGCCCTGCCTCGTCCGCCATCCCTGTCAGGATCAGGTCTGTGGGTATCCAGCCCAAGAGCGTGAGGTAACCCCGCGAGCAGTTGACCTGAATGGTTGTCCGCTCGATCCGGCGAATCTGCGTGAAACTGTGGTAGAACGTCGCCAGCACATCATCGCCATAACGGACGGTCGCGCTGACCCGGTCAATGCGCCCATCGGCCCGGCGCTGCGCCCAGCCAGAGACGGCATTCGGCGCAGCGCCGGCCAGGTGGTTGCACAGGTCGAAGAAGTGAACACCATGCTCGACGTGAATCCCGCCGCTCTGCTCCTGGTCCCAGAACCAATGATCGGCGGGCAGCCCCTCGTCCGTGGCGAAGTTCTCCAACGACCAGTGCTGGAGCCTGCCCAGCGCGCCGCTGCGCACGATCTCGGCAGCCAGCCGGTGCAGGGGATGAAAGCGTAGCACGTAGTCAACGGTGATCTGCACACCGGCAGCGCGCGCCGCCTGAACGGCCATCCTGGCCTGTTCCAGGGAGGTGGCGAGGGGCTTTTCGACGAAGATGTGCTTGCCCACGGCAGCGGCCTGCCGTACCATGTCGGCATGGAGATGGGGCGGCGTGTTGATCGCCACGATCTGCACTGCCGGATCGTCAAGCATCGCCCGGTAGTCCCCATAGACACGCGCGCCCTCCGGTGCTGCGGCCTGGGCACGCCCCAGGCCCGTATCAGCGACGGCAACCACTCTGATCTCCGGCATTTCGGCGAAGGCGGCCAGGCAGAACCCGCCAAAGCCGCCCGCGCCGACCAGCCCTAATCCCAGGGGAGCGGGGTCTGGCACCATATCCACTCATCCTTTGATGAACGCGGCCACGTCGCGTTTGCTGGCCGACGCCACGGCCATGACGTGATCGCCACCGCCATAATAGATCAGATACTCGTCCGGCGTTTCGATGCCGCCACAGGTGAAGACGACATTCGGCACGTCGCCCCAGTACTCCCAGGGCGTGCCGGGGCACAGGATCGGCTCGTCCTGCCGCTTGAGCACGCGGGCGGGGTCGTTCAGGTCGAGCAGCGCCACGCCCAGGCAGTACACGTGCGGCTCATTGTAGCCATGGTAGAAGACCAGCCAGCCGCCCTCGGTGTGGAACGGCGGCCCGCCCGCCCCGATGCGCACGCTCTCCCACGTGCCGGGGCGCGGTCTCATGATGATCTGGTGGTCGGTCCAGTGCAGCAGGTCGTCGGAATACGCGATCCACATATCCGGCGGGCGGCGATGGAACATGACATAACGCCCGCCGATCTTGCGGGGGAACAGCGCGGCATCCTTGTTATCCTCGTCGGGCAGCACAATCCCCAGGTGCTCCCAGGCGATTAGATTGGTGCTGCGCGCCAGGGCCACGCGCGTGCCGTGCAGCGAATACGCCGTATACAGCATGTAGTACACGCCGTCAAGTTCGGTGATACGCGGGTCTTCGACGCCGAAGACTTCAAACTCGTTCCCCGGTTCCAGCACAGGCTTCTCCAGGCGGTTGAAGTGATAGCCGTCGGTGCTGATGGCGCACCCAATACGCGAGATGCGATCCAGGCCCTGGGCGCGGTAATACATGTAAACCAGACCGTTGTGCTGCACCACGGCAGCATTGAACACATTGTCGGTTTCCCAGGGATTATGGGTGGAGGGCATCAGGATTGGGTTTCCGGCGTATCGCGTCAACTTGAGCGAGGGGGTCATGACTCTTCTCCTGAAACTGGTGGGCGACCAGCGGACGGGAGCTTGCCGTAGGCGGCCAGCCGCTCGATCACGGCCCGGTTGCCCAATAGCGACAAGAAACTCAGCGTGAAAACGCCCAGAGGCAGGATAGCGACCAGGCTGAAAGCTATCACCAGCCCGGCCACGATCAGCAGAACCAGAGTATACAGCGGGTTAGCCAGGGTGAGCAGCAGTGCATTGCGCAAGGCGATCCGCAGGTGCTTTTGCTCCTGCTCGATCAGAAAGGGCCACACATAGAACTGCACCGTGATCCACAGCGCACCGGCACACGCCAGTCCAACCTGGATCAGGAACGCTATGCTCCCCTCGACTGCACCATAAAAAACAAAGCTGACAGCGAGGGCGACGCCCACCAGGAGGTTCGCCAGCGCCCAGCGCAGGCTCAGCCAGCCATAGCGGCGCGCTGCCTCGACGAAATCCCCAATATGGTGGCCTTTGCCGTGCGCGATGCTATTCGTCACGGCATACATCCCGGCGGTGGCGGGAGGACCCAGGATCACAGTGAGGCAGAGGCCCAGCCACAGCAGATTCAGGGTTGCCAGCCCGACCATGCCACTCCACCAATCGCGCACTGTTTCCCAGGTGACAGCCAGCGCATTTTGCACGGCAATGCCTCGCTAGCCTTCCTGTACGGTGATGTCACCCGTCCGCGTGTCAACGATCAGCACCAGGCACGCGCCGTCCGGTCCTTCAAAAACACGCCGGGCCACGACAGGCTGAACCAGGAACCCGTCAACCACGACGCGGCGGCCTGGCTCTGTCCCGGCATAGGTCACGTTCAAGATATGTGCGCCCGCTTCCAGACTGAGCGGGCCGTCACCCACCTGATCCAGCCACAGGTAGCGGCGGTCGGGCGCTGTATTGGCGGGCAGGATCATTTGCGGCCCGCCGTCCAATGACACGCCCAACGCGACGGCGTGCGCGCCACTCGTCAGCACGACCTCGGCACCGCCCAGCGCATCCAGATCGCTCAAGTCGTTGACCAGCATCAGATCGGCCAGGTTGGCGGCGGTGTCGGGGTCGGCTCCCGTCAGGTCCAGGAACGAATCCCCGCCCACGCCGCGCCCGACCTCGACGCCCAGGACTTTCCCTGGCTCCGGGCGATCGACGCGCAGCGAGCGGAAGGGGAGCGCCGCCTCGTAGATGTAGCCGTTGCCCGTCTCGAGCGGCTGCCAGGCGAGCCTGGCCTGGGGCAGCCACGTCCCCGCGATCCAGTCCCACACCTGCGATCCCTGCGGCGTCTGAGCCAGCGTGAACTTGGCGCTCAAGCGCGTGCCGCGCCCCGTAGCATCAATGTAGCCCCACAGCGCGTCCTGACGCCACACGCCCGGCCCAACCTCGTCCTGCTCGTGTACAGGATCACGCACTGTAGCCGCGATGTAAAGATGCTCGTCGTCCCACATGAACTGGACATCGAAGCTGTCCACCTCTGGCCCGCGCCAGAGCGCAGCCCCCCGCAGAAACTGGCGGGCCGTGTTGGCCGAGAAGACCGGGACATCGTCCCACTCGTCCAGCACACCATTGACTACGATCGGAGCGGGGGCGCGCGGCGCGACAAGCTGCAGTTCGCGCGCGGCGACGGCCTCGCGCTGGTAGGCGGTGTAGAGCCAGTAGTCGCCGGGTTGCGGCGCGTGAAAAGGCACGGCCAGCACATCGCCCTCGCCCAGGCTGTAGTAGTGCCCGCCGCTGAAGTAGGCCTCGCCCGTCCAGTCGCGGGTGCGCAGGTCGGGCTTGCCAGTGGCAGGCCGCCCCTGCTCGGCCTCGACGATCACGTAGGGTCGCACCTCGATCTCGCGGTAGTCCAGGTAGCGCAGCGCCAGCGGGCTGCGGCTGACAGCCAGCAAGGCCAGCAACGCCTCGATGGTGGACTCGGCGCCCGCGTTGCGGTTGACACGCCATTCCACCGTGCCGTCTAGCCCGTCGAAGCAACGCCCGGTGGCGGGATCGTACACCGGCACGCCCGCCATGTTGTTCCCGAAGAACCACGAGGTAGCCAGCCCTGCGAACTGGGCATAGCGCGCATCGCCTGTGGTGTGGTACAGCGCCATGTAGCCCTGTACCATCATATTGGTACCATAGGCGATCTGCCCAAGCCGCCGGGGGAGGATACCGATCTCCTTGATGTGCTCAAACACAAGCTGGCGCACCAGGAAGGTGTCGGCAGCCTGGGCAGCGGAGTCGATCCAATCCTGGCGACCTAGCGCCGCGCCCGCCTCGGCCAGCGCGTGGACCTGGTGGCTGCCCCAGGCGTGCCAGTAGCCGGGGGCGTTGGTGGTAACCGGGTGCATACCAAAGGGATAGGTCAGGCTGTCGCCCAGGCGATACTGGGCGATACCGTCAGCGACGTACTCGATCAGCACCTGGGTGGCCGGGTTCGGATCGGCGCGGTAGTAAGCGGTCAGCGCCAGCAATGCCACCGACGCTTCATCGGCTGAGCCATTGGGAATCCAGGCAGGGATGCGCATACCATGCACCAGATTGTACTCGCCGTAGTGCTCACTATGGGCCGCCGCCAGCGCCGACTCGGTCAGCCGGTAGCTGGCTTGTAGCTCGGCGGCGTAAGCGGGATCAACGCCGCTGAACACCCGGTACCCCTCGGCCAGCGCCCACAGGCTGCGCACCGCCCACCAGCCCAGCGACTTGTAGCTGGTGTGGCCCTGTGTATTGATCGTCCCCTCACGGTCGTACACGAAGTTGTGAAACGTGCCGTCGTCGTTCTGCAGGTAACGCACAAAGTTCAGGCACAGCCGCGCCTGTTCCAGCGCGTGCACGTCACCGGTCTGCTCGTAGTACCCCAGGTAGACCAGCGCCGCCCGCGCCACGTCGTCCACCGCCGAGATGCCCTCGCCCGCCGCATCCACCCATTCGTACTCAGGGTATTCGGAGTAGATGTGCACGATGGCGACGGGCAGATCACCAAACTGGACCGGCTCGGTCAGGAACAGCAGGTGGTCCAGGTTGATCAACTCAGGGCCAGGGTGCGGCCCGCCGTCCTGGGCAGAAACAGGCAGAGCTGGCTCGCTCGCGCTGACCAGAACGACCAGACTGGCCACAATCGTCAGGCGGCGGAGTGTACCATCCACTGCGCGCATGTCCCCTATCCTTTCACCGCGCCGACGGTCAGCCCCTCGATGAAATAGCGCTGCGCGGCGAAGAACAGCGCCAGGATGGGCACCGCCATCATCGTCGTCATGGCCATCATGTAGTGCCATTTGGGCGCTTCTTTGGAAAGCGACTGCTGGAAGAACTTGATTGATAGCACCAGCGGGAACATCTGGGTGGTGTTGAGGTAGATCAGCGGGCTTTCAAAGTTGTTCCAGTTGCCCTGGAACGAGAGCACGCCAATCGCCAGAAAGGCCGGCTTGACCAGGGGGAGCATAATGTAGAAGTAGGTTTGGATCGGGTTGGCCCCGTCTACGGTGGCGGCGTCTTCCATCTCGCGCGGGATGGTCAGGAAGAACTGGCGCAACAGAAACACGTAGGCTGGCCCCCAGGCAAACCAGGCGGGCACGGTCATCGGGTCGTAAGTGTTGAGCAGACCCAGCCGTTTCCAGATCAAGAAGGTTGGGACGCGCGTGAGCGTGGCGGGAATCATCATTGTGGAGAGCATGATGAAGAAAAGCACACCGCGCCCTTTGAACTCAAACCGCGCAAAACCATAGGCGACGATGGAGGCGCTGAACATCTCGGCGAACATGGCCAGCGCTGTGATGAAGAGCGTATTGCCCATGATGCGCCAGAAGGTCAGGCCGGGCGCAATACTGGCTAGCTTCTGCCAGGCCTCGATATAGTTCTCCGGCGCAATAGGGTCAGGAATCCACTGCGGCGGCTGGTCGAAAAGACGCTTCTCAACTTTCAGAGACGTGGAAACCATCCAGAGGCATGGCACCAGGATGATCAACGCCCCCAGCACCAGCAAAGTATAGATCAGGATGCGCTGGAGCAGGTGTTGCAGCCGGCGCCGGCGCGCCAACCGGTCTTCGCGCGACAGCGCACGGGGCACTGCCGTTTCAGCAGCCATCGCTCACCCCTTTCCCCTATCGCGTCGCATGCCCTCGTAAAACACCCAGGCCGACGAAGAACGAAAAATGAACAGGGTCAACACCACGATCATCAGCGTCAGCATCCACCCCAGCGCTGACGCATAGCCCATCCGCCCGAAGTTGAACGCCTCGTTGTAGACAAACCAGTTGACAAACCAGCCGTCGTCGCGGTTGGTGGGGATGAACGCCTGCTGGGTGAAAATCTGCAGGGCCGCAATGGTGCCAGTGACCAGGTTGTAGAAGAGCGCCGGGCTGAGCATGGGAATGGTAATGTGGCGGAACTTCGTCCACGTGCCCGCCCCGTCAATCGCTGCGGCCTCGTATAACTCGGCGGGGATGTTCTTCAGCCCGGCCAGCAGAATGACCGTGTTTGCCCCGAACACGCCCCACAACCCCATAATCACAAACGAAGGCAGCACCAGGTCCTTCTCGGTGAACCAACCCATTGGCTGCATGTCCAGCAGATTGTAGACAGGCTTGAGCATACTGTTGATCAGGCCGCTGGTGGGCGCAAAGAGCCAGAACCACAACAGGGCCACCGCTGCCGCCGGCAACACCGCGGGCAGATAGTACAACGTGCGCCAGAAGCCTATCCCCTTGACCTTCTGATTGAGCAGCAGGGCCACGCACAGCGCCCCCACCAACCCCAGCGGGATATTGAGGACGGCATAGCGCAGGGTCAGCCAGATTGCCTTGAGAAAAAAGGGGTCGGTGGCCCCGATCAGATAGGTCTTGCCTCCCCAGCGAATGCGATCCAGTTCGCGGAAGCGCACCGTTTCGGGCGAGGGCGATTCCAGCACGCCCAGTACCTGCAACGGGCGCTGCCCTTCATCCAGCTCAACCACTCTGATTGACAGGGCGCGTTTGTAGTTGAACAGCGGGTCTTCCAGCGACCGGGGCTTGTCCCACAACACGTTATATTCGGTGAAGCTCAAATAAAAGGAAAGCGCAATCGGAAACAACACGAACCCCAAAAAGCCGACTACCCAGGGCAGAACCAGGGCGAACCCTGTGGCGGCCTCGCGCTTGACGCCCAGCCAGCGCAACAGACGGTAGACCCCATACATGAGAACGGCCAGGCCCACCGCCACAGCCGCATAGCGCAACAACGTCGGGTAATACGTGGCAAAAGCGCCAGAGTCGCTGGTCATGGCGCACCTCCTTCCCGCGCAACACCCTGCCGGGTAGGCAGCAGGAGCGACACGCCTCGCTCCTGCTGCATCGAACACCAGCGCGTGCTACTTGGGCAGCACGTCTTCCAGCAAGATGCGGGCGTCGGCGGCCAGATTCTCGACCGTGTCCTCGCCGCGGAACAGTGGCGCCTGGAAGTCCTCCCAGAAGATGGTGCTCCACTCGCCAAAGCGCGGGATGATGCGAAAGGCGCGCATGTACGGCACCGCCTCCAGGATCGCCTCGGCATTGGCGGCTTTGCGCGGCTCGGACGCGACAAGGTGCTCGACGTTCGCCTGTGAGACGCGCGGCGAGACGATCTTCCAGTTGTGGATGCCCTCGGTCAGCGCCACCAGCGCCTCGTAGGCCTCGTCGGGGTACTCGGTCTTGGCGTTGATCACCGTGGCCGCCGTCCAGGCGAAGGTGACATTCTCGCCCGTCACGCCCTTGGGCACGGGCGAGATGCCCACGTTCAGGCCCTCGACGCGGTCCAGATCGTCCGCCGCGCCACCCATGAACATGGCGACCTTGCCGGCCTTGAACATCTCGCCAAAGCCCTGCTCGGCGATAGTCTGCTCAGACGGGCAGCACTCTTCGTTCCAGATCATCCCGGCATAGAAGGCGGCGCCGGCCATCGCTTCAGGGGTGTCAATGGGCGAGGTCTTGAGGTCCTCGCTGATCACTTCCCCGCCGAACGACCAGATGAACATATGGATCGGCGGCCAGCCGTTCATGGTGAAGCCGTAGTGATTCTCGGTTGTCAGCGCCACGGCAGCCTCGCGGAACTGCTCCCACGTCCAGTCGGCAGTGGGATATTCCACGCCCATCGCGTCGAAGATGTCCCGGTTGTAGAAGAGCACCACAGGCTGGGCGATCCAGGGCAGGCCGTAGATACCGTCTGCCAGCGCCACTGTCTGCCAGACGCCGGCGAAGTAGTCATCCGGGTTGGCTACATCGCGGTCGTCCGCCGCCAGGTAGTCGGAGATGTCCAACAGCACTCCCTCATAGGCCCAGGCCATGTGGTCCTGATCGAGCCAGAACAGATCGGGGGCTGTCTCACCGGCCAGCGCAGTCTGGAGCTGTGTGTAGTAGGCATCCGGCTTCGGCTCGTACACGATCTCAAAAGTCTCAGACGCCGCGTTAACCGCGTCCACGATCTCCTGGAACTCGGCGGCCTCCTCCACGCCCGCCCAGTTCGTCACGCGCAACGCGACCTTGCCCTGGGCGCCGGCGGCGCTGCCGATGACGGCAGAGACCGGCAGGAGCGCCGCAACAAGCAAGACCAGTACAGCAATACGGACATACTTTGTCATTTCACGCTTCTCCTCTGAACTCTGTTGAATGCGATCTAAGCTCATTGGGCGAATGGGTGTCGTTCAAACCCTGCTCCACAACCCTGGTTTCGTCGCGTTCCTCCTTTCTAGCCGTCTACCCGCCGGCTTGCAGAGCGGATGATTAGCTACCGTGATCGCTGTAAGTCGGCTCGCTGGTGGGCCGGCACCCGCACGATTCACGCAGAATCAGCTCGGTGCCCAGCCGTAGCTCAAAGCCGGGTGTTGCGCCCCGCTCAATCACGTCAATCAGGCGGCGCGCCGCCTGGATGCCCGTCTCGTGCTTGAACATGCGCACCGTCGTCAGTGGCGGATCGTGCAGCGGCCCCCAGGTGACGTTGTCGAAGCCCACCACAGCCAGGTCGTCGGGGACGCGGCGTCCGCGCTCTTTAGAGGCGCGGATCACGCCAACGGCAGTGGCATCGTTCACCGCCACCACGCCTTCCAGGTCGGGGTGACTATCCAGCACCTCCAGCATCGCCCCATAGCCCATATTGACCGTCGTATCCGGCATGTAAATGACCAGCGGCTCCTGCCCGATCTCGCGCAGGGCCTGCTCGTATCCCTGCCTGCGCTCGCGGCTGCTGAACCAATCGGCGGGGCCGGAGAAGAACGCCAGCCTGCGCAGGTTGTGCTCATCAATCAGGTGGCGCGTGGCGCGATAAGTGCCCCCCACGTTGTCGCAGACAACAGCGTCAATGCAGGTTTCGGGCAGCAGATTGTCAACCAGCACAATCGGGAGCTGACTGTTGTATAACTGGATGATGAACGAGGCTTTGAGCGCTGGCCCCACCAGAACTAACCCGTCAACCCGTTGCTCGGCGATCAAGGAGAGCCGCATGACATCAGCCATCATCTCAGCATCAACAAACGTCGTGATCACGTGATAGCCGTGCTGGCGGGCTTCCTGGTCAATGCCCTGGACAATCTGAACGTGATAGCTGGAGATGGGTTGCGGGCTGCGCGTGTAATTGATACATCCCAGGGCAAAGCTGCGCGAAGTGGCGAGACCTTTGGCCGCGATGTTGGGCATGTAGCCCGTCTCGCGCGCAATGCGCAGGACGTGCGCGCGGGTCTCGGCGTTGACTCCCGGACGCCCGTTGAGCGCCCGCGAGACTGTCGCGGTAGAAACCCCCGCACGCTCGGCGATCTCCTGCAAGCTCGGTTTCATCGGCGCCACTCTCCCACCATTCAAGCAAAGCCTTCTGGCTTCGAGAGAGTCTTTCCCGCGACTCGCGGCTTTACGGATTGCCTGGCCCTGGTAGTGTGATGTGGTGTCGTTGGAGTGATAATAATTACAATGATGAAAAATGGCCGTAAGCGCTTGCAAACAGCATACAACGGATTGCATGACGTGTCAACAGCCCTGGCAGCAGGGGGTCCACGAACAAGTTGTGAACGTGTTTGTCCCCCCCTCCCCGGCCCTTCCCCCACGAGGGGGGAAGGGAG
>DYGW01000343.1 GCA_020724485.1 Thermoflexus sp. | reverse complement strand
CGTCGAGGTCGAGATGGCCCTGCTGGGGGGAGCGCTGACTATCGCCGACCTGCCCGAATTCTGGCGGGCCAAGATGGGTGAATACCTGGGCGTGGTGCCGCAGACAGACAGCGAGGGCGCACTGCAAGACGTGCACTGGTCGGGCGGCAGCTTCGGCGCGTTCCCCGCCTACACGATCGGCAACATCATGTCCGCCCAACTGCTCGAAGCGGCGCACGCCCAGGTTGCCGGGCTGGATGATGCGCTGGCGGCGGGCGACTACGCGCCGCTGTTGGGCTGGCTGACCGAGAACATCTACTGGCACGGGCGCGCCTATACAGCCAACGAACTGCTGGCGCGCAGCACCGGGCGCGAACTGGTCGTCCAGCCGTACCTGGACTATCTCGAAAACAAGTTCGCGGCGCTTTACGATCTGAGCTGACGCCGACTTCGGGGCGGAGCACCGGCGCGTGAACCGCCCCTACCAGAAAGTATGGCTCCCATGAACATTGACTTCCACCACAAAACCGTGATTGTCACCGGCGCAGCCCACGGCCTGGGCCGCCAGATCAGCCTGGAATACGCCCGCCGGGGAGCCAGCGTCTGGGCATGTGACGTGCTGGCCGATGAACTGGCTGAAACCCGCGCGTTGTGCCGCGAGGCCGAAGGGTTGTGCGAAGCGCGGGCGGTAGATATCGTCCGGCGCGATGAGGTGTATGATTTCGTCGCTGCGGCGCTGCGTACTGCCCCTCAGGTAGATATCCTGGTCAACAATGCGGGCGGCGTGCTGGGGCAGACTGGTCGCCCGCTGGAAGAAGTGTCGCCGGAAGACTGGCGCGGCATCCTGGATGTGAACGTGACGGGGGCCTTCTACTTCTGTCAGGCGGTCGCGCCCGGCATGAAAGCTGCCCGTAATGGGCGTATTGTCAATGTTTCGAGCGGGGCCGGGCTGGGCATCAGCCTAACTGGCATCCAGGCCTATGCGGCTGCCAAAGCCGCGCTGGTGAATCTGACGCGCCAGCTTGCCCACGAGTTAGGCCCCTGGAACATAACCGTCAACAGCATCGCGCCGGGGTTCGTGCGCAGCAATCCGGCCACCGAGCGCCAGTGGCAGTCTTACGGCGAAGAGGGACAACGCGCGCTGATCAACAACATCGCCCTGAAGCGCCTGGGCACCCCTGAAGATATCGCCTATAGTGTGCTCTTCCTTACATCGCAGTACGCTAACTGGATCACCGGGCAAATCCTGTCTGTGGATGGGGGGAAATAGTCAGGGCTCAACAGTACAAGTAGTGCGATCGACTCCTTCCGCTAGCCACCACAACGCTTCAGCGATCTCGGCCGGGTCAGTTTTCGCGTAATACAGAGGCGTACCCTTCCGACAACTGAAAGTCGTCTCACACGCGGCGCACATCAGACGCTGGATCGTCTTGTCCTGACCTATCTTCCCGTGCCCAACCAACGCATGTCGGCTCGCATCGGTCTCGCCGAAGTACACACACGCTTCATTCGAGCAGGCCCAACCCGCCGTATCCAGTCGCTTTTTGCGACCCTGTGGGCTCTTACGTTCCGAATAGGGCGCTGGTTTTTCGGTCGGCTCAACGCGCGCAACCGTCCGCGTTTCTGCCTGGCAACGGGGACAATCGTCAGGCGACTTCGGCTGCCAGTGGCGCGGCAGCCGGTCTTTGGTGCGCTTCCACCACCGCTTGACCCGTCTCCGGTACAACCTCCACCATGCCCGCAGCAGCGCAATCCCTAAGCTCGACTTTGCACATCTCAACAATCGCATCTATGGGCATTTTTCGGTGAG
>DYGW01000342.1 GCA_020724485.1 Thermoflexus sp. | reverse complement strand
GGGCGGCCTGGATGCGCCGATGATCAAGACGCTCGGCAAGGCCTTCTACTGGAAGCGGCTGCTCGAGGAGGGGCGCTATCCCACGACGACCGACCTGGCCCGCGCCCTGAAGTTGGAGCCCGGCTGGGTGGCCGAGGTGCTGCGCCTGACCCTCTTGGCCCCCGACATCGTCGAGGCCATCCTGGACGGACGCCAGCCCCGGCATCTGAATCTGCACACGCTGCGTGGCCGCCAAGACCTGCTGCCTCGCGACTGGGGCGAGCAGCGTCGGCTGCTGGGCTTTCCTTCAGCTTGAGACTGGCGCTCAGCTGGCGCAACAACTACCTCTGCCACGCTCCTGGATTGGTGGGCACGGCACAGTGCCGTAGGAGCAATAGACGCAGCAGTCCCCGGGCTTGGGCTTGAGTATGGCGTGGCAGGCCTCGCACTCATAGAACCACTGGCAGGCATCGGTAGGCATGGTCTCGGTCTTGGTGTGACCGCACTCCGGACAAGTCAACGTCGATTCCAGAACGACGGCAGTCACTTCACGCTCCCGACCACCGTCGAGGGGTAGCCAGCATCCTGGGTCGCCCGCGTCAGCGCCTCTACATTCGCCCGCGCGTCGTCGAACGTCACGGTCGCCTGTCGTTTGTCGAGGTTCACGTCCGTCTTGGCCACGCCCGGCACCTTGCCGAGCGCCTTCTTGACCGTAATCGGGCAGGCGGCGCAGTTCATGCCCGGCACTGACAGGGTGACGGTCTTTGTCGCGGCGATGACTGGCACGCTCACGATCAGGGCGAGCGTCAGCATCGGAAAACCAAGCAATCTCTTCATAAAACCTCCGTTCAGTAAAACCAGGGCGCGACCAGCGGGAAGCCGAGCGCCACGATCACCAGGGCGACCACGATCCCGAACAGCAGCTCGTAGCCGCGCCGAACCGACGGCACCGCGCAGGCCTGTCCGGGTTCGCACGCCGGGGCTTTCGCCCATATGCGTCGCCCGGCGAGGAACAACGCGACGAGGGCCGCGCCGATGAAGATCGGGCGGTAGGGTTCGAGGGCCGTCAGGTTGCTGATCCATGCCCCTGAGAAGCCCAGCGTGATCAGCACCAATGGCCCGAGGCAGCAGGTCGATGCGAGGATGGCCGAGACGAATCCGGCCGCGAGCGCCGCACGGCCGCCTCCGGTACTGCCTTGCGCAGTTGGGGTGTCTGGTTTCATGGAGTAAGCTTACTTCCGTACTTAAGTACGGAGTCAAGACCATGAACAGCACGCCCGAGATCGAGGCGATGACGATCGGCGCGCTGGCGCGCGCGGCTGGCGTCAATGTCGAAACCATCCGCTTCTACCAGCGCAAGGGGCTGTTGCCCGAACCAGATCGGCCGCAGGGAACTATCCGCCGTTACGGCGCCGACGAGCTTGGCCGCGTCCGCTTCATCAAGTCGGCACAGCGGCTGGGCTTCAGTCTCGACGAGGTGTCCGAACTGCTCAAGCTCGAGGACGGATCGCACTGCGCCGAGGCGCGTGCGCAGGCTCAGCGCAAACTCGTTGACGTTCGCGAACGACTGGCTGACCTGCAGCGCATCGAAGCGGCGCTGTCCGAGCTCGTGCAGCGCTGCAATGCCATTCGCGGCCGGGTGCGCTGCCCCTTGATCGCCGCCTTGCAGGCGGAGTGACGCACAGCCGTCCTTGACTGATCCTCGACCATGACGGCGGGCCTTGTGCCCGCCGTTTTCGTATCGGCGAGAACTTTGGCGAACCCGAAGTTCCCGCGTGGTTCGCCATTCGGTCCCTCCAAGGTTCGCCACCCGAAGCCTGCAATGACA
>DYGW01000341.1 GCA_020724485.1 Thermoflexus sp. | reverse complement strand
GCTACGGAGAGGGGGAGGCGAGGCGCGCTAGCGCCGAGCGGGGGGTGAGGTAAACGGGATACGGCCAAACGGCCTGACAGATTTTGCACGCACCCCTCAATTTGCCCCCAACGCCCAGCGTGATATACACTCTCCACTATGAACATCCATACCAAATTCAAACCTTTAGGGCTGGTGGCCCTGCTGGCTGGCCTGATCCTGCTAGCGGCCTGCGCCGAGCAGCAGAGCATCGCCGTCTACGTCACGCCGACTCCGGTGCCGTCTGCCACGCCCGATGACCCGCCCACGCCCGCGCAGATCGCCGCCCAGCCGACGACCGATCCGGCGATCACGCCGCTGCCCACGCCGCTGCCGCCGCCGCCCGGCGTCACCTTCGGCCCGATCACGGGGCCGCAGTACACGCCGGAGCCGCTGCATACCGCCCTGCCGCCAACAGTGAGCGTCCAGCCGTGCCGTGCGCGCGTGGTCGTGGTGGGAGCCAGTCTCTACACGGCCCCCGACTTCACAGCGCCCGTCGCCCGCCCGGCAGTGGAGCGCGAACTGCTGACCGTCAGCCAGTTCACGGCGGACGCGGCGGGCAACCCCTGGGCCAGCACGCCGGACGGTTGGCTGCCGCTCAGCGCGGAGGGGCGGGCGTTGGCGGAGGTGGCCGATGTGCGCGCCTGCGAGATTCTGCGCGGGCGCGAGCCGAACACCACGCTGCTGGGCCTGCATATCCTCAACGAGCGCAGCCAGGCCGAGATTCTCACGTTCGTGCGGCGCATGAAGGACGCAGGCTACCCGGTCGGCACGCTTAAGGGGCTGAACGGCTCCGAGCAGACGCTCACCCAGGCGAAAGCTATCTCGCCGGAGACGGTGATCGTCTACCGCTCGATCCTCACGCCGGACGGCATGGGCGACTGCCCCGCCGACATCCGCCAGGAGCCAGACCCGGCAGCGACCGCCCGGCGCTGGCTGGACGGTCTCAAGCCGTACTGGGATCAGGTGAACGCCGACTACTACGAGTTCATGAACGAATGCCCGGCGTCGCTGCGCTGGATCGCCGAGTTCTCCATCGAGGCGATGAAGATCGCCAACGAGCAGGGGCGCTGTCTGTTGCTGTTCTCGTTCCCTGGCGGCAACCCCGATATGCAAGTCTTCAACGACCTGCTGCCCGCCTACCAGTACGCGCTGGATAACCCATGCGCGCCGGGGCGCACCCACGGCATCGCCCTGCACGCCTACAGCCTGGAAGACACGCGCCTGACCTCCGAGTCGGACGTGTGGATCGCGCTGCGCCACCGCGTGCTGCACGAGCGGCTGCTGCTGGCCCTGCCCGCAGCGGCGACCCTGCCGGTTTATATCACTGAGATGGGCATTGGCGGGGGGACGTTCCTGCCGCCTTGCGAGCTGATCATCCGCGACGCGCTGCAATACACCTACCAGCTTGAGGAAGACCCGTATGTGAAGGGCTTCCACCTGTGGAATGTCGGCTCCGGCGCGCAGTGGTATGACATCACGCCTTGCCTGCCCGACCTGACCGACGCGCTGATCCGCTACTACACGTTCAAGCCGTGACGGGCTGGCTCCTCGCCAGCGATGCTGATGCGGCAGGGGCGTAGGCGATATGCCCCCGCGAGGTGACGCTCTCGCTGAGCCAGACGTTCTGCTATAGACTCCCGAAGTCCGCGAGACTTTGGGAGTTTTGTTGACACTCCTCAGTCTTCTCCCTGCTTGGCGCGAACACGCCGCGCGGGTGCATCCGGATTTTGGGGCGAGATTCTCTGCGGTGATGCTTTGCCCCAAAATCCGAATACGCCCGCCTTCGGGTCCACGA
>DYGW01000092.1 GCA_020724485.1 Thermoflexus sp. | reverse complement strand
TGCCCCATAGGGGACTCGAACCCCTGTTTCCGCCTTGAGAGGGCGATGTCCTGGGCCGCTAGACGAATGGGGCTGCACAACATGCCGCATTGTACCAGCCCCCTCCCCCCTCGTCAAGCCAAATTCTATCCCGCACCCCCCGGATTTGCCCTGTAATCTAGACTCTGTTCCGCGCGCACAGCGCGAATGCGCCCCGCCCATTCCGCCGCTGCTGCCCGCGCCGCAACCGCGTAATCCTCCCCCGAACTCGCGTAGATGATCGCCCGCGCCACGCCGATCAGCGGCCCAGTGCCGCCGCGCGTCATCCCGTGCTGGACGGCTGTGTCCAGGTCGCCCTCCTGCACACCGATGCCGGGGATCAGGAAGGGAATAGAGGGCGCCCAACTGCGCAACAAGGCCAGGTCGCGTGGCTGCGTCGCGCTGACAATCATGCCAAGCTGATCCGCGTGATCGCGCGCCAACGTGTTGATCTGCGCCGTGACGAAGCGATACAGCGGCGCGCGCTCGCTTGGCCAGAGCTGAAAATCGTTGCCGGTGATGTTCGATGAGCGCACCAACACAAAGATCATCTTGCCAGGGTGCCCCAGCAGCGGTGTGACAGCGTCCATGCCCACATAAGGGCTGATCGTGACGGCGTCGGCGCCGAACACCTCAAAGGCCGCGTGCGCGTAGTGTTCCGCTGTGTAGCGAATGTCGCCAAACTTGGCATCGAGGATGACCGGTGTATCGTCCGGGATGTGCGCGATAGTCTCCTCCAACGCGCGCATCCCCACTGAGCCGAAGGACAGATAGAACATCAGGTTGGGCTTGAAAGCACAGGCATATTCCAGCGTGGCGTCAATGATCGCACACCCGAAATCGCGCAGGCTGACGCCCGCTGGCATCAGCGACGGCGAGGGATCCAGTCCCACGCATAACCATGTATCGCGCTCAGCCTGAACCCTGCGCAGCCGCTCCACCCAGCTTTGAGTCATCGGTTCTCACTGCTCCGCTACATCGCGCCAACGTGGGACTAGTATACCGCAACCGCACAAATCGCGGAGTCGGCGCGTTGATGCGCCGACGCTCCCGTGCTATCATCACCCGGCCTGAGCGCCGCGCAGCGAGGTGCACCGCGCTGGCGCACCCGGTCTGAGGCCTCATCGCCAAAGGAGAGAGTCATGGCGTTTCCAAAAGAGTTTGTCTGGGGCGCTGCCACGTCCAGTTACCAGATCGAGGGTGCGGCCCTGCAAGATGGGCGCGGCGAGTGCATCTGGCACCGCTTCACGCACACGCCCGGCACCATTGACGACGGCTCGACCGGCGACGTGGCCTGCGATCATTACCACCGCTACCGCGAAGACGTGGCCCTCGTCGCTGACCTGGGCCTGGATGCCTATCGCTTCTCGATCGCCTGGCCGCGCGTCATCCCTGCTGGAACCGGCCCGACCAACCCCGCCGGGCTGGACTTCTACGACCGGCTGGTAGACGAGCTTTTGCGCCACTACATCACGCCATTCGTCACGCTCTACCACTGGGACTTGCCCCAGGCGCTCCAAGACCGGGGCGGCTGGGAGAACCCGGACAGCGTGGGCTGGTTCCGCGATTATGCGGCGCTGATGGCCACGCGCCTCGGCGACCGTGTCAAGCACTGGATCACTCATAACGAGCCGTGGGTGATTGCCTTCCTGGGCAACTACACCGGTGAGCACGCGCCCGGCCAGCGCAACCTGGCCGCCGCCTACACCGTCGCCCATCATGTGCTGCTCTCGCACGGGGCCGCTGTGCCCGCTATTCGCCAGAATGCGCCGGGCGCGCAGGTGGGCATCACTCTCAACCTCGATCACGTGGAACCAGCCACAGAGAGCGAAGCCGACCGCCAGGCCGCGCACCGCCACGATGGCTACCTGAATCGCTGGTTCCTCGACGCGGTGTTTCACGGGCGCTATCCGCAGGACGTGGTCGCGTTATTGGGAGCAGCGTTGGAGCGCATTGCTCTGGAGGACATTAGTGCCGCAGCGGTGCCGCTGGATTTCCTGGGAATCAACAATTACACGCGCCAAGTCATCACCGCCGGAGACAGTGGCCCGTTCTACGCGCGTGGCGTGCGTCCGGCGAATAGCGCGTACACAGCGATGAACTGGGAGGTTTACCCGGAGGGGCTGCGCGCGCTGTTGGTGCGCGTGGCGCGCGACTACGCGCCGCCAGCGATCTACATCACTGAGAACGGCGCCGCCTTCGATGACCCCGATCCGGTGAATGGCGTTGTGGAGGACCCGCAGCGCGTAGACTATTACCGGCGGCACATTGACGCCTGCGCCGCCGCCATTGCCGAGGGCGTCCCGCTGAAGGGCTACTTCGCCTGGAGCCTGATGGACAACTTCGAATGGGCCAGGGGCTACCTCAAGCGTTTCGGGATCGTCCACGTGGACCACAAGACGCTGGTTCGCACGCCCAAACGCAGCGCCCTGTTCTACCGCGACCTGATCGCCGCCCACCGCGCCGGCGCTTCAGACTGAGGGCGGTTGCATAACGACTCATGGCTGCGTTGCTGCCACTGTTTGGGTTCGCGGTCATCTGGCTGAACGTCTCCATTTCATGTCCTAAGGGCTGGCGCAGGAGTTTTATATCCGCCTCCCTGATCTGGGGGAGTGTGGTCACAGCACTCACCGAACTTCTCAGCCTTGTGCAAGAACTGACATCTGAGCATGTGGCTTTGGCTTGGGCAGCAGTGTTTGTCGCGGCGGGCGGAGTGAGTGTACGGCATAGTGTTGCCGCCCGCCCCTGGCAACGGTCATTTGTCCGCCCGTCATTTCCCTGGCGTGACGCGGGAACCGTACTGCTAGGCGTTGGCCTGCTGTGTATCGTGCGGGTGACTGGTATCATCGCCCTGGACAAGGTGCCCGCCAATTACGACTCTATGACATATCACCTGAGCCGGACTGTCCACTGGCAGCAAAACCAGAGCGTGGCGCATTACCCTACTCACAATTTGCGCCAACTCTACCAGAACCCCTGGGCCGAGTTTGCCATGCTGCACTTCAGGCTTCTGAGCGGGGATGACACGTTAGCCCAGGGAGTGCAGTGGTTCAGCATGATAGGCAGCTTGATTGGGGTATCGCTGATCGTCGAACGGCTGAAGCGTACATCGCGCGCAGCCCTGCTGTCGGCAGTCGTCGCCGCAACAGTGCCGATGGGCGTTTTGCAGGCATCAAGCACTCAGAACGACTACGTAGTGACCTTCTGGCTTGTCTGCGCCGCCTACAGCATTCTCACCGCGATGGATGCTGGCCCGGTGCCACTGCCTGACGCCGCTGCAATCGGGGTAGCCAGCGGTCTTGCCATACTCACAAAAGGCACCGCCTACGTTTTTCTGCTGCCCTTTCTGGGCTGGTTTGGGCTGAACCGGATGCGCGTACTTCCATTGAGGTCTCTGCTGCGCGTGTTCGCAGTGATAGCAGGCGCGGTTGTGTTGCTCAATCTCGGTCATTGGCTGCGCAATTACGATCTATTCGGGTCACCACTGGGGCTGTCTGCAGGCGGCGGCGCGGAGATGGGCGAGGAAGACCTAAGTGCCTATGGCAACGAAGCATTTGGCCCGGCTTATCTGGTGTCGAATATCGTTCGCAATCTTGCGATCCATGCAGGCACATCTTCCCCGCAGATCACCCAAGCGCTGTTCAACGGTGTGGCAAGTCTCCATCGCTGGTTGGGCGTAGACCTCAGCGATCCTCGCACAACCTGGAAGGGAAAAGAGTTCGCCATTCCCCGGCTTGCCTTTGATGAAGACCACACTGGTAATCCCGTCCATGTGTTGCTGATCAGTTGGGCGTCGGCGGCGATATTGCTCAATGGCCGTGCTCGCCGGCATGATCGGCGATTAGTCGCCTACACGCTGGCTTGTCTCGCCGCCTTCGTGCTCTTCTGCGGTGTGTTCAAATGGCAACCCTGGCACAGTCGCCTGCAGTTGCCCTGGTTCGTTCTCAGTGCACCGGTTGTGGGCCTGGTTCTGGCGCAGGTGAGGAGCCGCCGTCGCCGTCTGGTTGATACGAGCGCGCTGTTGCTCATAGCAACAGCTTTGCTCTGGGCTTACTACGGGACCCATGACTACCGGCAGGCACGTGAGTACCCGCGTGGCTGGCAGTATTTCGCCAGCCAGCCTGAATGGGGAGTCCCCTATGTGCACGCGGCGGATACCCTGGCTGATACAGGCTGCACGGATATTGGGTTCTATGCGTCCAGCGATGCCTGGGAATACCCATTGTGGACTCTTCTGCACGAGACTGGGAGATTTCCAGTCAGGATCGAACATGTGAATGTGCAGAACGTCTCACAGCGTCAACAGTCTACCCCCTTCGATCCTTGTGCAGTCATTGTCATCGCTCGCCCTGTCAGTCACAAGCTTGTCGTGGAAAGCAAAACATTCATCCAACAGGGGGCCTGGGATATAGTGTCAGTCTGGGTACCTGAGACCATGACAATCTACTCAACCCCTTGATCACGGGCTTTCGCGCCGGCGTTTAGCTAACCCGCTCGCCCAGGCATCCACAAACAGACTTCCGAAGTCTCCGCAGACTTCGGAAGTCTCTTGCCCAGTGTGATCGGTTTTTGTGCCGAAATCCTGCTAAGTCCCCAGCCGGGCGCGGACTTCGCCCTCGATCCACGCATAGGTCTTGGCCAGCCCCTCTTCGAGCGAGATCTCCGGCGACCAGCCGAGCACCTCGCGCAGCCGCGTGTTGTCCGAATTGCGCCCGCGCACACCCTGCGGGCCGGGCACGTGCTTCTTGACGATGGGCACGCCCGCGATCTCGGCGATGATGTCGGCCAATTGGTTGATCGTCACCATGCGATCCTGGCCCAGGTTGAGCGGCTCGTGATAGTCCGAGCGCATCAGCTTGTAGATGCCGGTCAGGCAGTCGTCAATGTAGCAGAAGGAGCGCGTCTGCTCGCCGTCGCCCCAAATCTCGACGGTAGGGTTGCCGGCCAGCTTGGCCGTGGCGATCTTGCGGCACATGGCGGCGGGGGCCTTCTCGCGCCCGCCTTCCCACGTGCCTAGCGGCCCGAAGATGTTGTGGAAGCGCACGACGCGCGTCTCCAGCCCGAAGTCCTCGCGGTAGTGGCGGCAGAGGTGCTCGCCGACCAGCTTCTCCCAACCGTAGGCGTCCTGCGGCTGCGCGGGATAGACATCTTCCTCTTTCAGCGGCGTCACGTTCGCGTCCATCTGCAAATACTCAGGGTAGACGCACGCCGACGATGTGTAGAAGTAACGCGCCACGCCGTTGATCCGCGCCGCCTCGATGGTGTGCAGGTTGATCAGGGCGTTGTTACGCAGGATTTGGGCGTGGTTGGACGAGATGAAGCCCATGCCGCCCATGTCCGCCGCCAGCGCGTAGACCTCGTCCACGCCGCGCGTCGCCTGCAAACAGGCGTCCCACCGTCGCAGGTCGAGCAGCTCGAACTCGTCGGCGTCGGTCGGCGCGAACTCTGGATGCTTGAGGTCTACACCGCGCACCCAATAGCCGCGCGCCTTGAGGAAAGTGACCAGGTGATGGCCGATGAAGCCGCCCGCTCCAGTCACCAGGACTTTGGTCGGTGTGTCATACGCTGCTGCCATGCTGTTCATCATCACTCCGTGCTCTCGCCAGCGATCCTGCCGGTGCCGGGGCACAGCAGGGTATGGCCCCAGTTTACTCCCAGATTGCGATGGGGCAAAAAGTGGAGGAAGCGCCAGACGGTGCGGTTGGCGGACTCATCAGACTTCCGAAGTCTTCGAGACTTCGGAAGTCTCTCGGCGAGGTGCGCCAAATCGGGCCGCAGCGCCGCCGCCCGCGTTACCCTCGCGCCAGCAGCTCCACGCCTGCCGCAATCGCCGCCAGGTTCTGCGCGGCGAAGGCCGGGCGCAGCGCCGCCGCCTCGCGCAGCGCGTCGAGCGGGTACAGCCCGGTCTGCCCCAGCATAGCGGCGACGGCCATCATCGCCCACGCCTCTTTCTTCTGGCGCGTGCCGGAGAAGTCGAGAGGGACGACGCGCGCCGCCGTCTCGACCGGGAGCAGCGCCGCGTCAATGAACAGCGTCGCCTCCGGCCCCAGTCGGGCGATGCGCCCGCGTTCTTTGTGCAGCCCCTCCGGGAACAGGGCGATCAACAGATCGGGCGGCGTCGTGCCGACGTGAAAGGCGTCGTCGCGGCTGAGCACCACATCGGCGACGGAGTGCCCCGTCTTGACGGTGACCGGGTAGTCGCTGCGCTGCGTGGCCCACAGGCCCGACAGGATCGCCCCCTGGCAGAAGATGCTCGCTGCGCTGCCGATCTTCGCGCCCGCCGCGCCCGCGATAGCGCAGTGCACCGCCGTCTCGACCGCGCTTGTGTAGCGCGGCTCCAACGGCTGGGGCGGCAGGGTGGGCTTGCCGCGCTGGTCGCTCAGCGCGGCGCGAGTGGCCTGGCTGTACTCAGGCCCGTCGTGCCGGTAGAGGATGCCGGTGGCAAAGCCCAGGTCGTTCATCGTGCGCTCCAGCAGCGCGCGGTTGAAGCGGTTCTCCTCCACGAAGTAGGCCGTGCATAGCTCCCAGATGTCAATCAGCGCGAAGCCGTCATGCTGGATGGCAGCGGCGATCAGGTCGGGCAGGTTCTTGTCGAAGGATGTTGTCCGCGCCACGAAGCCCGCCCCGTTGACGCCGACCGTCGCGCACAGGTCGAGCGGGCGCTCCAGGTGGCCGTAGCGCGTGGTCGTCGTGCGCGCGCCGGGCGGCGTGGTGACCGAGTGCTCGCCGCCGGTCATGCCGAAGTTGAGGTTATTGAAGACGAGCACGGTGATGCCCATGTTACGCCGCGCGGCGTTGAGCAGGTGGTGCCCGCCGATGCCCGTCCCACCGTCACCGATCAGCACGATCGCCTTGAGATCGGGGTTGGCTAGCTTGATGCCGGTGGCGTAAGTCACCGAGCGCCCGTGCAGCCCGTGAAAGGCGTTCGTGTCGAAGTAGTGGTCGGCCAGCCCCTGACAGCCGATGTCAGTGACCAGCACCATCTGGCGCGGGTCAAGCTGGAGCTGCACCAGCGCCGCGTCCAGGTGTTTGACGATGGCGCTGTGCCCGCAGCCGGGGCAGAAGGGCAGCGGTAGCAGGTCTTCGTTCAGATACGTGGTGAGCGCCTCGATCATCACGCCAGCCCTCCTTCGACTAAAATCTCGCCCGCGCCGATCAGGGTGCCGTCCACGCGGTGCACGCCGACCACCTCCTGATCATCACGCGCCAGCCGCTCGATCTCGCGCCGGTACTGGCCCAGGTTCAGCTCGACGACGACCGCCCGCCGGACGCCGCCCAACGCCGCGCGGATGGCCGCCTCCGGCACCGGCCACAGCGAGCGCACCACCAGCGACGAGACGCGCCGCCCCGCCGCCCGCGCCGTCTGCACTGCTTTTTGGGCGGGCCGTGCGGTGATGCCGTAGCTGATCACAAGCGCCTCCGCCCCATCCTGCAAGTCGCTCTCGACCAAGGCGACCTCGTCGAGATGATCCTCGATCTTGGCCGCCAGGTGGCGGTTGAGCCGGTCTACGTCGGGCGGATTCTTGGTCAGGTAGCCACGCTCGTCGTGCGACGATGACGTGAAGCGCACCAGATGCAGCCCGCCGAAATGGGCCAGCGGGGGCACGTCGTCGAGGCGTGTCACGTGGTAGGGCACGAACGTCACGGCGGGATCGGCCAGGGGGCGCTCGCGCACAGGGACGCGCTCATACGCCGCCAGGTCTACAGTGGCCCGCGTGGCGACCGTGTCTTTGTCCGTCGCCAGGAAGACCGGAACACGGAAACGCTCAGCCAGGTCGAAGGCGCGTCCGGTCAGGCGGTAGCAGTCGCGCACGTCGGTGGGGGCCAGCACGATCACCGGGTAGCCGCCCGATGTACCCCAGCGCATAAACTGGATGTCGCCCTGGGCGGTGGTGGTCGCCCCGCCGGTCGAAGGCCCCATGCGCTGCACGTTGACGATGACTACCGGCACCTCGCCCATGATCGCCAGGCCGGTGTGCTCGCTGTAGAGGGCGATGCCCGGCCCGCTGGTCGCGGTCATGGCGCGCGCCCCGGTCATGGCCGCGCCCAGGCAGAAGCCCAGCGACGCGATCTCGTCCTCGGCCTGGATGGCCACGCCGCCCACTTTGGGCAGCTCGCGGATCATGTGCAGCAAGATGGGCGTGGCCGGGGTGATGGGGTACCCGGCAAAGAAGGTGCAGCCGGCGTCGAGCGCCCCGCGCGCAATCGCCTCTGCCCCGTCAATGAACTCGCGCATAGCTCGCTTCCTGAACAGTCTTGAACCTCTCACCTGCGGCAACAGTAGCAAGCTCGCTGCCGACCGCGCCAGTGGCGACGGACACCAAAAACGCCTGCCGTTCGGCCTGACCAGGGCGCGATCCAGGGATGGGTAAAGGATCACCGCTGAGATACGGAGAGCGCAGAGAGAAGACAGATAAGAACCTCCCCTAATACTCTCTGCGTCCTCTGCGTTCTAGTATGATAGAAAGGAGAAGGACAGGGAACACAGTTGCTTTGCGGTTCAATGAATCTCGTCCCGACCCCCGGCTGAACCCCCGGCGCGCACTGCCCGCCGACAAACGCGCCATTTCGCGGTATGATTAAGGCTGGCGGGAGCATCATCCCACCCAGATCGGGCGATGGTGGTCGGCGCGCCGGCGAATGGCGCCGGGCGCTGTGTAGGCGGAGAACAACGCATGAAGCTGATGGTTGTGCTGCCCACTTATAACGAGGCAGAGAACTTGGAGACGATGGTCGAGCGGCTGCTGGCGCTGGAACTGCCAGTGGAACTCTCGGTGTTGGTCGTGGACGACAATTCGCCCGATGGAACGGGTCAGATCGCCGATAAACTGGCCGCGCAGCATCCGGGCCGGGTGGACGTGCTGCACCGCGCGGCCAAGCGTGGCCTGGGCACCGCCTACATTGATGGTTTCCGCATGGCTTTTGACAAGGGCGCGGACTACATCCTGCAGATGGATTGCGACTTCTCGCACGACCCCAAGTACATCCCGGCCATGATCGCAGAATCGGAGACCTGCGGCTGCGATGTCGTCGTCGGCTCGCGCTACACGAAGGGCGGCAGCGTGGATGAGACGTGGGGAATCGGGCGCAAGCTGCTCAGTTGGTGGGCCAATAGCGTCTACGTCAACCTGATCCTGCGCACCGGCACCAAAGACGCGACCGGCGGCTTCCGCCTGTGGCGCGCCGACACGCTCAAGGGCATGGATCTGGATCGCATTCGCTCCAGCGGCTACGTGTTCCAGGTGGAGACGATCTTCGTCGCCGAGAAGCTGGGCTACCAGACCAGCGAAGTGCCAATTTACTTCGCCGACCGCACGCGCGGCCAGTCCAAGATGAGCTTCAAGGTGCAGAGCGAAGCGGCGCTGCGCGTGTGGCAGGTCTGGTGGCGGCACCGGCACCTGCGCCCGGCGGACCGGCTGCCTGTGCCGTGCCAGTAGTCTATCTGACAGGGTGAGCCAGCACGCAACAGATGTCTGAGATTGGCGATCTGCTGAAGCAGCAACGCGACGCCATTCTGTGCATTGCCGCCCATCATGGCGCGCGGAATGTGCGCGTCTTCGGCTCAGTGGCGAAGGGCACAGCCGGGCCACAGAGCGACATTGACCTGTTGGTTGAGTTCGATCCCGATCGCAGTCTGATGGATTACGGGCGGCTGGTCATGGATTTGCGCGACCTGCTGGGCTGTGAGGTGGATGTCGTCACCGAAAAAGGACTGCATCACCTGATTCGCGACGAGGTTTTGCAGGACGCAGTGCCGCTGTGAGCAAAGACCGCCTTTACCTGACCCACATGAGCGAATGCATAGCCCGCATCCAGCAGTACGTCGCTGAGGGACGCTCTGCATTCGAGCGATCTACGCTCGTCCAAGACGGTGTCTTGCGCAATCTGCAGGTCTTGGCCGAGTCATCGCAGCGCGTTTCAGAGCAGCTCAAGAGAGAGCATCCTGAGAAGATTGGCGTGGCATGGCGGGTTTCCGCAATGGGTTGGTTCACGATTATCTGAACATTGACCTGGACATTGTGTGGAATGTGATCGAGCGCGACTTGCCCGATCTAAAGAAGAAGACCGACGTGATTCTGCAGACGCCTCGAGAGCAGTCTGAGAACTGAGGTACCCCGACCTTGAAGAAGATGCTCCCCGACGCGCTGATCGTGGCAGGGCTGTTGCTTCTGCCACTCTTGTTTTTCGCGCCGGTCACGATCGGCGGGCGCACGCTGCTCCCCGCCGACAACCTGTACCAGTACGAGCCATGGCTCAGCGCCCGCGACGCGCTCGGCGTCCCGGAGGTCCCGCACAACGCCCTGCTGTCTGACCTGGTGTTGCAGAACTACCAGTGGAAGGCGTTCATCCGGCGCAGCTTGGCGGAGGGGGCGATTCCCCTGTGGCAGCCCAATCAGTTCGCCGGGACGCCCTTTCTGGCAGCGGGACAGCACGGCGCGCTCTACCCGTTCAGCGTCCTGTGCTACATCCTGCCGCTGCCGCGCGCCTACGGCTGGTTCACGGTCAGCCAGCTCTGGCTGGCCGGCGCGCTGATGTACCTGTTCGTGCGCGGGCTGCGCCTCAGCCGCGCGGCGGGCGCGCTGGCGGGCGTCGCCTACCAGTTCAGCGCCTTCTTCATCGTCAGCGCCGTCTTCCCGATGATGATCGCGGGCGCGGCCTGGCTGCCGCTGCTGCTGCTCATGATCGAGTTCACCATCGAGCGGCGGCCCCTACGCGGCGACCGCCCGGCGACCGTCCCCTGGATCGCGGTGGGCGCGCTGGCGCTGATGATGAACATCCTCGCCGGGCACGTGGAGATCACCTACTACACGCTGATCGTCATGGCCTATTATGCAGCGGCGCGCCTGCTGTGGGCGTGGTGGCGAGACCGCGCGGCCTGGCGGCGGCGGCTGCGCCCGGCGGGGTCGCTGCTGCTGGTCGCGTTAGGAGTAGGGTTGGGCGCGGCGCAATTCCTGCCGCTCTACGAGCTGGGGACGCGCAACTTCCGCGAGGCGGCGGCCAGCTTCGACGAGGTGCGCGGTTACGCCTTCCCCGCGCGACACGTCGCCAAGTTCCTGCTGCCCAACGCCTACGGCAGCCCGGCCCAGCACAGCTACCGCGACCCTTTCACCTGGGACGTGGTCGCCCAGGACTGGCAGCGCCCCTGCGCCGAGTGCCCCGGCGGGTTCGTCCGCGTGACCAGCACTGATTTCGGCGTCAAGAACTACGTCGAGGGCGGAGCGTATGTGGGGATTCTGACGCTCGTCCTGGCGGCGGTGGGGCTGCTGGCGCGGCGCGGAGGTGGGGCGTATGGCGATACGCCCCTGCCGGACGCAGCAGAGCAGCGCCCCGATGATCCGGCGGCCCCTCACCGCCTGATCCTGGGCGTGCTGGCGCTCATCTCGCTGACCTTCGCCTTCGGCCTGCCCACCTACGCCGTCCTCTACTACGCCTTCCCCAACCTCAACCAACTGCACACGCCGTTCCGTTGGGTGTGGCCGTTCACTTTCTGCGCGGCGGTGCTGGCGGGGTTCGGCCTGGACGCGCTGCGCCGCGCGGCGGCGGAGCGCGCCCGCTGGGTGACGTGGCTCGGCGGCGGGCTGATCGCGCTCGGCGCGGCGATTCTCGGCGGGCTGCTGCTGTCGCGCATTGCCTACGACTCCTTCGCGCTGCTGGTGGAGCGCGTCTACACGGGACTGAGCGGGGCGGATCAGGCGTTCCCCGACGCGCGGGCCTTCTACAGCTACCAGTTCTGGAATGTTCTGCTGCTAGGCCTGTTTGTCCTGGCAGCGGGCGCAGTAGTGTGGCTGAGCCGGAGCGGAGCGCGCCTGCCCCGGCGGTTGGGCGGCGCTCCGCTGTGGGCGGCGCTGGCGGCGGGTGTCCTTGCCCTCGACCTGATGATCGCCGGCTGGGGCTTCAACCCGTCCGCCGACCCCGCCTGGCTGGACTACACGCCGGACGCGGTGCGCTGGCTGCAGGATCGCCAGGCGGAGGGCGTGCCCTTCCGCTACACGACGGTCAATTTCGGCGAGAATCCACTGCACGCCAACAGCACGTGGCGCTACGACCTGCACGACGCGCGCGGCTACGACAGTATGATCCCCAGGCAATACGCCACATACATGGGGCTGATCGCGCCGCAGGGCGGGCTGCTGCACAACCGCATTGATCCCATCGCCGGGAATAACGCGCAGGCGCTCGCTTCGCCGCTGCTCGATCTGCTCAACGTGCGCTACCTCGTCGCCGACCGGCTGATTGAGGGCGCGGAGGCACTCGGCCTGCGCGAAGTGTATGGTGACGAGGCGGTGCGCATCTACCAGAACCTGGACGCCCTGCCGCGCGCCTACACGCTGCCCTATTACGATCTCACCGAGCCGCTGTGCGGGGCCGCGCCCGACGACTTCGCCACGATCGTCAGCAACCCCGACTTCGCCGCCGACCCGCGCCGCGTGGTGATCGAGGACTTCGGCGATGCGCAGTCGTGCGACCTGGTGTACACCTGGCCGGGGCCGGAGCATGAGGCCGATCCGGTTGCCGCGCCGATCACTCACTATGGGCCGATCGAGGTGGTGGTCCAGGCAGAAGTGGCGGAGGAATCCTGGCTAGTGCTGGCCGACAGCTACTACCCCGGCTGGAAGGCGTTCGTCCGCCTGGCGGGGAGCGCTGAAGACCAGGAGCGGGAGACGCCGATTCACCTGGTCAACGGCAATTTCCGCGGCGTGCGGCTATCCCCTGGCGCGTGGACGGTGCGCTTCCGCTACAGCCCGCCGACGTTCCAGGTGGGCGCGTTCCTGTCGTTTCTCAGCGGGATGCTGGTCATCTTCATGCTCATGCTGTGGCTGTGGCGGCGGCTCTACCGCCCCGACGCCGAGGCGGACAGCGCCCGGCGCATCGCCAAGAACAGCCTGGCCCCGATCGTGCTCAACCTGTTCAACCGGGGCATTGACTTCGCCTTCGCCTTCATCATGCTGCGCATCCTGGGGCCAGCGGACGCGGGCGTGTACTATTACGCCATCGTCATCTTCGGCTGGTTCGACATCCTGGCCAACTTCGGGCTGAACACGCTGCTGACGCGCGAGGTGGCCCGCGACCGGGGCGCGGCGGGCCGCTACCTGCTCAACAGCACGGCGCTGCGCCTGGCGCTGTCAGCGCTGGGCATCCCGCTGATGCTGGGCTTTCTGGCGATCCGCCAGGTGACGGTCAGCCCGGCGCTGGACGGGCAAGCGATCGCCGCCATCGTCCTGCTTTACGTCGGGCTGCTGCCCGGCAGCCTGAGCACGGGGCTGACCGCGCTGTTCTACGCCTTCGAGAAAGCCGAGCACCCGGCGGCGATCACCACTGTGAGCACCATCGTCAAGGTGACGCTGGGGCTGGGCACGCTGCTGCTCGGCTGGGGCGTGGTCGGGCTGGCTGGCGGCGCGGTGCTGACCAACGTCGTCACCCTGGCCGCCCTGGGCTGGCTGGCCCGCCCGCTGGCGCGCGGCGTCTTCGCCGAGCGGCTCGACGGCGTGCTGATGCGATCCATGATCGGCGCAAGCTGGCCGCTGATGATCAATCACCTGCTGGCGACGGTCTTCTTCAAGATAGACATCGTGCTAATGGAGGCGATCAACGGCCACACCATCGTCGGCCAGTACTCGACCGCCTACAAGTGGCTCGACGCGCTGAACATCATCCCTGCCTTCCTGACCATGGCCCTGCTGCCGGTGATGGCCCGCCAGGCCCATGAAGACCGCGCCGCGCTGCGCCGCAACTACACGCTGGCCGTCAAGCTGCTGGTGATCGTCGCGCTGCCGGTGGCGGTGATGACCACCTTCATCGCCGCGCCGCTGATCCGCATCCTGGGCGGGGCGGAGTACCTGCCCGCCGGCGGGATCGCGCTGCAGATCATGATCTGGAGCATCCCCATCGGCTGGATCAACAGCGTGACCAACTACGT
>DYGW01000091.1 GCA_020724485.1 Thermoflexus sp. | reverse complement strand
GGGGGGGGGGGGACAAACACGTTCACGACTTGTTCGTGGACCCCTGTGCGGGATACGCGCAGAACCCGTCAGACTGTTTAGCCGCGCCCTTCAGCCTCATTCCCCCAAGCCGGGCGCAGTGTGACATCCTACACGCGGCAGCAGGTGTCGCCAGAGACACAGGGATGATCGTTGACGACCCGCGAGTCTGTTTGCGCCGACACACCAACCATGCGGGCGACGTCCTGCAGGGTGGCACGCCTTGGATCGGGTTCGGCCATACACTTACCACCATATAGCGCCGTTAACTGCTAGCGCTAACATCATGGCATGGGACGATCAGGCAGATCAAGCAGGGCAGCGGTGAGTGCACCTGGCCTGGGACGTAACTTCAGACTTGCGAAGTCTGCGCAGACTTCGCAGGTCTCTCGCTGAGGGTTAGCGGGCCATGTAGGAGCGTATTGATGCGCTTTTAGGGATTATGCGGGAATATCGCTGCCTGATGGCACGGCGGTCTCGTAGGAGGGGGCGAAACCTACCCCACTTCAGACCGGCCCCCTAGCAACAACCGCTTGACTTGGCGGAGTAGACTATCATATACTGGAAATGTGTTTGCGCTAACAAAGCTGCAAGGCGTGCTGTGGAGATTGCGCGGGTAGGGTACGCCTGTTGGGAGGCACAGCGCCGCTGTTGGCAGGCCGGTGGAACAGGGATTGGCAAGCCCCGCCAGCGATCTACAGAAGATATTAACCTAAGGAGGCCCCCTAGTGGTTGAACAGCCCGCCCCCTATGCCCTTAGAATGGTCAACATTGAGAAATACTTCGGCCTGGTGCACGCCCTGTCCAACATCAACGTGGAAGTCGGGCGCAACGAGATCGTCGGCCTGATCGGAGACAACGGCGCTGGCAAGTCCACCATGGTCAAGATTCTGACTGGCGTGTATCGCCCCACCAGCGGGGAACTGTATATTGCCGGGCGCAAGGTTGATCTGAGCACGTACAGCGTCAAGAAGGCACACGAGTACGGGATTGAAACCGTGTACCAGGACAAGTCGCTGGGCGAGAAGCAGGCCCTGTGGCGCAATTTCTTCATCGGACGCCAGATCACCGGCCCTCTTGGCTTCATCAACGTCAAAGAGGAGAAGCGCATCGCCAACGAGATCATGCTCAACACCATTGGCTTTCGTGGCCGGGGCATCACGGTTGACTCGACGGTGAGCAAGCTCTCCGGCGGCGAGCGCCAGGGCGTCGCCATCGGCAGGGCCATGCACTTCGAAGCCGAGCTGATCGTCCTCGATGAGCCAACGGTGGCCCTGTCTCTGAAAGAAGTGCGCAAGGTGCTCAACTTCGTGCACAAGATCAAAGAGGGCGGCAAGGCCTGCATCTATATCACGCACGCCATTCAGGATGTGTACGAAGTCGCCGACCGCTTCATTGTCCTGGATCGCGGCGAGGTGGTGGCGAGCATTCCCAAAGCGAATATGTCCCTGAAAGAGTTGGATGAATTCTTGCTTGAGTACGCTCACGGTCTGAAAGATAAGCGCGAATCATGAAACAAGTACGCTCATTCATCAGGCTTCTAGGCAAAATCGAAGGCCTGCCGGTAGCCGTGGTGCTGGTTGCCCTGATCGTCGCTTTCATCATCACCGCGCCGGACGTCTTCCTGAAGTGGCGCATCTACATGTCCTTCCTGCAGACGGTGTCTCCCCCGCTCATTCTCGGCCTGGGGCTGACCTTCGTCATCACTGCGGGAGAGATCGATCTCAGCTTCCCGGCAACCGTCGCCTTTTCCGGTTACGTCTTCACCTGGAGCTTCAGGACCTTCAGCGAGAGCGTCGATCCGACAGTGGCAGCGTTGGGCGGTCTCGGCCTCGCCTTGCTGGCCGGCGCGATGGTCGGCTACATCAACGGCATCCTCGTCGCCAAAGTCGGCGTGCCGTCCATCATGGCCACCCTCGCCGCACAGTTCTTCTGGTATGGCGTCACCGTCCTGCTCGCCGGGGGCCTGCAAGCGGCGCTCAAGACGATTGAGGATAACTACGTTCACTCCGTCCTCACTGGCCGCATCTACGGCGTCATTCCCGACCCGGCGCGAGGCCGCATCGGCATCCCCACCCAGGCGCTCTGGGCGCTGGGCCTGGCCATCGTCCTGTGGTTCATCCTGAACCGGCACAAATTCGGCGAGGCGGTCATGTTCATCGGCGACAACCCCAACGTCGCCCGCGTGATGGGCGTCAATGTCGAGGCGACGCGCATCCAGCTTTTCACCATGATGGGCACCATCGCCGCCTTCGCCGGCGTCATCCTCACCCTGGAAATGAGGGTCTTCTACCCAACTCAGGGGCAAGGGATGCTGCTGCCAGTGATGGCCGCCGTCTTCATCGGCGGGACTTCAATCGCTGGCGGTGTGGGTTCGATTGTCGGCACCTTTTTCGGGTCGTATATCATCGGCTCGTTGGAAGCCGGAGTCGTCGCCACCGGGATCAGCGGTTTCTGGGTTCAGTTGGTGCAGGGGCTGGTTATGGGCACCTCCGTCGTGCTCAACACCATCCTCGGACGCGGCGACATCGCTGTGCTCTCTGACCGCATCCGCCACTGGGGTATGCCCGTGCGTGCCAGGCTTTCTGGCGAAGCGCTCCCACCCGACCACGGCGACAGATAACATCGCGCAGAGCGGGCATGGTTGGTGGGACTAAGCGAAAGGGGGCAGTCTATCGAGTGTCGAGCAAGAGTGTTGGTTCCGCCAGCTCCACCCAAAGGTATCGCTTGACTAGAAAAAGGAGCACAACATGAAGCGCGCGCGTAATCTGATTGTTGTTTTGTTTGTGGTCGCGCTGGCCCTGGGGATGGTGCAGACCGTCCGGCCTGTGGCGGCTCAAGATAAGATCGTCGTCTATATGCAGATGGGCGGCCATCAAGGTGACGGCACGACGCTGGCCCGCACGATGGGCGCACGCGCCGCGGCGGAAGCGCTGGGCATTACCCTGATCGAGCAGTACTCCGGCTGGGACGCGCCGTTGATGATCAATCAGTTCAACGAGGCCATGGCCGCCGACCCGGATGGCATCGTCATCATGGGTCATCCCGGCGAAGATGCCTTTACACCACTGGTAGATGAGGCGATCAGCCGCGGGATCATCGTCACCAGCGGCAACAACTCGCTGCCCAACCTGCAGGCCAAGTACCAGCCCCAGGGCTTCGGCTATGCCGGGGCTGACCTCTGGACGGGTGGCTATATGACCGGCAAGGCGATGGTCGCCGCCGGCCTGCAGCCCGGCGACGAAGCCCTGGTCTACGACATCTGGCACCAGGAACTGCGCAGCCGCAGCCCGCAGGGCATCAAGGATGCCCTGGAGGAAGCCGGAGTCGTGGTGGACACGCTCGATGTCTCCCAGGAAGTGGACTCCGATCCCTCGCTGGCCACCCCGATCCTGACCGCCTATCTGGAAGCCCATCCCAACCTCAAGGCGATTGGCACCCAGCATGGCAACATCACGTCGGCCCTGGTCAACGTGCTCAAGGAAGCCGGCTATGCGCCTGGTGAAATCATCGTCGGCGGCATTGACCTGTCGCCCGCCACGGTGGCCGGCGTTCAGGAAGGCTACATCAGCGCCACCTTCGACCAGGTGCTCTACCTGCAGGGCTACATCCCTGTTCTGCAGGTCTGGCTGACCTACAACCTCAAGATGCCGGGTCTCGTGGTCGACACTGGCGTTGGTGTGGTGACCCCCGACAACGTTGAGGCGATCGTCCCCCTGATCGAGCAGGGCCTCCGCTAGTCTCGCGCTGCTCGCTGATCTGAGTTCACGGACTGCGCCCCTGCCTTGTGGCAGGGGCGCTTTCGTGCGGCTCGTCCAGCCAGGGCCTCTCTCCCCTGCGCGAATCCTCCAAGGTGCCCATCCGATTCTAACCCAGATCATTGATATTTCTGATACTGCGCGGTAGCGCGTGCATTTATACTATAGAATCTGGAGCACATAGGGCGTCCCGCAAGGGGACGCAGCCACCGAGCGCTGGAGGAAGGAGATTCGATGACTGCGGCCATACTCTCCGGGTTCGTCCTGGCAGCGCTCGCGCCCTGGGTGCGCAAAGTGGCGCGCGGTTGGGCCGGTTGGCTGCTCGCCCTGGGGCCGCTGGCCATCGTCGCCTACTTCACCGCGCAAGCGCCGCACATCGCCGACGGCGAGACGCTCAGCGCGTCCCTGAACTGGATTCCTTCCCTCGGCGTAGACCTGGCCTTTTATCTCGACGGTCTCAGCCTCGTCTTCGCTATCATCATCAGCGGCATCGGGACGCTGATCGTCCTCTACGCCAGCGCCTACCTGGCTGGCGACGCCCTGGAAGGCCACTTCTACCTCTATCTGCTCTTTTTCATGGCCTCCATGCTGGGCGTGGTGCTGGCCAATAACCTGATCACGCTCTTCGTCTTCTGGGAGCTGACCAGCATCAGCTCGTACCTGCTGATCGGCTTCAAGCACGACAAAGCCACCTCGCGCGCCGCCGCGCTGCAAGCCCTGCTGGTGACCGGCTCTGGCGGCCTGGCTATGCTCGCCGGGCTGGTGCTGATCGGGCAGGTGACCGGCAGCAGCACGATCAGCGACCTGCTGTCCCAGGGGGACACGGTGCGCGCCAGCGGGCTGTACGTCCCGATTCTGCTGCTGGTGTTGCTGGGCGCTTTCGCCAAGTCCGCCCAGGTGCCCTTCCATTTCTGGCTGCCCAACGCCATGGAAGCGCCGACTCCGGTCAGCGCCTACCTGCACTCGGCGACGATGGTCCAGGCGGGCGTGTACCTGCTCGCCCGGCTGAGTCCGGTGTTGGGCGGCACCGACGAATGGCGCGTGCTGGTGATCGGCGCCGGCGCGGCGACCATGCTGACCGGCGCGTACCTGGCCTGGCTGCAAACCGACCTCAAGCGCATCCTCGCCTATTCGACGATCAGCACGCTGGGGATGCTCGTGCTGCTGGTCGGCATCGGCACCCCGCTCGCCGCCAAAGCCGCCGTGACGGTGCTCATCGCCCACGCGCTGTACAAAGGGGCCTTGTTCCTGGTCGCCGGGTCGCTCGACCACGAGACCGGCACACGCGACGTGACGCAGTTGGGCGGGCTGTGGCACGCCCTGCCCTTCACCGGGCTGGCGGCGCTGCTGGCCGCCGCGTCAATGGCCGGGCTGCCGCCGCTATTCGGCTTCATCGCGAAAGAGGTCTTCTACAAGGCGGCCTACGAAGCACCCGACCTGCCCGCCCTGTTGACCACGTTGGTCGTGACCAGCAGCGTCTTGCTGGTCGTCGCCGCCGGGCTGGTGGCGATCAAGCCCTTCTTCGGCGCGCGCGTGCCGACGCCCAAACCCCCGCACGAAGCACCGCTGCGCATGGTTCTGGGGCCGCTCACCCTGGCGACGCTGGGGGCAGCGTTCGGTTTCGTGCCGGGGCTGCTCACCGAGTACGCCATCAAGCCCGCGACAGAGGCGATTCTGGCCGCGCCAGCCCAAGTGGAGCTGGTGCTGTGGCCCGGCCTCAACGTGATCTTGCTGCTCAGCCTGCTGACCGTCACCCTGGGCGCGGGGGTGTACGCAGCCCGCGCGCGGCTCAGCCCGCCCGCCCGCCGTCTGGACGTTGGCGCGCGCGTGGGGCCAGCGCTCGGCTACCAGAAGCTGCTGGACGGCACGCTCTGGCTGGCCGACTGGCAGACGAGCATCCTGCAGAACGGCTATCTGCGCTACTACCTGATCACCATTGTCGCCACGACGGTGGGACTTATGGGATACGCTACGCTCACCCGCGTTGCTCTCGGTGGAGTCCTGCGCCAGCCGGACATTCGCCTCTACGAGGCGCTCATCGTGGCCGTGATCCTGGCGGCGACGCTCGCCGTGACCCAGGTGCGCTCGCGGCTGGCGGCAGTGGCCGCGCTGGGCACGGTTGGCTATGGGATCGCCCTGCTCTACATCCTGTTCGGCGCGCCCGACCTGGCGATGACCCAGTTCGCCATCGAGACCTTGACGGTGGTGCTCTTCGTGCTGGTGCTCTACCGGCTGCCCCGCTTCGCCACGCTGACCAGCCGGGCGGCGCGCAGGCGCGATGCCCTCATCGCCCTCAGCGCCGGCGCGCTGATGACCCTGCTGGTGCTGATCGTCACGGCAGACCCATCGCGCACGCGCCTGACCTCGTACTTCGCCTACAACAGCGCCACGCTGGCCAAAGGGCGCAACATCGTCAACGTGATCCTGGTGGACTTTCGCGGGCTGGACACGCTCGGCGAGATCACGGTGCTCTCTGTGGCTGCGGCGGGCGTCTTCGCCCTGCTCAAGCTGCGCCCGCCGCGCAAGGAGGAAGCCACCAGCGCGCCCCTCGCCGAAGCAGAGGCGCAACCGAGTCCCGAAGAAGTCAAGCCTGTCTCCCTACCGGCTATGGACGCGACGGTGGATTGATGTGGGATGGCGCGAGGCATAGTCGCTGAGCGCGCCGCGCCAGGAAGGACAGAACATGGACTCTCTCGTCTTGCGGACGGCAACACGCTACCTGTTGCCGCTGATGCTGCTCTTCTCGATATTCGTGCTGCTGCGCGGGCACAACGCCCCCGGCGGCGGCTTCGTCGGCGGGCTGGTGGCGGCGTCGGCCTACGCGCTCTATGCGATTGCCTACGATGTCCAGCGTACTCGCCAGATCATGCCTGTCAGCCCGCGCCGTCTGACGGGAGTCGGGCTGCTGCTGGCCGTGACCAGCGGGCTGATCGGGCTGGCCGCCGGCGACCCGTTCATGACCGCGCAGCGGGACACCCGCGAGCTTCCGGTCGTGGGCAAGCTAGGCACGCCGCTGCTGTTCGACATCGGCGTTTACCTGACGGTCATCGGCGTGACGCTGACGATCATCTTCGCCCTGGCCGAGGAGGAGTGAGATGGAAGTCGTGCTGGCGGTAGTCATCGGCGCGCTGTACGCCGCCGGGTTGTACATGATGCTGCGGCGCAGCTACGTCAAGGTGGTCATCGGCCTGGCGCTGCTCAGCTACGCCGCCAGCCTGCTGATCTTCACCGTCAACGGCGTCACGCGCGGCAGGCCCCCGCTGGTGCCGGAGGGTGCCCTGCGCCCGCCTGAGCCGTTCGCCGATCCGCTGCCCCAGGCGCTCATCCTGACAGCCATCGTCATCGGCTTTGGCGTGCAGGCGTTCACGGTCGTGCTCTTCAAGCGCACCTACCAGGCCACCGAAACCGACGATCTGGACGCCATTCGCTCGACGGAGCATCACAAGAAGCCTGGAGTGCCGGCCTCGATATCCGGAGCAAGGGAGGGCTAATGAACCTGTTGCTGGTGCTGCCGATCCTCATCCCGTTCCTGACGGCGGTGACGGCTCTGTTGGCCTGGCACAACCGCCTGCTGCAACGGCGAATCAACGTGGCCGGGGCCAGCCTGCACTTCGCAGTGGCGCTGGGGCTGCTGGCGTCGGTCTCGCGTGACGGCATCCAGGTCACCCAGATCGGGAACTGGCCCGCCCCGTTCGGCATCACCCTGGTCGCCGACCTGTTCAGCGCGATCATGGTCACCATGACCGGGCTGATGGGCCTGACAGTCGCCGTCTATTCGCTAGGCACCATTGACGCGCGCCGCGAGTCGTTCGGCTACTACGCACTGCTGCACACGCTGCTGATGGGCGTGAGCGGCGCCTTCCTCACCGGCGACATGTTCAACCTGTACGTGTGGTTCGAGGTGATGCTGATCGCCTCATTCGTACTCATGGCCCTGGGCGGGGCCAAAGAGCAGCTTGAGGGCGCGCTCAAGTACGTGACGATCAACCTCGTTTCGTCGGCGCTGTTCCTGACCTCGGTCGGCGTGCTGTACAGCGTCACCGGCACGCTCAACATGGCCGACCTCGCCCGCCGGGTCAGCAGCGGCACGATTGACCCTGGTCTGACAACCGTGCTGGCTATGATGTTCCTGGTCACCTTCGGCATCAAGGCGGCACTGTTCCCGCTGTTTTTCTGGCTGCCCGCGTCGTACCACACGCCGCCCATCGCCATCACCGCGCTGTTCTCCGGCCTGCTAACCAAGGTGGGTGTTTACGCGCTGGTGCGCGTCTTCACGCTCATCTTCGTCCACGACGTGGCTTTTACCCATTCGCTGCTGATGGTCATCGCCGGGCTGACGATGGTCACCGGCGTGCTCGGCGCAGTCGCCCAGATGGAGATGCGCCGCCTGCTCTCGTTCCACATCATCAGCCAGATCGGTTATCTGCTGATGGGCCTAGCGCTGTTCACCGAGCTGGCCCTGGCGGGCACCATCTTCTTCATGGTTCACGTCATCATCGCCAAGTCGGCGCTGTTTCTGGTCAGCGGCCTGGTGCGGCGGGTCGCTGGCAGCTACCACCTCAAGGAGCTTGGCGGCCTGTACCGCTCCAACACTGGCCTGGCGACGCTGTTCTTCGTCCCGGCGATGGCCCTGGCGGGCATCCCGCCGCTATCCGGCTTCTGGGCCAAGCTGACGCTGGTTCGCGCTGGCCTGGAAATAGAAGACTACGCCATCGTCGCCGTCTCGCTGGCAGTGAGCATCCTCACCCTGTTCTCGATGACCAAAATCTGGGCCGAAGTGTTCTGGAAAGACCGCTCAGAATCATCTGACCCGCCCAAGCCGCTGTCGCCGTTCCAGCGCCACTCGCTGCTGATCCCGGCGGTCTGGCTGGCCGCGCTGACTGTGCTCATTGGCGTGGGTGCGGAGCCGATTCTTGACCTGGCGATGGATGCCGCCGCGCAGTTGCACGATCCGTCGGCGTACATCCGGGCCGTGCTGGGAGGAGGAGCCGTATGACGACTTTCCTGCTCAACATTCTGCTGGCCGTGTCCTGGATCGCGCTGACTGGTGCGTTCACGCCGACTAACCTTGTCATCGGCTTTGTGCTGGGCTATAGCGTGCTGGCTATGACCCAACGACTGATGGCCCCATCGGGCTACTTCACGAAGGTGCCCCGTGTCATCAGCTTCGCCCTGTTCTTCCTGTGGAAACTGGCTAGGGCCAGCGTGCGCGTGGCCCTCACCGTGCTCTCGCCGCGTCTGAACATCCGCCCGGCGGTGGTCGCCGTGCCGCTCGACGTGCGTTCCAACGGCGCGATTTCGCTCTTAGCCAACCTGATCACGCTGACGCCGGGCACGCTCTACCTCGACGTATCCGCCGACCGCCGCGTGATGTACATCCACACCATCCACGTGGACGATCCGGATGAGTTCCGGCGCGCGATCAAAGACGGCTTTGAGCGCCGGGTGAAGGAGATGCTGGAATGACAGTGACCGACCTGGCCCTCTACGGGGTGATGCCGATCCTGGCCCTGGCCATGATGTTTGCCTTCGTCCGCCTGCTGCGCGGACCGAGCCTGCCTGACCGCGTAGTAGCCATTGACCTGCTGACCGCGCTAGGCATCGGCACCATCGCCACCTACGCCATTGCCACCGAGCAAACCGCCCTCCTCGACGTAGCGATAGTTCAGGCGTTGGTTTCGTTCCTGGGGACGGTGGCCTTTGCCTACTACATCGAGAGGACGGTGTAACCATGCAGGAAGTGCTCACAGCCGGGCTCATGGTGGGCGGGGCGCTGTTCATGCTCGTGGCCGCGCTCGGCGTTCTGCGAATGCCCGACCTGTTCCTGCGCTTGTCGGCCAGCACCAAAGCGTCGTCCTTCGGCTCCGGCCTGATCCTGCTGGCGGCGGCGGCGCATTTCGCCGACACCGGCGTGACCAGCCGGGCCGTGGCGACCATCGTCTTTCTGCTGCTGACCACGCCTATCGCCGCGCACATGCTAGGCCGCGCCGGGTATTTTGTCGGCGTCAAGCTCTCGGATCGGACAGTCATTGACGAGCTGGCCTACCAGTACGACCTGCGCACGCACCGGCTGGCTAGCCGCAACCCCGCGACCACCACCGTGGAGACTGACAGCGTCTCGCCGGAGTCATAAGCGGCGACGAGCCGCGCGCGCCATTCGCCAGACGCCGGCGATCACGCCGCCGATGAGCAGAGCGGGCGCTCCCACTGACCAAGTGCGCGGCAGCCCGGTCTCGGCCAAGTGGAATAGCGCCAGCGGTTCGCCCCGCCCGTCCGCCAGCAGACGCGCCGCCCCCACGACCGGCGCATCGCGCAGCGTCCAGGCGACGCAGCGGGCGGGATCGGCACAACGGGGCGCCACCTCCGCGTAGTGTGCCACCGGGTCGCTGAGGATGCCGAGCGCATTCACCCCCGCGCCCAGTAGCAGCGCGCAGAGCGCCGCCACCCACCACCCGCGCCGCGCCGGGAGCGCCAGCAGCGGCAGGCAGCTCAGCGGCAGCAGCGGCACCAGCAAGCGCGGTCCCCAGCCCCACCCGCCATCCCACGCCCACCACGCGCCGTAGAACGGCAGCGCCACCGCCCAGGCCAGCGCCAGGAATTCGCCCAACGCCGGGTGCCCGCGCCGGAAGCGCGGCCAGAGGAAGGCGCTAAGCAGTAGCGGCGGCGCATACAGCCAGATGCCTTTGCCGGGGCTGAGCAACAGCCCGCCGATGCCCTTCCAGACCGGCGTGCTGAACGCCTCGCCTGCGTAGCCGGTCGCCAGCGGATCGCCGAAGCGCAGCGCGTTATGCGCCAGCAGCGCGGCGGCGAACGGTGCCCCGCCTGCCGCTACCCAGATCAGCCGGCGGGCGGGGCGCGGCCCATTCCCCTCCGCGCGCAGCACCAGCCAGCCCAGCGGCAGCGCGTAGATCGCCAGGGACGCGCGCACCAGCATCCCCGCGCCGAGCGCCGCGCCCGCCAACAACAACCCACCCCGCGACCCCTCGGCGCGTGCGACCAGCCACACCGCCAGCGTCAGCGCGCAGGCGAGCACCGCTTCCGGGAACAGGACGCGCCCGTACCACCACAAGGGCGTCGCCAGTCCCGCGCTCAGCACGACCAGCAGAGGATGCGTTGCCCGCCCAGGGGCGAGCTTCCCGGCCAGCGCCGCTAACACCGCCAACGCGCCCGCCGCCGCCAGCGCGGATAGCAGCAGCGTGCTGATCGCGGCGGTATTGGTGCGGTGCGCGTGATTGATCGCGGCCAAGCGGTCGCCAACGACAAAAAAGGGGACGGCCAGCAGCGGCAGTCCCGGATCGTACTTGCTGTAATAGCGCCCATCGTGCCCCGCCACAATCTGCGGCAGGCCAGGATCGGGCAGCAGGGCCAGCGTTCCCCGCTCCACCAGCGCGGCGGTTGTCTGGAACAGCACCTCGCCGTCGCTGCTGTAGAAGCCGCGCCCCATCGTCAGCGCGCACAGGCACGCGAACGTCACGAACACCGCCCAGGCGGGGAGCCTGCCGGACATACGCGCCCCCTAGCGTCCCGGCTGCCGCACGCCCCTGATTGCGACGACTCCGGCGAGCGGAGGATGTTGGCGCAGCACAGCGATAGCAGCCGGTTTGCGAAGGGGCCGCTCAGTCGTCGAAATCATCGCCGGACCGCCGCAAATCCTGCACGTTGAGCTGCAGCCGCGAGGAGCCGTTCCACTCGTTGACTTCCAGGTGAAAGGCCACGTCTACCTCGGCGGGCATACGCTCGGCCCAGTCGCCCTGCTTGAAGGCGATAGCGTCCATCCAGTGAGCGCCATCGGTCAGACGCAGGCGCAGATGCCGGCTGTCGCGGCCCACCCGCCGCCAGTCGGCGACGCGCAGCCCCCGCGCCACGAAAAGGGGCGTCCGGTTGCCCGCACCCGTCGGCTCCAGCCGCTGCAAGGCGCGCGCCAGGTCCATCGTCAGCACGTCCAGCGACACCTCGGCGTCAATGGCCAGTTCCGGGCGCAAGTCCTGCCCGCCAAGCGCGGCAGAGGCAAGAGCAGTCAGCCGCTCGCGCAGCAGGAGAATATTCTCGTTGCGCACGGTGAAGCCGGCGGCCTGGGAATGGCCGCCGTGCCGCACCAGCAGATCGGCGCATTCGTCCAGAGCGTGGGTGATGTCGAAATCGGGGATGCTGCGGCAGGACCCGCGCGATTCGCCGTCCCCCTGCTCGATGACCACCGCGGGCCGGTAGAACTCCTCGCACAGCCGCCCTGCTACCAAGCCGACGATCCCCGACATATACTCCGGCCCGGCGTCGAAGATCAGCGGCACCTCGACGGTAGCTTCACCCAGCACACGCGCCCGCGCAATCTCGACGGCCTCCATTGTCAGAAGCTGCCGCTGCTCGTTAAGCTCCTGCAATTGCAGGGCCAGTACCCCTGCCCCTGGCTGATCGGCCATCAGCAGATCGTAGGCGATCATGGCGCTGCCCAAGCGCCCGGCGGCATTGATGCGCGGGGCGAGCATAAAGCCAATGGCCGTCGTGTCAATCTTGCCTGGCTCCACCCCGGCCACTTGGGTCAGCTCGTAAACGCCGGCGCGCTGCGCGCGGTTGAGCACTTCCAGCCCGCGCCGCACCAGCTCGCGGTTTTCCAGCCGGTCGAGTGGAGCCAGGTCAGCGACCGTGCCCAGCGCCACCAGGTCGAGCAAGTCTTCGAGCTTGAAATCCGGCTTGCGCCTGGTCTGCGCCGCCTCGGCGCGCAGCAGCGCATCGGCCAGCTTATAGGCCACACCCACCCCGGCCAGCATGTCCTCCGGGTACCAGCCGCTCATGCCGTTTTCTGCGCGCAGCCTGGCGTCAATCTTCGGGTCAATCACGGCCAGCGCGTCGGGCAGTTCTTCGCCCACCGAGTGGTGATCGGTCACGATCATGTCCAGCCCAATGTGCCGCCCGTAGGCCACTTCCTCAACCGAGCGGATGCCGCAGTCCACCGTCACCACCAGCCGCACGCCGTCCTTATGCAGCGCGTCGAGAGCGTTGGTGTTCAGCCCGTAGCCCTCGTCCACGCGGTTGGGGATGTAGGGGCGCACGCGCCCGCCCAGCGCTCGCAACACCCCGGTGAGCAGGGCCGTGCTGGTCACGCCGTCCGCATCGAAGTCACCATAGACCGCGATCAGTTCGTCCCGCTTGATCGCCCACCGGATACGCGTCACCGCTTCCGACATACCGCGCATCAGAAAGGGGCTGTGCAGCGCGTTGTCGCCGCCCTCCAGGAACATGCGCGCCTTGTCGGGCGTGTCCTGGCCCCGGTTGTAGAGCACCTGGGCCAGCACGGGATCGTAGGCATGGAGAGCGGTGCGGATACCGCTGGGGATGGGGGCTTGCACGCGCCAGCGTTTGACGGGAGATGCAGAATCGCTCACGAATGACCTCAATGAAACTCTAGAATCCCGGCATGGGATGGGGCGGCGTGACTGTACCATGCCGGCAGACTGCCAGCAAATCGTCTCGCGCGGGCACCGGGCCAAGCCTGCCAGGCGGGGGCCAGGCCCCTGCCCACCAGCCCTACTCCCCCGCCAGCCGCTTAAGCTCGTACAGCTTGGTGATCGCGTCCAGCGGCGAGAGTTCGTCCACGTTCAACTCGCGGACAAACTTGATGATCGGGTCTGGGTCCGTCTGCAAGAACGACAGTTGTAGCGGCCCGTCGGGCTTTTCGCGTGGCTTGATCACGAAATCTCCGCCCGCCGCCTCTAGCTCCTTGAGAATCTCCGCCGCCCGGTTGACCACTGTGCGGGGGATTCCGGCCAACTGCGCCACATGGATACCATACGAGCGGTCGGTGCCGCCGGGCAGCAGCCGGTGCAGGAAGACGATCGTGTCGCCCTCCTCGGCCACAGCGACGTTGTAGTTGGCCACACCAGGCAGCAGGTTTGCCAGCTCGGTCAGTTCGTGGTAGTGCGTGGCGAAGAGCGTGCGCGCGCCCAGGCGCGGGTTGTTGTGAATGAACTCGACTACGGCGCGGGCGATGGCCATGCCGTCATACGTGCTCGTCCCGCGCCCGATTTCGTCGAGGATGATCAGGCTGCGCCGCGTGGCGTGGGTCAGGATCAGCGCCAGTTCGACCATCTCGACCATGAAGGTGGACTGCCCAGCGTGAATCTCGTCCTGCGCGCCGATGCGTGTGAAGATGCGGTCGGCCAGCCCGATTGTCGCCTCGCGCGCCGGGACGAAGCTGCCGATCTGCGCCATCAGCACGATCAGCGCC
>DYGW01000090.1 GCA_020724485.1 Thermoflexus sp. | reverse complement strand
AGGGGGTCAGGGGGTGAGGTTGCGAGCGGAAGCAACGAACTAGCAATCAGGGTTTCTATATCTTTTTCTCTGTACTCTCTGCGCCTCAGCGGTGATCTTCTGTCCCCCCAATGAAACGGGCGAGCCCCTGTCGTGCGGATCGCCCGTTTCTGCTGGATACGTCTGCGCCTTACGGCTCACCGCCACCTTCGCCCTCGTCCTCGTCCACCTCGCGGACGATCTCGATGCGGACGTTGGCAAGCAGCCCCGCCAGCGCGCCGAGCGCAGTGAGCGTCGGCGCGGCGAGCATGAACACGCCGCCAGCCACCACGCCAAAGGTCAGCGGCACTTCGAGCAGGTACTTGCCCTTAGCGTCCTTGACGCGCAGCCGGCGCACGTTGCCCTCGCGCAGTAGCTCTTTGATGCGGTCAACGAGCTGCTGCCCTTCGACTTCGATCTCTTCCATCACCGTGCGCTTGTTCTTCTCACTCATGTTCTGCTCCTCGTTCTGTTCTCGTGTCTGGTGCGATCCCGCCAGCCTGGTCACGCCCTCAGCGACGGCGAGCGCCTGCATCACCTTGCCGATGGTGTTGAACGCTCCCACGATGCCCATGCCTGGCACTCCCTCTGGCGGCGCGCCCGATTGCCAGTCACCGCCGCTCACGATCTCTAGCTATCTGTACGCACAGGGCCGCACTCCGTTGCGCGCGGTTCGCTGCCCCCCGCGCAGGGAACAAGGCCCTGCACGTTCCGCGTTCGACAGTTGTCTCACCCCTGGCCCCTCTCCACCGCGTGGCAGAGGAGAGGGCATGTTTCTTAGGGCCAGACACCTTTCGGCGGCAGGTAAAACAAGTGTAAGATTGAAGACACGACGTTTAGAGAGGGAGGTAGCGATGAGACTGCGTGTCTGGTTCGTGGCTCTACTCGGCGGGATCATGCTGAGCGCGGGCTGGCTGGGAAACGCGCCGGGAATAACTTGGGCGCGCCCCATGCTGGCTGAAGACTGTATTTCCTACAACCCGGCGACCCTGACGATTGTCAACGAGGGAGCCAGCGGCTGGCTGCTGACCGATGGGTCATCCCGCCTGCAAATGTTTGCCAGCCAGTCTGACGCCCAACTTGGCTTGCAGGTGGCGCGCCTGTACACCCAGCAATGCTTCATCGGACGCGGCAATACGCGCCCGGATCGCAGCCGTTACATTTTCGTCTATTGGAAGGGCAGTTCGGGCCTGTCCGGGACGCTGCCGACCAACGACTGCATCCCCTATGAACGCGCCTCGCTGTCCATCGCCAACGAGGGCGCGGACGGCTGGGTGCTGACCAGCAGCACGTCGCGCATCAAGATGTTCGACACGCAGGCCGACGCCCAGGCCGGGTTGGACTTGCTGAGGAACTATGACCGCGTGTGCTATATCGGGCGCGGAACCAGCAAGATCATGACCTATCTGTACGCGGATGTGCTGCTGGTGATCCCGGTCGAGCCGCTGCTGCCCGTCATGCCGGTCGAGCCGGTGCTCCCGCCTGCCGTTGCTATCCCCCCCGAAGACTGCATCCCCTACAACCCGGCATCACTGTCCATCATAGACCAGGGGGCCAACGGCTGGCTGCTAACCGATGGGGCGATGGCCATGCGCCTGTTCGATACCCAGGCGGACGCGCAGCTTGGCCTGCGGGTGGCCCAGGCGCACACCCAGCAATGCTTCATCGGGCGGAGCAATGCGCGCCCCGAGCGCAGCCGCTATATCTGGGAATACTGGCAGGGCGATTCCGGGCTGGGCATCGTCCTGCCGGACAACGACTGCTTGAGTCACAACCCCGCGACGCTGAGCGTCGTAGACCAGGGCGCGAGCGGCTGGCTGGTGACTGACGGGACGAGCGCCATCAAGCTGTTCGACACGCAGGGAGACGCGCTGCTCGCCCAGAGCATCATGGCCGGTTACGACCAGAACTGCTACATTGGGCGCGGCAACGCGCGGCCCGATCGCTATGCCTACATCATGAGCTACCTGCGCCAGTCGGTGATGCTCGGCCCGCCGCCGGTGATGCCCGCTGGCGAAGACTGTCTGGCCTATGACCCGTTCGCTCTCACGCTGAGCGACCAGGGCGCGTTGGGCTGGATTCTGACCGACGGCACGTCCAACATGCTGCTGCTGGACGATCTGCCCGACGCGCAGTTGGCGGCTAACGTCGCCATGGCCCACACCCAGCAGTGTTTCGTGGGGCGTGGCAACACGCGGCCCGACCGCTACGCCTATATCTTCGAATACTGGAAGGGCGATTCCGGGCTGGGGTTGGAGCCGCCGCTGGATGACTGCCTGACCTACAATCCAGCCAATCTGACGCTCGCGGACGGCGGTGCTAACGGCTGGTTCGTGCTCGACGGGACGCACAGCATCCTGTTGATGGACACCCAGGCCGACGCCGACGCCGCGCGACAGGCCATGCTCGCCCACACCATGATCTGCTACATCGGGCGCGACAACACCCGCCCAGACCGCAGCCGCTATGTGCACACATACCTGCGCGACACGCCCGCGCCCAGCGCGCTGCCGACCCCCGTCCCGACGCCCACGCCGATGCTGCCGCCCTGCACGAGCGCCCCGCCCCCGCGCATGATCGTCAATCACATCGGGCGCGTGACCTTCTCCACGGGCGAGCCAGTGCGCGTGCGGACGGGGCCGGGGACGGGCAACCCGATCCTGACTCTGCTACCCGAAGGCACCATCTTCTACGTGACGGGCGGCCCGATCTGCGGCGAGCCGTACTGGTGGTGGTCGGTGCAGACGAGCACGGGCATCATCGGCTGGATGGCCGAAGGGGTGGTGGGCAACTACTTCATCGAGCCTTTCGGCCCCTAACTGCTCGTCGCGGGGGCGTATGCGCTGAGCTGCGCCCGGTGTGGACAGGGTCCTGGGCTTCAGAGCTATTTGAGGAGTCCTGATCTGCGGGTTTACCTCACCCCTAAATCCCCTCTCCATGCATGGAGAGGGGGCCGGGGGGTGAGGTTTTCAAGCGGTCGCTCAGACTTCCGAAGTCTCTCGGAGGCTTCGGAAGTCTGGCCTTGCGATCTTGTCGCCCCGTGCTCGTCTCGATTGCATCTTCCGGGCCGCTGAATTGGTGGTATACTTCGCCTGCTTTGCCAGTTGACGGCGCGCGCACGGGGGCTGTTGATGAGAATTGTCCTGACCGGCTCGATTGCCTACGATTACCTGATGCGCTTTCCGGGGCGGTTCCGCGATCACCTGATCGCCGACCAGCTTGACCGGATCAGCGTGAGCTTCCTGGTTGAAGACATGGTGCGCGAGCGCGGCGGAGTGGCCGCCAACATCGCCTACAGCCTGGCGCTGCTCGGCGAGCGGCCCATCTTGATGGGCACCGCCGGGCGCGACTTCGGCGAGTACCGCGCCTGGCTGGAGGAGCACGGCGTGGATACCTCAGCGGTGCGCGTCATCCCGGAGGTGTACACGGCGTCGTTCTTCGCCAACACGGACAGCGAGAACAACCAGATCGGCTCGTTCTACACTGGGGCGATGGCCTATTCCAAGGGGTACACACTGGCCGAGGCGCTGACCGAAGCGCCAGACCTGGTCGTGATCTCGCCCGGTGATCCGACGGCGATGACCGAGATGGCCGACGAGTGCCAGGCGTGCGGCTATCCTTTCATGTTCGACCCCAGCCAGCAGGTGATCTGGCTCGATGGCGACTTTCTGCGGCACGGCATCGATCGCTGCCGTTTGCTGATCGTCAATGCTTACGAGTGGGAGATGATCGCCAAGAAGACCGGGCTGACCCTGCAAAAACTGGTGCGTGAGGGCAAGACAGTGATCGTCACGCACGGCAACGACGGCTCGCATATTCACGCGGGCGGCGAGCACTACGCGGTGCCCGTGTTCCCTGTTGGGAAGGTCGCCGACCCAACCGGCGTAGGCGACGCTTACCGGGCCGGGCTGCTCAAGGGCATCGCTTCTGGCTTCGACTGGCCGCTCAGCGGGCGGATCGCGGCGCTGGCGGCGGCCTACGCTTTGGAGCAGCGCGGCACGCAGAATCACTGCTACACGCTGGCCGAGTTTGTGGCGCGCTTCCGCACCATCTTCGACGACGAGGGCGCGCTGGATACCTGGCTGATGGGTTAGGTGTGCGCCGGCGATGGTGACGGTTGAGCGGCTGACCGACCGGGCGGAGGTGCGCGCCTTTCTAGGCCAGGATCGCCCGCTGACTGCCTACGCGCTGGGCGATCTGGACGACGCGCTGTGGCCGGAGAGCGCCTTCTACGGCGCGCGGCGCGATGGCGCGCTGATCGCCGTGCTGCTGCTCTACCGGGGGCTGGACCCGTTCGTGCTGACCGCGTTCGGCGCCGGCGAGGGAATCGAGGCGCTGCTGGCGGACCTTGACCTGCCGCGCGAGGTCTATTACCTGTGGCCGCCAGAGCACGAGCCGCTGCTCTCGGCGCTCTACGAGCGGCCACACGCCCAGGAAGAATGGCGTATGGTGCTGGACTGGGCGCGCTTCAGCGCCCCGTCGCTGGACGGCGTGCATCGCATTGCGCCCCAGGAAGCCGGCGCGCTGGCCGCGCTCTACCGGCATGCGGCCAGCCCCGGCGAAGAAGTGGTCGCCTTCAGCCCGGCGCAGATCGCGCGCGGGGTGTTCTTCGGCGTGTGGGTAGACGGATCGCTGGTGGCGACGGCGGGCACGCACGTCTGGTCGCAGCAGGAAAGCGTGGCAGCTATTGGCAACGTGTTCACACACCCGGCGCACCGGGGGCACGGCCATGCCACGCGCTGCACGGCGGCGGTGGTCGAGGCGGCGCGGCAGGCCGGGATCGAGACGGTTGTGCTCAATGTGCGGCGGCAGAATACGGCGGCCATCCACATCTATGAGAAGCTCGGCTTCCGGCGCTACGCCCTGTTTCTGGAGGGACCAGCCCTCCGCCGGGACGGCGCGCGCCGGGACTGATCGGCCATTCCACTGAGCCTGCGCTGTGTTACAATCAGCAACGGCTGTGTTATCCACAGACAGAGAGACGACAAAGGAGCACTGAATGACGGTCGAGCATGATGTTCGTGACCTGGGCCTGGCCACTGGTGGGCGGTACCGGATCGAGTGGGCTGAGCGCGACATGCCCGTGCTGCGGCAGATTCGCGAGCGGTTTGAGCGCGAGCGCCCGCTGGACGGGGTGCGCGTGTCGGCGTGCCTGCACGTGACGACGGAGACAGCCAACCTGATGCGCACGCTGCAAGTGGGCGGGGCTGATGTTGTCCTGACGGCGTCCAACCCGCTCAGCACACAAGATGACGTGGCGGCGTCCCTGGTCAGCCATTTCGAGATTCCGGTGTTCGCCATCAAAGGCGAAGACCACACCACGTACTACGACCACATCAAGCGCGCGCTCGATCACAAACCGCACATGACGATGGACGACGGCGCGGACCTGGTCAGCGAGCTGCACAAGAACCGCACCGAGCTATTGGAGCACGTCATCGGCGGCACCGAAGAGACGACGACTGGCGTGATCCGGCTGCGGGCGATGGCCAAAGACGGCGCGCTCAAGTTCCCGGTGATCGCCGTCAATGACAGCATGACCAAGCACCTCTTCGACAACCGCTACGGCACGGGCCAGAGCACGATTGATGGCATCATCCGCGCCACGAACGTCCTGCTGGCGGGCCGCACAGTGGTCGTCGGCGGGTACGGCTGGTGTAGCCGCGGGATCGCCATGCGCGCCAGGGGCATGGGCGCGAATGTCATCGTCACCGAAATAGACCCCCTCAAGGCGCTGGAAGCAGTGATGGACGGCTTCCGCGTCATGCCGATGATCGAGGCCGCGCCGATCGGCGATGTCTTCGTCACATCTACGGGGGACATCAACGTGATTGACGTGCCCCACTTCGAGGCGATGAAAGACGGCGCGATTGTGTGCAACAGCGGCCATTTCAACGTCGAAATCAACATCCCCGGCCTGGAGAAGATCGCCACCGGCGCGCCGCGCCGCGTGCGCCCCTTTGTCGAGCAGTACACGCTGCGCGACGGTCGCGCGATCAACCTGCTGGCTGAGGGACGCCTGATTAACCTGTCCGCCGCCGAGGGGCACCCGGCCAGCGTGATGGACATGAGTTTCGCCAACCAGTCGTTGGGCGCGGAGTTCATGCGCAAGAACGGGTCGGCCCTGGAGAAGAAGGTCTACACCATCCCCGTCGAGATTGACCAGGAGATCGCCCGGCTGAAGTTGGAGTCTATGGGGATCACCATTGACACGCTGACCCCAGAACAGGTTCGCTACCTGAACCAGTGGCAGGAAGGCACCTAGTCCCTGTCAGGTCGCGCGGCGGCCAGCCGTTGGCTCGGCGTTGGGTAGTTCGCTGGGAGCGGGTTAGAATGGGGGCGGCTCCGCGCCAGTACCAACAGGGAGCCGTTAGTGAGGAGCAGAGAGATCATGAATCGTCGAAACTGGATTCTGACCGGCCTGCTGCTGGTCGCGGTGGTGGTGGCGCTGGCAGCGCCGCTGCACAGCGGCACAGCGCGGGCGCAGGCTGCCCTGTCGCGCGTGCGCTTTCTGCACGCCGTTCCGGGAGCGCCGGCGGTGGATGTCTACCTGGACGGCGTGGCGATTGCCGCCGGGCTGGCCTTCGGTGACGTGACGCCGCATCTGAACGTGACCGGAGCCGAGCACCAAGTCGCGCTGCGGCCCAGCGGCGCGGCCAGTGACTCCCCGGCGCTGCTGGAAGTGGCGGTGCCGCTGGTACCCAGCCTGGCTTTCACCGTGGTGGTGCAAGGCGCGGCAGACGCGCTGGAAGCGGCGCTCTATGAGGACATCCTGGACCCGATTGACACGGGCATGGCGCGGCTGACGGCCATCAGCGCCATCGCTGACGCCCCACCGCTCGACGTGCTGACGACGGCAGGCGGGCCGCTGTTGCAAGGCGTGAGCTATGGCGCGCAGTTCGGCACGGTGAACATCGGGGCCGGGCTGCAAAGCCTGGTTATGGTGCCCGCTGGCGGCGCGGTTGAGAGTGCCATTGTCGCGATTGGCGACGTGCCGTTGGTCAGCGGGACGCTGTACACCTTTGTGGCGCTCGGCACGCTAGAAGGCGACGTAGCGCCCTCGGCATTGGTGCTGGCTACGCCGGTCAACGCCGACGAAAACTCAGTGCGCGTGCGCGTGGCGCACGCCAGCCCGGACGCCCCGCCTGTTGACGTGTACGCCAACGATACGCTGATCGTCCCGGCGCTGGCTCTGGGCGAGATGACCGGACATATCCCGCTGCCAACGGGCAGCGTCACGCTGGCGCTGCGCCCGGCTGGCAGCCCGGCGGCGGACGCGCCTGTGCTGTCGGCGGATGTGACGCTTGACCCGGCGGCGCCCGCCCTAACGGTTGCCGCTGTGGGCGAGCTGGCCGACGCGACGTTGGCCTTGCGGGTTTTTCCCGATAACATGGCGGACATCCAGCCTGGATCAGCACGCCTGGCCGTGATCAACGGAGTCCCCGGCGCGACGGTCAGCGCGGCGCTCGCCGACGAGTCCGGCACGGCGCTTGTTTCGGCGCTGGACTTCGGGGCGCAGGGCGCGACGGCCAACGTGCCGGCGGGTGAGTTCATGGTCATGGTCAGCATTGCGGGCGTCGAGACGCCGGTTGATCTGGTCGTGCCCGCCGAAGCGTACAACGGCGGCATGTACTACTCCGTGCTCGTCTTCGGCGGCGGCGCAGCGGGCGTGCCTTTTGACGCGCGTGTGGCCGGAACCGAAGTGAACGTCACGGTTGACAGCCTGCCCAAGCCCGCGCCCGCTGTTGCGGTCGCCCAGGCGGAGACGCCGGCCCCGGCAGAGACAGAGCAGATGGCTGGAGCCGAACCCACCGAGGAACCAACACAGGAGGCCGCGCCGGCTGAGGCGACCGAACCGGGCAGCGAGGTTGTTCAGGAGACTCCCGCCGAGGCGAGGCCTGCTCCGACTGACACCGAGCTAGTCCAGTCGCCGGATCAGTCTAGCGGCCAGGGGGCCGAGGCGCAGCCTACTGAAGCAGCCCCGCCAGCGACTCCGGCCCCGCTGGTGACGGCAGCCGCGCAGCCGGTGGCCTATGTCGTGCTCAACCCCGGCGCGAACCTACACTGCCGCGAGCTACCTGGCGCGGACAAGCGCTCGCTTGGGCTGATCCCTAGCGGCTCGACTCTGACCGTGCTTGGTCGCACGGGCGAGCCGTTGGTGCCTGAGACGGGCGAGGCGACTCCAGAGCCGACGCCAGTTGTCGAAGAGGTCGCGGACCTCTGGCTTTCGGTGCGCTGGGATCCGCCGTCGGGCGGGTACCTGCGCTGCTGGGTGGCCGCTGAGTTCTTGCGCATCGAGTGGAAGGGCCGCCTGCTGGATGACCTGGAAGAACTGCTAGAGTTACCCGAAGTGCCGTTCAACGAGCCGGGCGAGGCAGTGGACACGGACGTGACCCCGCCCACGCCGCTGTTCGACGCGGTCATCGCCACGGTCAGTACCCAGCCGGGAGTGAGCCTCCAGCTACGCCGCAACCCAAGGACGGACGCCGAGTCGCTGGCGCTCGTACCGGCGCAGGCCCAGCTTGAGGCGCTTGGCTATGCCGAAGCGCCGAGCGAAGGTCTGGTTGGCCAACCCACCGACCCGAACTGGCTGTTCGTGCGCTACCGCCAGGAAGACGGCAGCGCGACCGTCGGCTGGGTGTCGGCGCAGTATGTCACTCTATCCAAGCTGGGGCGTCCGTTTGCGATCACCGATCTGGTTGTTGTAGACGCAGAGGAACCGGGCTACTATGAAGCGCCGGGCGTTGCCCCGGTGATCCCGGCGGAGATGCAGGACGTGATCGGCGCCGTGAACCTGAACCCCGGCGCCAACCTGAACCTGCGCGACCGTCCGACGGCTGATGGGCGCGTCGTGGTGGGCATTCCCAGTGGGGATAGCATGGTCATCAACGGGCGCAATGGTGACGGCACCTGGGTGCAGGTGACGTACAGCTCACCCACCGGTGACCTCGACGGCTGGGTAGCGACGCAGTACCTGATCATCACCCGCGCCGGACAGCCGTATGATGTGCGCAACCTGCCCATTCTCACGGGCGAAGAAGACGCCATGAGCGGCTAAGCGCTGGCTGCCCGGTCGCTGCCAGAGGCAACGCGAAGCCCCCTCCCAGCAGAGGGGGCTTTTTGTCTGCGGGGTTGGGGGGAACGTGTCAGCCAAGCGACTCGCAGGGGCGTAGGCGATACGCCCCTGCAGAACCAGCACGCCCGCTGGCGCTACTGGCGCTGGGCCGCTTCGGTGAGCTGCTTGAGCGTCTCGTAGTCGCGGCGGACTATCGTCCAGCGATTGGAGTCGCCGTAGCTGACGAGCACGGTCGGCGTGGCGTTGACGCCGTTATCGTTGGCGAACGAGCGGAATTGGCGCAGCGAAGATGCGTAACGGTTAGAGGCCACGCATTCGATCAGCGCTTTCCTGTCCAGGCCCATCTCATTGGCCGAGTCACGAATCTGGTCGAGCGAGAAGGCGGACGCCAACTGCTTGGTGCGCGCCAGACGGAACATCTCCTCGCTCATTTCCCAGAACGCGCCCTGCTCGCCCGCACACAGCGCCGCCTGCGACGCCGTCTCCGAGTAGAACTGGCCGGTGCCGGTCGTCAGCACGAAGCCGAAGGTCGCCTGGCCGGTAAGGACGTAGTCCTCGACGAAGCGCAGCACGTCTGTCTCATGGTAATCCTGGCAGTGGGGGCAGGCATAGTCAGAGACGGTCACCACGTGAATCGGCGCGGACGGATCGCCAAGAGTCGGGATGCCGTTGACATCTACGCCGCGCTCCACGCCAGGGACGCCGCTGCTCTCGGCGTCAAGCTGGCGCGCGCCCGCCGCTTCGAGGGCGGGCATGGTCGTTGAGCCGCCGGCGTGCGGCACGCAGAATTGGGGAAAAGCTGCGCAACTCACAGCCTTGACCCCACCCACCTGCTGCCAGTTGGCGATGATGAAAACGACGCTGGCGACAACGCTCACAGCCAAAACAGCGGCGAGAATGGTCGTCTGCTGTCGCCATTGCTCCTGGCGTTGGCGGCGAGTTTTGCCGGGGCGAAAGGCGGCGCGTGCGCCCCAGGGCAGCAGGCCGCTGCGGGTCTGTTCTGGTTTTTGCTGTGCGGTCATCGAGAGTCATCCATTCCTGCGCGAATTAAGTCAATGTGCGTTGAAATTATAGACTATTCGATGGGCAAAGGGGTAGACCGCAGGAGAATGTACCTCGTTCTCAGGGCGAGAGTCATCAGAACCGCAAGGGAAAGCCGCACAGCGAGACTTCGGAAGTCGTCGAAGACTTCCGGAGTCAGGGAAGGGGCAGGATCACTCCTCGCCGGGCTGGGCGGCGCGCGTCATCTCGGCCATGCTGCTGTAGCCACGTCTGGTGTGCTCTAGCGGCGTCCAGGTGCCGGAGTCGCCGTAGCTGACGAGCAACGTCGGCGTGCTGCGCACACCATGATCGGTGGCGAAAGTCTGGTGCGCCCGGCGCACCAGATCGTAGCGCCTGGAGGGGATGCAACTTGCCAACGCGCTACTGTCCAACCCCATGTCCTTAGCTGACTGCTCGATCACCCGCAGGGTGTAGGCATTCTGCGGGTCCAGGGAGCGCGCCTGACGGAACAACTCGTCGCTCATTTCCCACAGAGCGCCCTGTTCGGCGGCGCACAGCGCGGCTTGCGCGGCGGTCAGCGAATACTCACCCCCCACACCGGTGAGGATGGCCACGCTCAGCGTCGCCTGGCCGGGCAGCACGAAGTCCTTGACAAACTCGTGCAGGTCAACCGTGTGGTATGAATTGCAGTGACTGCAAGAGAAGTCGAATATCACGCGGAAATGAATAGGCGCGTCGGGGTTGCCGATGAATGGCATCTTGTCCGCTGTGAAGCCGCGCACAACGCCCTCAGCCCCATGCGACGCTTCATCGAGCGCCCGCGCGGCAGGGGCTTCGGCCCGGACGAGATTTGCATCACTCTCCAGGCCGCCAACGAAAGGCACGCAGTACTCCGGGTAATCCACACAACTCACTGCTCTGGCTTCGCCTGTCGCCCCCTGCCAGTTGAAAAAGATGAACAGCCCGACGGCGACAGCGGCCACGAGCACAGTCATCAGCAGGACGTTGGTCTGGGTGCGCAGTTGAGTTTGGCGTTGGTGGCGTGATTTGCCCACCTTGTAGGCAGCGCGCGGCGCCCAGGGCAGACGTCGGCGCTGGTTGGCGGAATCCTGAGTACGGCTCGGCATCACACTACCTCTCTCACCACTTGAGCGAATTGTCACAAACACCATGACTTTACCGCATGGGTGGGTGGTGTCAAGCTGAGGGTCCACCAACAACCTGTTAGGGCTGGGCACTTGGGCGCTGGGATTGCCCCCCATTCCCCCATCCCTTCCCCCACGCTGCGCGGAGGGAAGGGGAGCAGGCCCGCCGCTTTTCTCCCTTCCCCCCTCGTGGGGGAAGGGCCGGGGATGGGGGGGGACAAACACGTTCACGACTTGTTCGTGGACCCTCAAGCTGAAGCCCGCCTGCGCGCGAGCCGGGCGCTGTGGTATACTGCCGGGGGAGAACGTGCTGACAGGTGTATCCCGCAGGGATTTTACGTATGCGAGCGACTGACATCATCGAGAAGAAGCGCGACGGCGGCGAGCTGAGCGCCGAGGAAATTCAGTGGTTCATCAGCGGGTTCACCAACGGTGAAATCCCCGATTACCAGGCGGCGGCGTGGCTGATGGCCGTCTTCCTGCGCGGCATGACTCGCCGCGAGACGCTCGACCTGACACTGGCCATGGCCGCCAGCGGCGAGCAGCTTGACCTGTCGGCGGCGATTGAGTACGCGGTAGACAAGCACTCGACCGGCGGCGTGGGCGACAAGGTCACGTTGGTCGTGCTGCCGCTGGTGGCCGCGGCGGGCGTCCCCGTCGCCAAGATGAGCGGGCGCGGTCTGGGCTTCTCCGGCGGGACGCTGGACAAGCTGGAGTCCATTGCCGGCTACCGCGTCAAGCTGAGCGACGAGGAGATCATCCGCCAAGTGCGCGAGCACGGGATCGTGCTGTGCGGGCAGACCAAGCGCCTGGCCCCCGCCGACGGCGCGCTGTACGAATTGCGCGACGTGACCGGCACCGTGCCCAGCCTGCCCTTGATCGCCAGCAGCATCATGAGCAAGAAACTGGCTTCTGGGGCGCAAGCCATCGTGCTTGATGTGAAAGTGGGCGCAGGCGCGTTCATGAAGACGGTGGACGACGCGCGCGCCCTGGCCCAGACGATGGTGGACATTGGCGTAGGGGCCGGACGGGCGATGGTCGCGCTGCTCTCGGACATGAACCAGCCGCTCGGCTGCGCGGTGGGAAACGCGCTGGAAGTCCGCGAGGCGATTGAGGCGCTGCGCGGCGGCGGCCCCGCCGACCTGCGCGAGCACTGCCTGACGGTCGCCGCGCACATGGTCCGGCTGGGGCGGCGCGAAGCGTGGCCTGACGCGCTCGACGCGATCATCCAGGAGTTGACCGGTCTGCTCGACAGCGGCGCGGCGCTGGCCAAGTTTCGCGAGTTGGTTGCCGCGCAGGGTGGCGACGTGCGCCAGATCGACGACCCAGATCGGCTGCCGTCGGCGCGCCTCCGCGAGACGGTGCAGGCCGGGCGAAGCGGATGGGTCGCCCGCATGGACGCGCTGACAGTGGCCCAGGCGACGCTGGAACTGGGTGCGGGCCGCGCGCGCAAGACCGATGCCATTGACCCGGCAGTGGGCGTCGTCGTGCACAGGAAAGTCGGCGACTGGGTGGACGCGGGTGATGCCCTCTTCACGGTGCACGCCAACGACGAGGGCCAACTGGCGCTGGCGATAGCAGTGCTGGCTGGCGCGCCACTGCTGGGCAATGAAGCCCCGCAGCCGCCCCCGGCGTTCTACGGCACGATCAGCGGAGCTTCTGATTGACTTCACTCCTCTCTTTCCGCTGCAGAGAGAGAAAAAGGCCAAGCGTAGAAGGCCGGAAGGACTGACCCATGCCCATCCTGCATCGCCTGGGCGACCCGTCGCCCCCTGACGATGACCCGAACGCGGAGCCGCGCCTCTCGCCGCTGGTGCCAGGGCGCTCCGGGCGGCCCAGCTTCTCGCTGGAAGCGCTGCGCGAGCGTGTTGAGCGCCAGTTCCACGAGGAAACAGCGGGCCGCGCCGACATCCTGGCCGAGCTAGACACGGAAGCCAGCCAGCGTGCTGCCCTGTGCGAGATCGCCGAGTACGTCTTCGCCGTCGAAGCAGTCAGCCCCACCGCCGCCGACAAGCAGGCCATTCTGGATCGAGCGCACAGCAACCTGTTCGGATTTGGCCCGCTGGAAGACCTGCTGCGCGACGAGACCGTGACCGAGATCAGCATCAGCGGCCCGGCGGAAGTGCGCTTCCGGCGCGGCGGCAAGCCGCTGCGCCCCGCTCCCAACCGCTTCGACGACGGCGCGCATCTGGCGGCCATCCTCGCCCGCCTCCTGGCGGGGTCGGGCGCTGCCCTGTCTGACGCGACCCCGTTCGTCGAAACAGGCGCCACCTTACGCGGGCGGCGCGTCCGCGTGAGCGCCATCGGCCCGCCGCTGAGTCCCGCGCTGAGTGTTAACCTGCGCCCGCACCCACCCCGCCCGCTGGCGCTCGATGACCTGGCCGCGCGCCGTACTTTGCCGCCGGCGGGGATCGCGCTGCTGCGCGCCATCGCGGTGGCTGGACACGGCCTGCTCATCGCGGGCGACGCGGGGACGGGCAAGACGACGCTGGCCGGGGCGCTGCTGCCCGAACTCGCCGCGCGGATCGCCGCCGCCGAGCGCGCCGGGGAACTACCCCTGCCGCCGGAAGCATCCCGCTTCAGCCCAGCCCTGCCCACACCCGATCAGCCCGGCGCGGACTTCGCCGAGACCATCCGCGCGGCGCTGGCGACAGCCCCCGACTGGCTGGTGGTTGACGAGATCAGCGCGGACGAAGCGCCCGCCCTGTGGGACGCGCTGGCCGCCGATCCCGCGCCGCGCTGCCTGTGGACGCTGCGCGCGCCCGCCCAGCTCGACCGCCTGCGCAGCGCCCTCACCATGATCCTTCGCCGGGCACAGCCCGCCATAGACGAGGCACACCTGCACCACA
>DYGW01000340.1 GCA_020724485.1 Thermoflexus sp. | reverse complement strand
GGCGAAGGGCAGTGCGGGCAAGGTGTGTTCCATGACTTAACTCCAGAGACTGAACTAACGAGACATGCTGGCGTTCCGCCACTACACGCCTATGACACAACGACGGTAGGGTTTCGAACGCCCCAAAGAAAAAGGGCCGGCGAGGCCGACCCTGTTTCCCTGATTTTGATGGTCGGGGCGAGAAGATTCGAACTTCCGACCCCCTGCACCCCATGCAGGTGCGCTACCAGGCTGCGCTACGCCCCGACGAAGCCCGAGATTCTAGCAGAGGTGCCGCGTCTGGCGAAAGCCCGTCAGCCCAATATTTTGAGAATGGCGGCGAGTTCGGCACGCAAGGCGGCAGTGTCGAGCCTGGCCGGGGCGGGCTTGGCGGATGCGGCCTCGGCGGGGATTTCGCCATCGTGCTCGAGGCGCTGGCGCGCGCCGCTGATGGTAAAGCCTTCTTCGTACAGCAGTTCGCGGATGCGGCGGATCAGCAGGACTTCGTGGTGCTGGTAGTAGCGGCGGTTGCCGCGCCGCTTGACCGGGCGCAGCTGGGTGAATTCCTGTTCCCAGTAGCGCAGGACGTGCGGTTTGACGGCGCACAGTTCGGACACTTCACCAATGGTGAAGTAGCGTTTCGCCGGAATCGGCGGGAGTTCACTCCTCGCTGGCCGTTCCAATTTGGGCGCCTTCGACCTGCGACTTGAGTTTCTGGCTGGCGTGGAAAGTCACCACGCGGCGCGCGGAAATCGGCATTTCTTCGCCGGTTTTTGGGTTGCGGCCGGGCCGCTGGGGCTTTTCTCGGCACTGGAAGTTGCCGAAGCCTGACAGCTTGACAATGTCACCCTTTTCGAGGGCGCCACGGATTTCGTCGAAGAAGGATTCGACGACGTCCTTGGCCTCGCGCTTGTTCAAACCCACTTTTTCGAACAGCAGTTCGGCCAGGTCAGCTTTGGTGAGGGTGCTCATGCTTGTCGGTCTTGTTCGGGATGGCTGTGGAATGTCGCGTTGCGCACGCGCCCAGTTTGTTCTTCGTCATACACGCCGGGACAGTGTCCTAGACCCGCAGGCTGGCGTTGCACTGACGAAGCGCGGTGTCGATCAGTTTCCGCACCGCCTCCTCCACGTCCTCTTCCGTCAATGTGCGTTCAGTATCTTGCATAACTACCCGTATTGCAAGGCTTTTTTGGTTTTCCGCCACACCCTTGCCCCGATAGTCGTCGAACACCTCGATCGTGCGCACCACGGGCGGGGCGGCGTCGCGCAGTGCCGCGAGCAGGGTCCCGGCCGGCGTCTGCGCGTCGAGCACGAAGGCGAGATCGCGCCGTACCTGCGGGAAGCGCGAGAGACCGGCATAGCGCGGCAGCGGGCGGCGGGCGAGCGCGGCATGGTCGAGCTCGAACAGCACCGGCGCACTCGCCAGTTCGAAAGCCTGCACCAGACGCGGATGCATCGCTCCCAGCCAGCCGACCTGCCCGCCGTCGAGCCACAATGCCGCACACTGGCCAGGATGCAGCGCGGGATGCGCGCCGGGGCGGGTGTCGAAGGCGCGGCCGGCGAGGCGCTCGATGTCGCCCTTGACGTCGAAGAAATCGACGCGGCGGGCCTGCGCGCCCCACTGCTCGGGCAGCACATCGCCGTAGGCGAGACCGCCGAGTTTCATCGGCTGCGCGTCGAGCGCGGCGTACACGCGACCCAGTTCGAAAATGCGCACCCTCTCCTGCTGCCGGTTGAGATTGTGGCGCAGCGTCTCGACGAGGCCGCCCCACAGTGTCGTGCGCATGACGGAGAGCTGGCTGGCGAGCGGATTGGCGAGCGGCAGCGGGCGCGCGACCGGGTCGAGCGCGGTCTCCCACGCCGGGTCGACGAAGCTGTAGG
>DYGW01000089.1 GCA_020724485.1 Thermoflexus sp. | reverse complement strand
CGGGCCGGCTCCCCTTCCCTCCGCGCAGCGTGGGGGAAGGGGTTGGGGAATGGGGAGCAATCCCAGCGCCCAAGTGCCCAGCCCTAACAGCTTGTTCGTGGACCCGAGTCCGAACACGGTGCGCTCTCACGACTCACAACCTATACCGATTACACCTGTTGTCTCCGTTGCTGGATGCGCGCACAACAGCGCCGCCCGCAATATGGGACGGCGCTGTGCTCTGTGGGCGAAGCAAGGGCATCGGCAGCCCGCTACCCGACGCGGATCACGTCGAACAGGTGGCGCGTCTCTTTGCCGGGCGCGATCTTGAACATGCGGGCCAGCGTGCGCTCTAGCTGGCGGTACTGGGCCACTGCGTCATCAATGCGCCCCTGCTGGTAGTAGATCATCATCACGTCGCGGTGCACGTCTTCCCAGTCGGGCTTTTCGCGCAGGGCGCGCAGCAGGTAGCCAAGCGCTTGGTCCATTTCGCCCAGCCCGCGATGATAGCGGCCCAGCCCGATCAGCGCCTGGGCATACTTGCTCTGCAATTCCTGGCGGCGCTGTTCCGCCCAGGGCATAGTGATCGTGGGCAGGAAGGGCGAGCGGTAAAGCTGGATGGCCTTGTACCACAGGGCGGGGGCATCGGTCTCGAACTCGATGGCCGCGTCAATGGCCCGCTCGAACAGGCTCGTGTCGTAGTGGATGCTCAGCTTCGGCGACGGGACGTAGAAGCCGGACTGATAATTGGTCAGCTCGTGGCCCAGTCGCTCGGAGATTTTGCGCTTGGTGACGTGAAAGACGTTCGTCGCCTCCTTGACCGACATCTTGGGCCAGAAGACGCCGAAGATCTCGTCGCGCGTGATCATCGGGTGATCCACGAAGAAATAGAACAGGTGCTTGGGCAGCGAGCCTTCCCAACTGGTGACCGGACGCCCGTCCATATACACATGCCCGCCGGACAGGGCGAAGACCTCAAGCTGGCCGCGCCCCGGCTGGTCGCCGAAGATGCCCCCAGCGATGGCCCGGTCATTGCCTACGACCTCGGCTTGTCCGGCATGGATCAGGTCGTTCCAGGGCTGCACGCCGAGCAGCCGCGCGTTGATCACGATCTGCACGTGATCGGGCAGCTTGCCGGCCAGGGTACGGAAGAAGCGATCGGCTGCCGCGTCGAAGGTCAGGTTGTCGAACTGGTCGAGCAGCAGTAGAAACTTGTCGCGACGCATCCCGGCCAAGTCAGCGGCCAGGGCGCTGGCCAGGTCTTCGGGAATGGCCCCGGCGTCGAGCGCGGCGCGCGTCTGGTCGCCGAGGAACGTAGCAGGAGCCAGGTCAGCGGTCATGTGCCGCAGCCAATCCGCCAGTGACGTATTGTCCGCGCCGAGCGCGTAATAGACAATCTGGTATGCATAGACATCGAGCAGCATGGCTACCAGCGCCGTGCGGCTGCGGTGCCGGGGGTAAATCAGAATGAGCGGCTTATGGCGGAGCTTCTGCTCGAAGAGTGGATAAGTTGTCTCAGTGACATATTCCAGTAGCGCGGGCATGCGTCGGTCCCTTCCTTCGCCTGGTGCCTGGCAAACAGCAATTGCCCCCAACCGGTCGCAGGGCAATAAAATGTAACAGTCATGCCCTCTGCACGCAAGCTCTCCACCCCCTGGATTACTTGGCGTCCATACAAGCCGGACCGTCTTTGTAGAGTATTGGGAAACCTCTCTAGATAATTATGACAGCATAACGGCTTTGTGTCAATTATGATACACTTTAACCGAAACAAATATCAAATTGTGTTTGCTTATCACTGCCCTTACTGCCCGCACCGGCCAAGTTACCCCCAGCCGTATGAAACCGCTATAATTCAGGTACGCTCCGACCGGCAAGCGATGAGTGTGGAGAGACGCCCTCATGGTATCCCGTAGAACGCTCGTGTGTCTGCTGGCGATAGGGCTGGTCGCCCTGGCTGCATGCACGTCGTCCGGCGATGAGGGCGACTTCGTCGTGCCCACGCTGGCCAGCTTCGAGACTCTGCCGACGGCCCTCTTCCTGACCGAGAATGCCCCGCCACCTGGCTTCGCAACGCTGGCGCTCGACCCGATCGATCGCGGGTTGGCGGCGCGCCCCGGCTGGACCTACGCCGTCACCGGCAGCTTCGAGGGCGTGTTCGACGCGACCGGCGAGCCGGCTGCGGGGACGATCAGCGTCCAGGTGCAGGCCAACGAGCTAGGCCAGGCGCGGCGCGTGGTGTTGGAGATCGAAGGGCGCGCTTTCCTGCCCGGCGAAGCTCTGCTACGCCTGGAGGGGGTGCGCTTCAGCAACGACTACTATACGGTGGACGTGAACGGTCAGTGTTCTGCAGACGGCGGCGAGCAGCCCGGCGGCGCGGCCATCGCTGATCTGTCGGCGGGGCAGGTTATCGGCGGCGTGGCCCAAGCCCTGCCCACCGGTCACCGCCAGACGCTCGATGGGCTGCCCGCCTGGCAGTACACGTTCGCCCCTGCCGATGCCCGTCTGCCAGCGATTCACCCCGGCCCGGACGGAACGGTGACGCTGGCGGCGGACCTGTGGTTCGCGCCGGAGATTGACGCCGTGCTGCGCTACGAGGTCACGGCGGCGGTGAGCGGTGTGCACCTGCTGTGGGCGGATCGCGCGTCGAGCGCCGCCGTGTCCGGCACGCTGGTGTTGCGCTACGCGCTGGACGCGGCGGCGCTCGACGCGCTGCCCAATATCTCCGTCCCGCATGGGTGTTAGCGCGATCAGCTTAGCACGACGGAATAGGGTATAATGGTGCCGACTGCCATACCGGCTTAGGGCTGCGCCGACCGTAGGAGAGGTTGTATGCGTGTTTCTATCCTGCAAGAGAACTTGCACAAAGGGCTGTCCATTGTTGGTCGCGCCATTCAAAGCCGGCCCACGCTGCCCATTCTGGCCAACGTGATGATCGCGACGGATGACGCGCGCTTGCAGCTTTCCGCCACCAACCTGGAACTGGGCATCACGCACTGGATCGGCGCCAAAGTCGAGCACCCCGGCTCGATCACCGTGCCCGCCCGCACGCTGCAAGAACTGGTGAGCACGCTGCCCCCTGAGCGCGTGGACATGGAGCTAGACCCGCGCACGCTGACGCTACACCTGCGTTGCGGGGCCAAGTCGGCCAACATCAAGGGCATGGACGCCGCCGAATACCCGCTCATGCCGGAATTCGACCCAACGCGGGCCATCCCGGTCAAGGCCGGGGTCTTTCGCGAGATGATCGAGCAGGTCGTCTTCGCCACCGCCAAAGAAGACAATCGCCCCATCCTGACCGGCGTGCAGATGTGCTTCGACGGAGACCAGCTTACCCTGGCGGCGGCGGACGGGTACCGGCTCGCGGTGCGCACCACGACGCTGGAGTTCAGCGTCGGCGACCGGTCGCCGGAGCCGCTGATCGTCCCCGCGCGCACGCTGTCCGAGTTGGCGCGGATCATCGGCGACGAGGACGACGAAGTGCTGCTCGGCCTGCCCGAAGGGCGCGGGCAGATCATGTTTAGCCTCAAGAACGTGGTCGTCGTCTCGCAGCTTATCGAGGGCAAGTTCCCCGACTACGAGGCGATCATCCCGCGCGGCTTCCAGACGCAGATACTCGCCTATACCGACGAATTGCTGGCGGCCTGCCGCAGCTCTGAAGTCTTCGCCAAGGATTCGGCGAACACCGCCCGCGTGCTGGTCGAGCCAAGCGGCATGGTCGGCGTGCCGGGCCGCGTGACGGTCGCCGGGCGCTCGCAGGAGAAGGGCGACGCCGAGGCCCCGGTGGACGCCAGCATTGACGGGCAGGCGGTCGAGATTTCGTTCAACATCCGCTATCTGATTGATGTGCTGAGCGCGATCCGCGAAGACCAGGTCGTGCTGGAGACGAGCGGGCCGACGGCGCCGGGCGTGGTGCGTCCCGCCGGGCGCGATGATTTTGTCCACGTGATCATGCCCATGTCCACCAGCCGTTAGCGCACCGGGGGCCTGGGAATCATCTTAGGGGAAGGTTATCAGCGCATCGGGCGAGTCATGAGTCTTGAGTCTTGAGTCAGGAGTACAGAATGGACTCCTGACTCATCACTCAGGACTCGCAACAGTCTGCCCATCACCTACCGAAGGCGCGCGATGTCAGCTAGGTCAACGAGGTCAGGGTCGAGTACTGTCAGGAAGAAGCGCATGTCTGCCTACGACGAGCAGATCAAGTGTCACGACTACCGCATTGACCCGGATTTCTGGAAAGACCCCTACGGGGTTGAGGTTGCCTACGATACGCTCAAGTTTCTGTTCGTCCCCGACCATGTGTCGGCCTACATTGCCTCTGTGCTGGCGCGCCAGGTCTATCGCTACCAGATAGACAACATCCGCACCAAAGAGCAGATCACGCACGCCGTGATGATCACGATGGGCGGCCTGCTGCCCGGCGTGCTGCTGCACGATCACCTGGCCTGGACGCTCAACAAGAACATCCCGCCGATTGAGTTCGGCACGCTTGGCGTGCGCTACTACGCCGGGCCGGGCGAGCCGCTCGACCAGCCGCGCATCATCCACCCGCTATCCATCCAGGTCGAGCAGCGCGTCGTCGGCGTCGTCGAAGACCTGGTAGACCTGGGCGGCACGGCGCGCTTTGTCGGGCAGTACCTGATCGAGGAGCGTAAGGCGCGCAAGATCGTGCTGATCGCGCCCTTCCTCAAGAGCAAGAACGTGATCGAGGAAATGGACGTGATCTTCTTCGGCCACGTGCCCAAAGACACCTGGATCATCACCCCCCGCGAGCGCGTGGAAACGCTGATCAAGCGCGTCCCCTACTGGCGCGATCACGGCGCCACGCTGGAGGAGTGCAACGACAACCTGCGCGCGATCGGCTACCCGGAGTACCTGCTGGACACCTATCTGCGCGCCACCTACGAGCGCGGCTAGAACGAGGCAATAGGCCGGGCGGGGCCTGACCACCACGCTGCTGCAAACTAGCGACCATGATCGGCAATCACTTGTAGGGGAGGGTTGGCCAACCCTCCCCTACAAGTGGCGCGCGTTACCTGACTTGAATGTCAAATCTCATTAGGAGCGGGCCCGGCCTCCCGGCGTGTTAATTGCCGCCAGGGGCAGGCTCAGGTGATGGCACGGGTGCCAACCCCGTCTGTGTCGACCCGATCAAGGACTCCAGGTCGAACAGGAACGGGCTGTTGGACGGGATGACGATGATCTGCACGTCGTCGCCAAGCTGCTCGATGTAGCGCCATTGCAGCAGCAGCGGATTTTGGGCGAGCTGCTCGTTGATCAGGCGCAGCGCCTCGGCCTCGCCCGTCGCGCGTGTTACGGCGGCGTCGGCGTCACCGCGCGCCAGCTCGCGCACCTGATCGGCTTCCTGGCGCTTCTGCTCGACGCGGAACTCGGCCTCCAGCGCTTCCTGCTGGGCGACCTGCTTGCGCTCGATGGACGCCACATACTCCGGCGAGAAGCGGATGTTGCGAATCAGGATGTTTGTAAGCTGGAAGCCTTCTGGCTCGATCAGGCGACGAATGCTCTCCTCAATGGACCGGACGAGCAGGGTGCGGTCGCCGGCGTAGATCTCCTCCACGCGGAACTCCGTGAGCGAGGCGCGCGCCTCGCTGCGCAGCGTGGGGCGGATCAGACCATTGACATACCGTTCCTGCCAGCGACGGTGAATGATGTTCGCCTTGGCCGGGTCAATGCTGAAGATCATCGTCACGTCGAGGCTGACTTCCTGGCCGTCCTGGGTTAGCGCGACGACGGCATCATCGCCGCGCACGGCGCCTTCAGCGGGCACGCCAGACACCGTGTATTCCTGCTGCGCGGTCGAGTAGATGGTCACCTCCTGAACGCCAGGGATGATGATGTGCAGGCCGGGATCGAGCGGCATCTCGGCCAGCTCGCCGCTGAGCACGTTGAAGACCACGCCGACTTCCTGCGGCTGAATCTCCACCACGCCCGCCCCCAGGATGAAGAACACGGCGGCGATCACCACGCCAATTGCCGTCAGCATGACACCGACGCGCGCGGGATCGTTGCGCGAGACGGCCTGCGCGATCATGAATATGCCGAAGCCAGCAATAGCCAGCCCCGCGATCGCCAGCACATTAAGCACCAGAATGATCATGAGCGTTTCTCCTTATTCTCCGCGATACGGCGCGCCGCAGCGCACCGCCCCGCGTCACCGGTTCATGCAGAGCCAGCGCCGATTATAACAGGCTCCCGCCCGAATCCCTGATTTTGGGGCAGCGCATCGCTGCAGGACATCACCGCTGAGGCGCAGAGGACGCGGAGAAGATAAGGAGAATGGAGAATGTGGCCTTGGTTCCTTAATCTCTGCGTCTCAGCGGTTCAAAAATATCCCTCCGCCCACGTCGTTTGACAGCCGCGCCGATTCGCCGTACCGTTGGGCGTGAGAGCGGCGCACACGCCGCCCTTACGTGATTCTACGGAGAACGCATGGACTCGGTTGTAGTCGAGCTTGGCCCGCTGACGCTGCGCGCCTACAACGCCTGGCTGCTCGGCGGGACGCTGGCAGGCCTGGGCATCATTGGCTGGCGAGCGCGGCAAGCCGATCCTGGGCGCGCGGCGCGCTGGCTGGACGTGGCGCTGATCGCGCTGGTCGCCGGTGTGATCGGCGCGCGGGGGCTGCACGTGGCCCTCGACTGGGATCACTTCGCCGCCTTCCCCAACCAGATCGCGCGCCTGTCGCTGGGCGGGGTGGCCTGGCACGGCGCGCTGCTGGCCGGGCTGCCCGCCGCGCTGATCGCCGCCCGGCTGCGCGGCGTGCCCTTCCGCACGTGGACGGACGCGGCGGCATTAGCCTGGCCGCTGGGGATGGTCGCGGCCTGGGGCGGCTGCCGGAGTGCGGGCTGCGGCGCTGGCTATGAGGTCGCCACGCTGGCCGGCTGGCCCGGCTGGCTGGTCGCCGAGCTGCCGGACGCCTACGGGTTCGTCGCGCCGCGCCTCGATGTACAGTCCGCCGGGATGGCGTTCGGCGCGGCGCTGTGGGCGCTGGCCGTCCTGCTGACCTGGCGCGGCTGGCTGCCGCGAGTCCGGCTGTGGCTCATCCTGGGGCTGAGCGGGCTGGGGTCGGCTCTGCTCGGCTTTCTGCGCGCTGACTACGCCCCCGCGCTGCTGGATCGCCGCGCCGATCAGGTCTTCGACCTGGCCCTGTTGCTGATCAGCACCGTGATCGGCGGCGTGCTGTGGCTGCGCGACCGGAGGGAGAGTCAAGTCTGAAAGCGGGGGATGCGGTATGATTGAAGCAGCAGGGAGTTTTGAGTCGTGAGTCCGGGGTTGACCAGCAGACAATGCCAGTCGTTGAAGGCACCTGACTCCGAATTCTAGACTCTGGACTCACCCCCAACCGCGAGGGAGACGAACGCCGATGAAGATCACGCTGGGCCTGGCCCAGATCAGCCCCAAGCTGGGCGACGTGCCCGCCAACCTGAACAAGCATCTGGCGCGCATTGACGAGGCGGCGGCGCAGGGCGTTGAGCTGCTCCTGTTCCCGGAGCTGTCGCTGACCGGCTACTACCTGCAGGACATGGTCTACGAGCTGGGCATCGCCCCCGGCCCCGACGATCCAACATTCGGCCCGCTGCTGGAAGCGACGCGCCGTCACGCCCTCGACCTGACCGTTGGCTTTGTCGAGGAGGACGCGCGGCGGCGTTTCTACATCTCGCAGGCGTATCTCAGCGGCGGAGCAGTCGTCCACGTGCACCGCAAAGCCTATCTGCCGACCTACGGCATGTTCGACGAGGGGCGCTACTTCGCCTGGGGCGACGAGGTGCGCGCCTTCGACACGCGCTTCGGGCGGACGGGCATGTTGATCTGCGAGGACTTCTGGCACGCTTCGCCGCCGTATTTGCTGTGGCTGGACGGGGCGGACGTGCTGCTGCTGCACAGCGCCAGCCCCGGTCGCGGGCTGGACGAAGACCCGCGCCTGCACAGCGCGCGCTGGGTCGAGATGGTCAATAGCGCCTACGCCAGCCTGTTCACCAGTTTCGTCGTCCACTGCAACCGCATCGGCTTCGAGGATGGGCTGAACTTCTGGGGCGGCAGCACCATTGCCGCCCCGAACGGCGAATTCCTGCTGCGCGGGCCGTACTTCGAGGAGGCGCTGGTCATCGGGCAGATTGACCTCAACCAGCTTCACCGCACGCGCTACCGGCTGCCGCTGCTGCGCGACGAGCGCACCGGCTTGTTCAGCCGCGAGTTGGCGCGCATTCTGAACGACCATCCGCACGGGAATCGCTAGGCGTCTGTTAGCCAGAAAGGTTCGGCGATGGAACTTATCCCGTTGACCATCCCCACCCAGGGAATCGGAGCGTTCTGCGAGCGGCACCCGATTCGCCGGCTGGCGCTGTTTGGCTCAGTCCTGCGCGGTGACTTCTCGCCGGACAGTGACGTGGATGTCCTGGTGGAGTTCATCCCCGACTCCGGCGTGACCTACCTTGACATGGTGGCAATGCAAGAAGAACTGGCGGCGTTGATGGGCCGATCAGTTGATCTGCTCACGCCGGGCGCGCTCAGCCAGCACTTCCGCGAACAAGTGCTCAGATCAGTGGAGACAGTCTATGAACGACAGTGACCCCATGCTCCACGAGCTCCAGCTAACCGGCCCGCGCCAGATCGCCCTGGTGCCTTACGAGGAACGCCCCTTGCAGCCCGATGAGATTCACGCCAGGGCTGTGCTCAGCGGGATCAGTCATGGCACAGAACTGAACCTCTACCGGGGCACGGCACCGTTCCACAACCGGCGCTTCGACCCCGACCTGCGCCTGTTCCTGCCCGCCGAAGAAGGCGCGCTCTATCCCGCGTACCTGGGCTATGAGTGGGTCGGGCGCGTAACCGAAGTCGGCGCGGACGTGTCCGGCTTCGCGGTGGGCGACCTGATCCACCTGCCGCTCAGCCACCGGACGACGCACACGGTCCGCCCCACCGAGCGTACGATGATCGGCAGGGTGGAGCCGCTGCCGCCCGGTCTGACGCCCGACGCCGCGATCACCCTGGCGCTGGCAGGCGTGGCCCTGCAGGCGGTGCACGACGCGCACATCAAGGTGGGCGACCGCGTGGCGATCTTTGGGATGGGCGTGATCGGGCTGCTGGCGATCCAGTTAGCGCGGCTGGATGGCGCGGTCTGGATTGACGCGATTGATCCGCTGCCGGGCCGCCGCGCGCTGGCCGCGCAGTTCGGCGCAGACCGGACGCTCGATCCCGCCGCCGGAGACGTGGCCTATGCCATCAAGATAGCCAGCCTCCAACGCGGCGCGGACGTGGCTATCGAGCTTTCGGGCAGCGACGCAGCCCTGCACGAAGCGGTGCGCAGCGTGCGCGTGGCGGGCACGGTCGTCGCCGGCGGATTCTACCAGAGCGGCGCGGCGGCGCTGCGCCTGGGCGAGGAGTGGCACCACAACCGGGTGACGATGGTCTCCAGCATGGGCGTGTGGGACTGCCCGCACCGCGATTATCCCGCCTGGGATCGGGCGCGCGTCCACGCGACGGCCACGCACCTGCTGGCCGAGGGGCGGCTGCGCACCGACGGGCTGATCAGCCACCGCTTCCCCTTCGCGCAAGCGGCGGACGCTTACGCGCTGATTGACCAGCATCCGGCGGACGCGGTCAAAGTCGTGCTCACCTACGAATCCGCCTGATCCGGCGCTGAGACTTCCTATGAACGCCACCTTCTTCCTGCGCGGGCTGGTCATCGGCTTCTCCATCGCCGCACCGGTGGGGCCGATCGGCGTGCTGTGCATCCGTCGGACGCTGGCCGGGGGCCGGCTGCACGGGCTGGCATCGGGGCTGGGCGCGGCGACTGCCGACGCGAGCTATGGTGCGGTCGCCGGGTTCGGGCTGACGGCGGTATCCGGCCTGCTGGTGGAGCAGCAGGGCTGGCTGCGGCTGATCGGCGGGCTGTTCCTGTGCGCCCTGGGCATTCGCACCATCCTGGCCCGCCCCGCCAGCGAAGCCGCGTCCGCCAGCAGAAACGGCCTGCTGGGCGCTTACCTCTCCACGTTCGCCCTGACGCTGACCAACCCACTGACGATCCTCTCCTTTGTGGCCATCTTCGCCGGGCTGGGCATCGCCGAGACGGGCGCGGACTACGGCGCGGCGCTGACCCTGGTCGCGGGCGTATTCGTCGGGTCGGCGGCGTGGTGGCTGCTGCTCAGCGGCGGCGTGAGCCTGCTGCGCGAGCGCTTCACCCCCCGCCGGATGCGTTGGGTCAACCGGCTGAGCGGGGCGGTGCTGATCGCCTTTGGGTTGGCGGCGCTGGTGGCCTGATGCGCTGCGGTGAAGCATTTTTGATCTTGCCAAACGTGGTGTCTTGGGCTATACTGTGGGCCATGAGCCATGCGGGCGTGGTTCAGTGGTAGAACGTCTCCTTGCCAAGGAGAAGGTCACGGGTTCGAATCCCGTCGCCCGCTCAGCACAAGCCGCCAGCGCGTCGCATGGCGGTTTTTGTTTCCCCGTCTGATCTATGCCTGAAGCGCCTGCCTCGGTTACAATGGAGGCAACTGGCCCAGGAGGGACGCCATGACCCCCACCGTCTTGAGCATTGATGCCATCGTCTCAGACCCGGCGATTCGCGGCGGACGCCCCAGCATCGCCGGGCGAACCGTGACCGTCGCCGACCTGGTGGCACGCTACCTGAGATGGGGCGCGACTCCGGAGGAATTGGCCGCCCAGTTCAAGCTGACGCTGGGGCAGGTGCACGCGGCCCTGGCCTACTACTACCTGCACAAGAGCGCCCTCGATGACGAGATGCGCCGCGACCAGGACCTGGCCGACCGGCTACAGGCGGAGTTAGCCGAGCAGGGGAAGCTGGGACGGCTTGACTGAGCTGCGCTTCTACTTCGATGAGAGCGTAGACCTGGCCGTGAGCGAGCAACTTGCCCTGGCCGGCCTCGATGTCGTCTCAGCTCATAGCCTGGACACGTTGGGCGACAAAGACCCTCAGCACTTGCAGCGAGCCGTCCAAATGGGGCGTGTGTTGTGCACCTGCGATGTGGCTTCGTGATCCTGGCCCAGCAGGGCACCGCGCATCCTGGCATTGTCTATGGGGCAATGCAGCGCATATCCATTGGCGACTGGATACGCTACCTGCGCCGTCTGCACGCGACGAAGAGTGCAGAGGAGGTTGAGGGATTGGTGTTCTATGTGAAACGCTGACCCTGCAGAAGGTGATAGCGTATTCACTTCTTTGCGGAATGTGCCCTGCCTTCTATGTCAGGGCGGGCGTGGTTCAGTGGTAGAACGTCTCCTTGCCAAGGAGAAGGTCACGGGTTCGAATCCCGTCGCCCGCTCAAGACAAAACACGCATCCGGCACTGGGTGCGTGTTCGTTTTTGTTGCGGGGCTGTGTTGGCGGTCGTCAGCGTACCCGCCCCCCCCCACGCCCTACCCGCCGCCGTCCACCTCAACCGCCAGGCAGGTGTTGGTCGTCAGGATGCCGGGGATGGTTTGCACCTGGGCGGCGATGACCGTGCCCATCGCCTCCAGGTCGCCCGCCTCGACGATGGCGATAGCGTCGAATTCGCCGAAGGTCATCTCCGCCGTGCGCACGGCCTTGACCCGGTGCAGGTGGCGAACGACCGACGTGACCTCGCCGGTGCGCACTTTGATCAGCACATATGCTTTCATGCGGCTACCCTCCTTGGCGTCGCGGACGCAACTAGATTCTCAGGTCACGAGCGCCACCCTGTGCCATTTCCCGGTCGGCGAGGGCGCTGTGCGGCCCGGCTCGCTGGCGAGCACATGCAATCTGTTCTCATAATACTGGAAGTGCAGGCCCAACACATAGGACAATGCTCCACCAAGCGGCTGCGGCTCCTCACGTTTTGCGCGCCCAATTCTGCCTTTACAGGGTCCCCAAAGCGTGGTATAACCATGCTACCCTGCCGTGCGCGTGATCCGCACATCGGTTTTGAGCCAACACCCAAATCCAGGGTATCCAGGTCAAGGCACGGACGCATTAGGATTCGTCCAAAGCCGATGTGCCTGCTAGATACCCACCTGCGAAAGCAGGTTCAAAACGTAGCGGCACACGGCATGGCGGGAGCCATTATCCCGCGCCCGGCCTCATCACCGGGCGTTTTTTCGCCCCGGCGCTGGTCTCCGGCCAGCTCAAGCTAACTCTTTCCCGCTCTCTTACGATACGAGACTTGCCTTGATTCCGAGTCGGCGACTCGTTATACTGTTCAGACCTATCCGGTTCGCGCCCATCACCAGGACACCGACGAGAGATGCAGCGAGAACGTGTCGCCGATGACATCTACGTCTTCACCAGCGAGCTGTATGCCCAAGTCACCGCCGGAGCGATCCTCACCACTGAAGGGGCCATCCTGATTGACACCCTGGTTTTCCCCGAAGAGGCCCGCGCCATCCGGCACTTCCTGGAGAACCGGCTTAACAGCCCGGTTCGCTATGTGATTAACACGCACTACCATGCCGATCACACCTACGGCACGTGCTTCTTCCCGGACGCGCAGCTTGTCACCCACGCGCGCTGCTACGACTTGCTGGACACGCGCGGGCGCGAAGGGTTGGCCGCCGCCCAGCACAGCACCAGCGAGCTACGCGATGTGCAGATCGTGCTGCCGCACATGGTCTTCGACGGCGGCACGCTGAGCGTGCGCCTGGGCAACAAGACCGTCGAGCTGCGCCACTCGCCCGGCCACAGCCCGGATTCCATCGTCTGCCTGGTGCGCGAGGATCGCGTGCTGTTCGCCGCCGACACGATGATGCCCGTGCCCTACTTCGTGGACGGTAGTTACGACGACTTTGTGGCCAGCCTGCGCGCGCTGCAAAACGGCGGTTTCGAGAACGTGGTGCAGGGGCATGGGGAAGTGATCCTGCGCGGGGAGGTCGAGGAAGTCATCCAGGGGCACCTCGGCTACCTGGCGCTGATCCGCCGTCACGTCGAGCGCGTCCTCGACCGGGGGCTGCCGCCGGAGGCGCTCAATGCGGTCACCATCGAGGACTGCGGCAAGAGCCGCATTCCGCTCAACGGGCTGGTTCAGGACTTGCACCAGGCCAACATGCACGCGCTCTATCACGATCTAGCCGCCCAACGCCGGGGCCGCGCCTGAGTCAGCTTTCAGGAGTGCGCACGGAGAAAAAACAAGACCCCAGTCCGCCGGACTGGGGTCTGTGTGTCATAGCGGGGGCAGGATTCGAACCTGCGACCTCCGGGTTATGAGCCCGACGAGCTGCCACTGCTCTACCCCGCATCGTGGGGAGTACTATACCAGAGCGACCGCCCTCAGTCAAGGCTGAATCGCCCGCGCGCCCTGGATCATCCTGCCCGCAGCGCGTATACTGGGCGGGACACCGGCTATTGGATTCACGCGAGCAGACCCATGACCTCTCCCGACTCCTCACCCGAAACCCTCCCGCTGGAAGCGCAGGTCGGCGAGCGACTCCGAGCGCGCGGCCTGACCCTGGCCGTCGCCGAATCGAGCACGGGCGGGCTGATCGCCGAGCGTCTGACGGACATCTCCGGCAGCTCCGCCTACGTGATCGGTGGCGTGGTCGCCTACGCCGACTCCGTCAAAGAGCGGCTGTTGGGCGTCCAGGGGGAGATGCTGCGCGCACATGGCGCGGTCAGCACGCCTGTCGCGCAACAAATGGCCGAGGGCGCGCGTACACTCTTGGGGACGGACCTGGCGATCAGCGTGACGGGCATCGCCGGGCCAACCGGTGGCACGACGACCAAGCCCGTCGGGCTGCACTTCGTCGGGCTGAGCGCCGCCGAAGGGGCCTGGGTGCGCCGCCACGTGTTCGCCGGCGACCGGCGCAGCGTCCGCCAGGCCGCCGCTGACGCTGCCCTGCAACTGTTGCTAGATTGCCTGGACGGGAAGCTGTGAAGTTCCGCGTGACAACGGTTGAGGCCACCTTCACGCCGGACGGCTGGCCGGTTCCGCGCAGCGTGACGTGGGAGGGCGCGCACCTGCCCGTCGTTGACACCGGGCGGCGCTGGCGGGCTGCCGATGGCGTGCACGTCCTGGCGCTGGTCGCCGATGGGCGCGTGTTCGAGCTGCACACCAACGGGTCGCTGTGGCGAGCGGCAGTCGTCTCCGCGCCGCCGCACTTCGCCTGAGAGGATCAACGCAGAGGCGCAGAGAGCGCAGAGAAAAACGGAGAATCTTCATCGTTCTCCTCTGTGTCCTCTGCGCCTTTGCGGTTCAAGGAATCTCGCCCCCTTGGGTCCACGAACAACCTGTTAGGGCGGGGCACTTGGGCGCTGGGATTGCCCCCCATTCCCCAACCCCTTCCCCCACGCTGC
>DYGW01000088.1 GCA_020724485.1 Thermoflexus sp. | reverse complement strand
AGGGCCGGGGATGGGGGGGACAAACACGTTCACGACTTGTTCGTGGACCCCCCGCCTACCAACTGGTTGTAAGAGACGCCACTCTCGGCTACACTTGGGGGCGTGTTGCACAACACCCGTTCCGCACACTCGTAAGGAGCTTCAGGCATGACGCTTCGCTCACAGACCGCTGCACTGGCTGTGCTGTTTGTTGCGCTCGCCGTCATTTTCTTGCTGGTAGGCGACGCTGGCGTATCCACCGGCGTCTTTCTTCCCGAACCCACCCTGACCTACACACCCACCGTTGCTCCCACCGCCACCCCCGGCCCCGACCCCGGCGCAGCCAATTGGACTGAAGCTACGCCCGGCCAATGGACTTATACAGGTGCCAGTGGAGTTGCCGCTCGCATCAACTACGACACGGTGAAGCTGGACGAGTTCATCACCGGCACCGGGCTGACCGCGCCCGCCGCCGATGCCCCTTACCCGCTGCTCGCTGTGCTGAGCCAATTGAGCGAGTCTCTTCAGACGCAGGCGACCGACGCCGGTCTGACTCTCGAACCCGGCGCGTTCTCTGGGCCGATCATCGAGATCGTGGGGGAAACGCCGGTCGCCCTCATGCACGCCAGAGTCCAGCCCCAGACCCGCCAGGACGGGCAACAGTTCCTCGGCCTGGATTTGGTTCAGGCGCTCATAGATCAGGGCGAGGGTGATGTGACCTTCCTCCAGTATGTGCTCCAGGGCGCGCCGGACGATGTTGTTTACGGCGATTTCCGCGCCTGGTTGGAGGCGAACGTCGCGACTTTGTATGAGAAGCCCGCCGAAGAAGAAGGCGCCGAAGCGACTCCCACCGAAGGCGAAGCCACGCCAGCGCCAGAGGAGCCAGCCGGCGACGAAACCGGCCCCGGTGAGCAGCCTACCCCGGCCCCTGAGCAACCTCAGGCCACGCCTGAGGCGCAGCCTACCGCAGCAGAGGAGGAGTCCGGCGATTGAGCGGCCCCCGGCACCGCCGGCCTGGGTGCGCGCCAAACGTCACCCGCAAAGCAGGACGGTGCCTACTGGGCCGGATGGCGAGAGTCCGCTATCATCGGCCATGCACGGGGGCGCAGCCAGAGGACGATGACTGCTGACAATCCCCGGCCCCTGTACTGGGAAGCGTCGTATGAGATTGTGCTCTGCCTGATGGAGCACCATCCCGATGCCGACCTTGACGCGCTGGGCCTGAGACAGCTTTTTGAGTGGATCATCGCGCTGCCGGGCTTCGCCGACGACCCGGCCCTGGCCCACGATGGTCTGTTGAGTGGGATACTGCGCGAATGGTACGAGGAGAAATGCGAGGCGTCATGACGAATTCGAACGAGAATTTCCTCAAAGAACTACACCATCCTGACGTGCCGGTGCCAGAGGGGATGCAGTCAGCGGTCGCCGTCACGTCGTTCGGCAAGCTCATCGACTCCATCTACAACTGGGGCCGACGCAACTCGATCTGGCCGATGGCTTTCGGCCTGGCCTGCTGCGCCATCGAGATGATCGCCACCGCCAGCAGCCGCTTCGACCAGGCCCGCTTCGGCATGGAAGTGCTGCGCGCCAGCCCGCGCCAGGCCGACCTGATGATCGTCAGCGGCACGGTGACCAAGAAGATGGTCGTGCCCATCGTGCGCCTGTACAACCAGATGGCCGAGCCGAAGTACGTGCTGGCGATGGGTGCCTGCGCCATCGGCGGCGGGCCGTTCAAAGAGGGCTACAACGTCGTCAGCGGCATTGACAAGTACATCCCCGTTGACGTGTACGTGCCCGGCTGCCCGCCCACTCCGCAGGCGCTGCTTCACGGCCTGATCATGATGCAGAAGAAGATTGACGGCCAGTCGTTCGGCAACCGCAACAGTATGCCCTGGTATGGGCGCGGGCCTAGCGAAGAAGTGCCCGTGCCGGTGCTCGGCCCGGACATCGTTGATCCGCGCCAGGCGTACCTGCTGCGGCGCGAAGCTGCCGCAGCAATCTCCGCCGCCGAGGCCGAAACCGCCTCCGGCGAAGCGGATTCCGGCGTCTGAGTGCAGGCAAATTGGACGCAGCGCCCCAGCCCGCCATGCGCTGCTCGCTGAGACTGACCGCTATTCTCAAGGGAGCTATTATGACCGAACACGTCCAAGTCGCTGAGACCGTCACCCCGCTCGAGGACGCCATCAACCGGCTCGAAGCGCGGTTCGCGGGCGCTGTCCGGCGCGACGACCGCGAGGGGTATTCGGGCGTCATTGTTGATCCGGGCAAGCTCGTCGAGGTCGCCACGTTCGTCCGCGATACGCTCGGCTTCAGCTACCTGTCCAGCGCGACCGCTGTGGATTACCTGGGCAAGAGTGAGGGCGATCACCTGGAGATGGTCTACCACACCTACAACCTCCAGGGCGGGCCGGCGCTGGTGCTCAAAACGCAGACGCCGCGTGGCGAGGCCACTCTTCCTAGCCTGGTCGGGGTGTGGCCGGGAGCCAACTTCCAGGAGCGCGAAGCCTGGGACTTGATGGGCATTCGCTTTGCGGGTCACCCCAACCTCAAGCGCATCCTGATGTGGGAGGGCTTCCACGGCCACCCGCTGCGCAAGGACTGGCGCGAAGCGTACTACGAGCAGGATACCAAGCCCTTCGACAGCCGCTGGCCCGAAGGTCACGTCTCGCGCGCCGAAGAGCATAACCCCTACGGCAAGAACGTCACCTATCCGGCGGGCTTCACCCTGGACGACTACGAGTCGCAGGCCGAAAAAGCCCTCTACGAAGACGTGCCGATGGGCGTTCATGTGACCGACATGGCTACCGATCGGGTTGTCGTCAGCATGGGGCCGCAGCACCCCAGCACGCACGGCGTCTTTCGCATGGTCGTCGCGCTGGACGGCGAGACCATTGTGGCGCTGGAACCGGTGATGGGTTACCTGCACCGCAACCACGAGAAGATCGGCGAGCGCAACACCTTCCTGCACAACATGCCCTTCACCGACCGGCTCGACTATTTTTGCAGCATGTCCAACAATCTGGGCTACGCGGTGGCCGTCGAGAAGCTGCTGGCGCTGGGCAAGCGCTGGGACCCGCCCACCTACCGCGCCGAAGCCATTCGCGTGCTGATGGTCGAATTGACCCGTATCCTCAACCACCTGGTCGCTATCGGCTTCCTGCTCAACGATCTCGGCGCGTACTTCACGCCGCTGATGTACGCCATCATCGAGCGCGAGCTGATCCTCGACTTCTTCGAGGCCGTCTCTGGCAGCCGCATGATGTGCAACTATATGCGCTTTGGCGGCGTGGCCTACGACCTGCCGGAGCGCATCCAGAGCACGGCGGCGCTGGTCAACGACCGCGTGCGCGACTTCGACACCATGCACTACCTGCGCGCGCTGATCAACGACCGCCTGCCACGCGCCATTGACCAGACCAACGACCTGCTGACCACCAACGAGATCATCACCAACCGCTGCATCGGCGTGGGCGTGCTGACCAGAGAAGACGCCATCGCCTACAGCGCCGCCGGCCCCGTCCTGCGCGCCAGCGGCGTGCCCTACGACGTGCGCCGGGCCGAACCTTACAGCATCTACCCAGACCTGGAATTCGATGTGGCCGTGCGCTATCACGGCGACATCTACGACCGCTACCTGATCCGCCTGGACGAGATGCGCCAGAGCATCCGCATCCTCAAGCAGGTGCTGCCCATCCTTGAGGAAACGAGGGGCCAGCCCTTCTTCGCCGGGCGCGGCGGCCAGTACAACCCGCGCATACCCGCTGGCGAAGCCTATGGCCGCGCCGAGAACCCGAAGGGCGAGCTAGGCTACTACGTTGTCTCCGACGGCGGGCAGAACCCCTGGCGGTACCACGTGCGGTCGCCAAGCTTCATCAACCTGACCGCCCTGGAGCAGATGTGCAAGGGGCACAAAGTCGCCGATGTCGTCGGTATTCTCGGCAGCATTGACATCGTGCTCGGCGAAGTTGACCGCTAGCGCGCAAAGGAGCGAGTGCGTCTATGTACGGATCAGGAATCGTGCGTGGCCTGGGGGTTACGCTCAAGCACTTTGTCAACACCTACCTGGAAGACATCCGCTGGGGCTTCCGCCGCCATGTGCCGGACGAGGCGTTCCCGCTGCGCCAGGGCCTGGAGACGCGCGGCATTTTCACCGTCGAGTACCCGGACGAAAAGATCGCCACACCGGAGCGCTTCCGCTTCATCCCCTTCCTGGTGGTGGACAACTACGACCACCCGGAGCGCCCCGGCCACGACTGGTGCACAAGCTGCGGCATTTGCGCCAAGGCGTGCCCGCCGCAGTGTATCTGGATCGTGCGCGGCACCAACCCAGAGACGGGGCGGCCCGTCCCCGAACCTGCGGAGTTCTACATTGACATTGACATCTGCATGAATTGCGGCTTCTGCGCCGAGTTCTGCCCGTTCGATGCGATCAAGATGGATCACGACTACGAACTGGCCAGCTACGACCGCACGTCGGCGCACATCTTCAACAAGCAGCGGCTCTCCAAAGAGTTCCGCTACTGGCAGTCCATCGCCCCCACCCGCGCCGCCGAAGAGGCCCAGGCGCGCGGCGGCTGGGAACACAAGGACGTGCTCAAACAGCGCGAAAAAGAGGCGCGCGCCCAGGCCAAAGCGAGCGAAAGCGGGAGCTAACCGCGCCGCGCACCACACCCGCCACGACAACGGGGGCGATCATCGAGATCGCCCCCGTTTGAGTCCTGGTGCCTGGCGGCGTGTGACCGTACCCCTACTCGTCCGCCTCGTCCAGAGCCTCGCGGAAGAGGCGCAGCGCCTCGTTCTCCTGCGCGTCGAGCGGGCAGCCGGTGTACGGGTCGGCGATGGGGATGTCGTGCTTGGTGCACCAGGCATCCACGCGCACCTGGCGCACAAAGCCGAGCAGCGCGCCGCGAATGGCCAGCCGCAGCTCGAGGTTGGGGCTGGCGTTGGCGCGCAGAATGTCCGGCACCGGGCACTTGGCGCAATCTTTCGGACGCCAGTGCAGCGACTCAGGGTTGCGCGCGGCCAGGCGGCATTCCTGAATCGCGCGCCCGCGATTGAAGTCCTCGTAGTAGTGGGGACACTCTTTGCCCGCCGGAGTAACCATGCGCCCGCCTTTTGCCGCGATGATCCTGCCGCCCCTGTTTCAAGTGTAAGCGGTCGCCGCCCGTGCGCCAAATACCAACCAAAAAGGCCGGGACGCCCCGGCCTCGCCCTAGCCCTACGGCTGCCAGACATTAGACGCGCGTGACGTACTCGCCGCTGCGCGTGTCCACGCGGATCGTGTCGCCCTCTTCGACGAACAGCGGCGTGGTGACCGTCAGGCCCGTCTCGGTCTTGACCTTCTTGGTCGCGCCGGTGGCCGTGTTGCCCGCGACGGCCATCTCTGCCTCGGTCACCAGGTGCTCAACGTTCGGCGGCAGCTCATAGTCCAGAATCTCACCCTCATACGACAGCAGTTTGAGCTGCGTGTTCTCTTTGAGGTAGAGCACGTCGTCGCCGAACAGATCACGGCGCATCTGCGGCTGTTCGAACGTCTCCACGTCCATGAAGGTGAGGAACTCGCCGTCGTCGTACAGGTACTCGACGATGCGCGTCTCGATGCGGATGTTCTCGACGCGGTCGCCGGAGGTGAAGGTCATCTCGCGCGTCGTCCCACTGCGCAGATTGCGCACGGTGACGCGAATGGTCGCGTTGCCGCGGCCCGTCTTGTTATGGTGGTAGTTCAGCACCTTGTACAGCTCGCCATCGAGCGTGAAATTGGTGCCGTTGCGAAGCTGATTTACGTCAATCATAGGGAATGCTGTCCTCGTCCTGCTGGCTATGTGCGGTTGCTGCCGGGTGTCCGCACGCCATTATACCAGGAATCCGGCCATCGTTGAACGGCCAAGTCGCAGGCGCGCAACCATTCATCGCCGCGCCCGTCGTAGCGGGCGTATTGCCATACGCCCCTACAGGAACACCACCAACCGCCCCGCTCAGCGCTACCGCGCCAACCACTGCACCGCGGCGGACGGCAGACCGGCCAGCGGCCCGCGCGTCACCGTGCAGCCCGGCAGACTGTCCAGGAAAACCTGCCCGTAGCGCTTGGTGATCACGCGGTTGTCGAACAGGGCGACGATCCCCCGATCCGTCTTGGTGCGGATCAGCCGCCCGAACCCCTGGCGGAAGCGCAGCACCGCGTCGGGCACGGCGTACTGCATGAAGCTGTTCTCGTATAGCTCCGAGCGCGCGGCGAAGATCGGGTCGGTGGGCACGGCGAACGGCAGGCGCACGATGACCAGCACGCTCAGGTCGTCGCCGGGGATGTCCACGCCTTCCCAGAACGAGCGCGTGCCGAGCAGCACCGCCCGCTCCGTGCGCACGAAGCCGTCGAGCAGGGCCTGGCGGCTGGTGCCGTCGCTCTGGTCGAAGACGGTGATGTTTCCCAGCGCCAGCCGGGGCGCGATGGCCTGCGCCGTCTGGCGAAGCTGGGCGTAGCTGGTGAACAGGCCGAGCATCCGCCCGCCGGTCGCCGCCGCCAGCTCGATCAGCCCGCGCTCGACTGCGCGCTGGTACTCGTCGCGGCGAGTCGTTGGGTCGGGCATGTCGGCGGGGATGTAGACCAGCGTGGACTGCTCGTAATCGAACGGCGACCCCACCACCGCTGTATCCACATGGCTCGCGCCCAGCCGGTCGCACACGTAGTCGAACGTGCCGCCGGTGCGCAGCGTGGCGCTGGTCAGGATCACCACGTCCTGCGTGTTCCAGATATACTGCTCCAGCAGCGGCCCCACGTGCAGCGGGGCGGCGTGCACCGACAGGCGCATCCCGTCCTGATCCACCTGCGCCCAGTAGACCGTGTTCTCCTCCGGCCTGGACGAGAAGGCGGCAAGCTGGGTGTGAATCTGCTCCAGGTGACGCGCCGCCGCCGCCACGCTGGACAGCAGATCGTCGTAGTTGATCACGTCGAACTGCTCCAGCCCGGCCAGGCCGTGCGCCAGCCGGTTCATCGCCTCGGAGATCGCCAGCGTGAACTGGGCGAGCAAGTCCCACGCGCCCTCGACCTGCGCCCAGTTCGCCTTCTGCCGCGTGTCTGTGGTAATGCGCACCTGGTTCGAGTACTCGCCGGGGCGCAGCGCCCCCGTTGACTCCAGGAAGCGGCGCAGTGTGTCGAAGTAACGCTCGACATGGTGGCCCATCGCCTGCAGTGCGTCGCTGACGATGGTGACGTATTCCTCGATCTGGGTGAAGTACTTGGGGGGCACGCTGCCGCGCGTGCCGCGAATGACATCGCCCAACAGCCCCTTGCGCGCGTCACCCAGGTCTTCCAGGCGGCGCTGCAGCGTCGCCTGGGTGATCTGAAACGACAGGCCGTTGGTGGTCGCGTCTTCCAGGTGATGGGCCTCGTCCACGATCAGGTGGCGGTACTCTGGCAGCACGCGGTTGCCGATCTGCACGTCGGCCAGCAGCAGCGCGTGGTTGACGATGAGCACATGCGCCGACTCCGCCTGACGCCGCGCCTTGTAGAACGGGCACGCGCCACCCATCTGCTCGCCGCAGCGTTCCAGCGTGCAGCCCTCGTCCTCCGCGCTCAGGCGTGACCAGATGGCGGCCTCCTCGTAGCCGCGCAGCGAGATCTCGCCCCGGTCGCCCGTCTCCGAGTCCAGCAGCCAGACCAACACCTTAGCCAGCAAGCGCAACTCAGCCACGGAGGTCGGTCCCCGGCGGCGCAGCGTCGCCAGCCGGCGCGGGCAGAGGTAGTTGCCGCGTCCCTTGACCAGCGCCGCTTCGAAGGGGAGGTCCAGCGCCTGGCGCAGCATGGGCAAGTCGCGGCTGAGCAGTTGGTCTTGCAGGTTGATCGTGGCCGTGCTGATCACCACGCGCTCGTTGTTCTGCGTCGCCCAGGCGATGGCCGGGATCAGGTAGGCCATGCTCTTGCCGACGCCGGTGGGCGCTTCAACCATGAGGTGCCCGCCGCCGTTGAACGTCTCTGCCACCTGGCGCAGCATGTCCACCTGCTGGGGCCGGTGCTCGTAGCTAGGGAAGGCCGCGGCCATGTCGCCGCCCGCCTCGATCATCCCCGCCAGCCGATCCACGTCCAGCGGACGGCGCTCCGCGTTCGGGCGCAGGGGCCGCCAGGGAGTGCGATCCGGCGTGAATAGGTCAGTGGGGGCAATCGTCGCGCGGCGTGTTGGCGCGTCGCTGAAGGCAGTGCGGCTCCGCTCGCTCAGCGCGGCCATGAACACCGGCTTGGCGGCCCAGTCTAGCTCGCGCGCGGCCTCAGCGATCTCGCGCAGCGTGTCCAGCGGCAACTCCAGGATGCGCTGCCACAGTTCCCAATACAACCGCCCGGTCGCCACCGCGTCGGCCAGCGCACGGTGCGCGTTCTCCAGGTCGAGGCCAAGCTGACCCGCCAGACTGTTGAGGTTGTAGCGAGGCGCGGTGGGCAGCAGCACCGAGGCCAGGTCGTAGGTGTCGAGGGCCAGGTTGCCGGTCGCCACATCGAAGCGGGCCAGGAAGCCCAGGTCAAACTCAACGTTGTGGGCGACGACCGGGTGCGCGCCGATGAAGCGCCGCAGGTCGGGCAGCACTTCGCGCACCGTCGGGCAGCCGATCAGGTCGTCGCTGCGAATGCCGGTGATGGCCGTCACCCGCTCCGGGATGCTGCGTCCGGGATTGATCAGCGTCCCGAACGTTTCCAGCAGTTCGCCGTCGCGGAACTTGGCCGCGCCAATCTCGATGATGTCGTCTTCGTACTGATTAAGTCCGGTCGTCTCCAGGTCGAGGGCGACGATGACCTCGCGCATAAGGGGGCTCCGTTCTAGGCGGCTCTGTGCCGCAGCGGAGCTATTGTAGCACATTTGCGCGCAGGTTTGACGGGCGTGTTCAACGTTGGGAACGAGATTCTCTGAACCGCAAAGACGCAGAAAGAACAAGACTTCCGAAGTCTTCGAAGACTTCGGAAGTCTGCCTTTCTTGCTCTTCTCTGTGCTCTCTGCGTCTGTGCGGCGGGGTCTTGCCTTGCGCGTCTGCAGCGCAGGCGTGCGCAACCCAGTTCAGAGTATAATAGCGCTATCAACCTCTGGGACTGATCACATAGGGGATACGGGAGCGCAACGGAGATGGGCACGAGCGGGCGCACAAGGAGATTCATCCGCGGCAAGGCCATCGTGGTGATGCTCGTCCTCCTGGTCGTGGCGCTGGCAGCGTGCGCCAACTCGTCGTCCGCGCCCTCGCCGACCCCGCGCCCGCCGACCATCCCGCCCGTGATCACGCGCATCGTCACGCCCGCCCCCACGCCGACACCACTGCCCCCGCCGACGCCCGCTTACGACCTGTCGAGCGTGGAAGGCCGCTGGTACTTGCGCGCTGACATTACCATCAGTAGCGGCAGCCTGATCGGAGAACTGCGCTATTCCGGCGCCGCCGATTTCACGGTGAGCAGCGACGGCAGCGCCGCCGGGACGGGCACTTTCAGCCCGGCGATCAGCAGCCCCCCGTGCGACGCCCAGGTGATGGACTCCGCGCCGCTGGTGTTCGCGGTACAGAGCACCGCCTTTGCCCAGGGAGACGCCCTCGGCGTTGACCTGCTCCTCGTCCCCGTCGATCCGGGCGAAGCCGAGCACTACCGCCTGATCTGCCCCAATCACGCCGACGTACGCGACATCCAGCAGCCGATCCTCTGGCCGGCCCTGGCCGCGCTGCCCGCCCAGGACGCCGGGGGTGCGGCGCTGGACGGGCTGCACTGGCGGCTGGTTCTCGTGACGGGCCAATCGCACGTCTTCAGCGCCGATCTCGCCGCAGCGACCGGCGGTGCGCTCGACGGGACGCTGACCATCGAGCTACGCGCCGGGCGCGGCTAGAACAACACAGGGCGAGCCATCCCTGGCCCGCCCTGGCAGACTGCACGGAGTGACGCGCGGCGCGTCAGTTGCCCGGCGTCGCTGTGGTGTCCTGGCTGCTCGGCGCATTGGCGGGCGTCTCGGTCGCCGTCTCCTCTGCGGGAGTCTCAGTCGGGGCGGCCTCGTCCGCCGGAGCCTCTGCCGCTGCCTGCGCCTCATACGCGGCGAGAAGCTCGTACACGCCCTCGCGCACGTCGCGGCTGTAAGCGTCCAGGTCAAACCCGGCGAAGGGGTACTCAGCCAGCGTGTCCAGCGTGCTCTGCGCGAAGAAGTGCCACAGGTAAGCGCGCACCAGCGGATTGGCGAACGTCGCCTGGCTGACGTGCACGCGCACCGGGAAGGACAGCGCGTAACTGCCGTCGGCGAACGTCTCAGCGGACGGCGCGACACAGCCCGCGCCAGCGTCCACGCTCAACAGCTTGACATTCGCCGCGCTGTCTTGCAGGTCCGTCCACCACAGCCAGGTCAGGCCGTTGTCGGTGTTGGCCACGCCCTGCGCGCGGTAGAGCGGGTCGCTGCTCTCGACCATGTCCTGGCGCACCGCGAACGACGGCGAGCCAATCAAACTGGCGACCAGGGTATCGGTCTCGCCCGTCCGGGCGGGCGGAGCGACGAGCAGCAGCGGGCGATCCGGCCAGTCGGCGTTAATCTCCTGCCATGTCAAGGCGGCGGGCGCGTCCTCAGTCCCGGCGCGCAGCAGCGCCGCCGCCGTCTCCGCGTCCAAGCACTCGATCCAGTCAGCGCCCGCCGGGACCGCGATCACCAGCGCCTGCTGCCCCAGGTCGAGCGTGTACGACTCGATCCCGTTCGCCGCGCACTGGGCAAGCTGTTCCTCGGTCGCCGCGCGCGTGGCCCTCAGCACGTCCGCCTCGCCTGCGCAGAAAGCGTCCCAGCCCGCCGCGTTGCCCACATACTCCGTTTCGAGGGTCGCGCCGGTGTACTGCGCCGTGAACTGGCCCTCAATCCGGCGAACGAGGTCATAGAGCATCGCCGTACCGGTCACGGTCAGGGTGCCCTCGGTCGCCGCGTCCACCTGAATGGGGCTGATGGGGCGCGAGAAAGTGCGGCCCGTCTTCGCGCCAAGCAGGTTGGCGAGGCCCGTCTCGTAGGTCGCAGCGTCGGCGGGGGGATAGCCGCGCGCCGGCCCCTGCGCCGTGACGCCTTCTTCGCCCGTCAGCACGAACTCAACGAACGTCTGTACCTCAGGCCGCGCCGCGCTTTCCGCGTTGATATACAGGTAATCCGTGCGGGCCAGCGGGTACGTCCGGTCGGCCAGCGTCTCGACTTCCGGCGCGATGCACGCGCCCGCCGCATCCTGCACCTGCAACGGCGCAACGGCCCCGTCAGGGTCGGCGGCGGCCAGGTCGGCCAGCATCATGTAGGCGAACGCGCCCGCGCCTGCTTCCTGCACCTTCGCCAGCAGCGCCGCCGGGTCGCCAGGGGTCTCGATGCCGTCGCGCAGCGCGCCCGCCGGCACCAGAGACTCAAACAGCAGCGCGGCCCGCGACCCCGCTTCCGGCCCGTAGAAGGCCACCGCATCGCTGAGCGTCGGCGAGCCGAGATCGGCCCAGGTGAGGTCGGCGGCAGCGCCCAACTGCCAGGCATCGGACACGGCGGTTTGTGCCAGGCAGGTCAGGCCGGCTTCGGGTGCGGTCAGCAGCGCCAGCGCCTCATAAGCCAGCACCACCTCGACAAAGCCCTCGCCCTGATCGGCGCACGCCTGAATCTGCGCGTCGCTGATCGGCCCGGTGGACATCACCACATCCACGTCACCGCTGCACAGCCCCTCGAAAGCGGCGCGCAGCCCGCCGCTGGCGTCAATCTGCACGTCCGCGCCCTCGCTGGCCGCTGCGTAGGCGTCGCGGATGGCGGTGACGAGCGTCTCAAGCTCTGGCGTGCCCTGGACGACGACGGGCTGCGTCTCCCCGTCCTGGGCCAGGCTGACCGGGACGGCCAGCGCGAAAATCATGGTTGCAGCAGCGGCAACCAGCAAAACAGACCGAAACAAACGCCAGGAGTACGGCATACAGGAATCTCCTCCAAGTTCAGTTGGTGTGGGCAGACTGCGCACCGCCCGCGTCACTGAGAGAAACGCGCTGCATGGATTCAGGCGGCGGTTCGGTGGGCGCGCGCGGCGCGGACCGCTCGCCAGCATCGGATCGCTTTTGGCGGTACACTGGGGCACGATTTTACACACTCGCCGCAATATGTCCAGAATGAGCCGCGCTGCATCACCAGGCGCGCAGCGGAACCGGAAAAGCGATGGTGTCCGCCAGCCAGAAGAACCGCCTCGCCGCACGCACATGGCCGGCGCTGCTACGCCTCGGCTTCCGCCTGCTCTACAACGAGTTGGCTTTCACCTACGACGCGGTGAGCGCGGTCGTCAGCCTGGGACAGTGGGGCGACTGGCAGCGCACGGCGCTCCCCCACCTGAACGCGCAGCCCGGCGACTCCGTCCTGGAATTGGCGCACGGCACCGGACGCCTGGCCATTGACCTGCGCCGGGCGGGGTACCGGCTGGCCGCGCTAGACCTCAGCCGCGCGATGGGGCGCGTCGCCCGGCGACGGCTGGGGCTCTGGGGCTGGCGACCGTCGCTGGTGCAGGCGCGTGCCCAGGCTCTGCCCTTCCCCGCCGGGTATTTCGCCACCGCCGTGAGCACCTTTCCCACCGAGTTCATCGCCGACCCGCTCTCCCTGGGCGAAGTCTTCCGCGTGCTGGCCCCCGGCGGACGCCTGGTGATCGTGCTCGGCGGCCTGCTGACCGGGCGCGACCCCGCCGCCCGCTCGCTAGAACTGGCCTACCGGGTCACCGGGCAACGCGGCCCCTGGCCGGTCGTACTCGAAGCGAGGCTGACCGCCGCCGGCTTCGCTGCGCGCACGCTCAGCGAGTCGCTGCCGCGTAGCGCCGTGATCCTGTGCGTGGCCGAGAAGCCCCGATCAGTCCCCTAAACGCAAACGAGGCGACCACCTGGCCGCCCCGTTGTGATTCCGCGCCTACCTTTGACCTTGATTGCCAGTTTATTTACCTCACCCCCGTTTCGCTTCGCTCAACTTCCCCCTCTCCGCTGGCGGAGAGGGGGTGAGGTTGTGAGCGGAAGCAACGAACTTGCAATCAGAGCACCTCTGTCAATCGCCCGTCTCGCCGACCGCCGTGTTGGTGATGCGCGCCTCTGGAATCGGCGTGCCCGCGCGCTCGGCAGCCAACACGCGCTCCAGCGCGGCGATGCCCACTTCGAGCATCCCCCGGTCGGGCTGGCGCGTGGTCAGGCTTTGCAGGGCCAGGTTCGGCTTGACAACGCGGCGGATGATCGGGCTGTGCTGGTGCTTGGCCGTGAAGCGGATCGTCTCGTAGGCGATGCCGGCGATGGGCAGAATCAGCGCCACGCGCGAGAGCAGCAGCAGGGGCACGCTGTCCGGTCGTCCGGTGACGATGTGGATCAACACCGACAGCACGACCAGCGTCAGCAGGAAGGCCGTGCCGCAGCGCGGGTGCTGGATCGGGTACCTGTCCACCACGTCGGGGGTCAGGTCGGCCCCGGCTTCGTAGGCGTTGATCGTCTTGTGCTCCGCGCCGTGATAGCCGAATAGCCGCTTCACGTCTTGCATGAAGCCAATCGCCCAGATGTAGCCGATCAGCAGCGCCAGCTTGATCACGCCCTCGATCAGGTCGGCGGCGAGCTTGCTGTCCAGCCCGGTCAGCGATTTCACCGCCGCCGACGCCGCCGCTGGCAACACGAAAAACAGCCCGATGCCCAGCGCCAGCGAGAAGATCACCAGCCCGAACCCCGCCGCGCCTTCCAGGGAGAAGTCAATATCCTCTTCTTCTTCGAGGGCCACGTCTGCCGACCACATCAGCGCGCTCGTGCCCAGCACCAGCGCGTCCCAGAGCAGCACCAGCCCGCGCACGAAAGGCAGCCGCGCCGCGCGCCCCCGGTACAGCGCCGCGTTGAGCGGCACCTCCTTGATGACGATGCTCTGCTTGGGATTGCGCACGGCAATCGCCGCCACGTAGCGCCCGCGCATCATCACACCCTCGATGACCGCCTGCCCGCCGTACCAGTAGGCCGGCTGTTCGGCTCCGGCGGCTGGCTCGCTGGCGGCTTCCTGCTGGGCGCGGGCCAGGGCTGCCATGCCGATCCGCGCGGCCAGGGCTATCCGGCGTCCGATGCGCCCGGCGCGGGCGCGCACTCGCTTGCTCATGGGGTTGGGCATGATGCAGTCTCCAGATGGAGGCCGGTCCGAACCGGCCCACAGAACGAACGCCCCCATTCTCTCTCGTAGCGCGCCACTTGGCAAGGTGGATCATGTGCGGGGGTCCACGAACAACCTGTTAGGGCAGGGCACTTGGGCGCTGGGATTGCCCCCCATTCCCCCACGCTGCGCGCAGGGAAGGGGAGCAGGCCCGCCGCTTTTCTCCCTTCC
>DYGW01000339.1 GCA_020724485.1 Thermoflexus sp. | reverse complement strand
AGAGGGGGAAGTTGAGCGAAGCGAAACGGGGGTGAGGTCAATAATTGGCAATCAAGGTTATCTATACCTCTGCGCTCTCTGCGTCTCAGCGGTTCAAAGAATCTCGCCCCGAACAGCCCTCAGTCAGCGGCGGCCTGCGGCTTGCTGGCGACCAGCACGGTCCACTCGCCCTTCTGGGTGATGGCATTGTCCTGGTTGACGATCTTCACGTCGAAGGTCACGAACCCGCCGCCGGCCTGTTTCATCTCGCGCAGATTCGTCACCTTGACCTGGACGCGCAGCGTGTCGCCGATGAAGACTGGCGCGCGGAACTTCCACTCCAGCCCGGTGAAGGCGATCACCGTGCCGTCCAGAAAGCCCATCTGGTAGGCCAGGCCGCTGGCGATGGACAGCGCCAGCAGCCCGTGCGCCACGCGCTTGCCGAATTGCGTGCCCTGGGCGTAGGTCTCGTCGGTATGCATCGGGTTGAAGTCGCCGGAGAGGCCCGCGAAACCGAGGATGTCGCTCTCGGCAATCGTCCGTCCGTGCGTCTCCAGCGCCATGCCCTCGCTGAAATCCTCGAAGTAGAGGCCGCGTTGTGCGCGTATCTGCTCTGCCATGTGCTCCTGCCTTGTCAAACTGACGTGTCACAGTTCTCGCAACATTGGAAAAAACAAACCTGCGGCGATTGTAGCGCAAGGGGCGTTTCGGCGAAACTGCGCCATCACTCCTATCACCCGCTCAGCGGCTCCTTGAAGTCGTAGATGCCGTCGCGCCGCGCCCAGCGCCCGTGACCGTGCGGGCAGGCGACCGTCTCCCCGTCGTTGCGCAACGGCGCGCCGCAGTCGAGACACTTGAACAGCGGGCCGTCGAGCGCCGCTGGGGGATGAGCGCCCATCGCCACATTGCGCGTGAAGACGCTCGGCGAGAACGGCGCGATCTGCCCGGTCGGCTGGAGCAGCCGGTCGAGCGTCACCAGCAGCCACAGCGGGACGCGCTCCTTGAGCGCGCCTAGCCGGAAGTACGACAGCGCCAGCCGCCGCTCGGTGCGGAAGCCCGCTTCGCGCAGGCAGCGCGCCATGTACGCCGGGTGAAAGTCGAAGTTGAGCGCGACAAACTCGACCGGCGCTTCGTCGAACGGATTCCACGCCTGGCGGCGCAGCGCGTAGCGCAGGATCGCTTTGAGGTTGCGCTTGCTAGCGTATTCGAGGATGAAGACCGCGTCGGGGGCCAGGATCGCCCGAATCTGGCGCAGCGCGGCGGGCACGTCGGCCATGTGGTGGATGACGCGCTCCACCACCGCCGCGTCGCAGCTTCCCTCGGCCAGCGGCAGGCGGTAAATGTCGGCGGCGACGTACACGTAGCGCCCGCCGTCACCGAGCCGGGCGCGGGCGTCGCGCAGCATGGTGTGCGAATAGTCGAGCACGATCACCTGGTCGAACGCGCTCAGCTCGCCGGTCATGCGCCCGAACCCCGCGCCGAGATGGGCGACGCGCCGCCCGCCCGATGGCAACAGCCGGCGCAGCGCCGACCGCTCGGTCAGGTCTTCGTACTCACGACCGCGACCTTCCCAAAAGTCGGTGCGGTAGCCTGATCCTTCGTAGTCGCAGACGGGGGGCGTGTCGTTCACGGGTGCCTTCCTTCAGGGAGCGCCGGGGCGCGGGTTGGGCGCTGGTCATGCCGTAATGCGCCCATCATAACACTGGCGGCGAAGGGTGGTCAACGCGGCCAAAAGCAAGAAGGCGCGTGCAGAACCTGTCAGGCAATGTAGGAGCGTTGCTCTGCTGCGCCCTGGCTTGACCTCACCCCCACTCGGCGCTGACGCGCCTTGCCTCCCCCTCTCCGTAGCGGAGGGACGGACATATTAGACAGTGTTGATATAGCGTAA
>DYGW01000087.1 GCA_020724485.1 Thermoflexus sp. | reverse complement strand
CCCCGAACGCGGTACAATCGCGCCCCATGATCACCCGCCAACACCCTGCACACGCGCGCTGGATTGGGCCGGCCATGCTGGCCGTGCTGCTGCTGGCCGCTTACCTGCGCATTCACGACCTCAACGCCCAGGGCATGTGGGGCGACGAGGGCTGGTCCATCTGGCTGGCGCGCGGCGACACCCCGCGCGACCTGACCCTGACGATGGTCGCCGACCATCACGGCCCGGTCTATTCGCTGCTGCTGCGCGGCTGGGAATTGCTGGCCGGGGAGACCGTGCTGGCCCTGCGCTGGATCACGGCCCTGTTCTCCATCGCCAGCATCGCCCTGATCTACGCGCTGGGCCGGGCGCTGTTCAACCCGGCGGCGGGCGTCGGCGCGGCGCTGGCCTTCGCGCTGATGGACAAGCACGTTGTCCTGACCCAAGAAGTGCGCGACTACCCGATGATCTTCCTGACCATGATCGCCATCGCGCTCTACTACGTCCGCTGGCGGCGCAGTCCGCGCGGCGGGAACGCCTTCTGGTTCGTGGCCTGGTCGGTTTTGGGGCTGTACCTGCACTACTACTGCTACATGGTCAACCTGGCCATCCTTGTCCACGCCGGACTGTCTCTGCGCGAGCGGATGGCGCGGCGGCACTTCCTAGCGCTCAACGGGCTGATCGCGCTGGCCTTCGCCCCCTGGCTGCCCATTGTCGTCCACCAGTTCGTCGGCACGCCGGTGAACAGCGAAGTGCTCAACATTCACGGGATGCCGCTCAATCGCCAGACCATCGAGTACCTGGCGACTGAGTCCTTCGGCCAGCCGGTCGCGCTCTACGCGCTGCTGATGGTCGTTGGGGCGTGGGGGCCGCTGTCCGACCGCCTGCCGGGGTCGCTGGGGCGCATCCCGCGCGACCGGCGGCTGTCGGGCGCGCTGCTGGCGGTGCTGTGGTTCGCTGTGCCGATCCTGATCACCTGGGCGCTGCACACGCGCTACCCGCTGATCACCGATCGCAACATCTCGGTGATCATGCCGGCGATTGCGCTGCTGGTGGGGGCCGGGCTGACGGCGTTCGAGCGGTTTGGAGCCGTGTTCATCGCGGCGCTGGTCATCGTCAACGGCCTGCTGACGGTCAGCTCGTACTTCGACAAGCCGCCCTGGCGCGAGATGGCCGCTGACATCGGCGCGGCCTACCCCGGCGGCGAGCCAGTGCTGCTAGATGTGGAAGGCGCGCACGCCGCGCTGTGGTATCACCTGACGCTCGAACTGCCTGTGGACGTGGATCGCGTCGTCAAGCTGCTGCCGCCCGAAGCCGAGGGCGAAGACCTGGCCGTGTCGCTCTATGACCTGCGCAAGCGCTACCGGGGCGACTTCATCCCGCGCCTGCAACGCATCTTGGCCGAGACCGACGGACTGTGGTTGGCCTATTGGGGCGACGAAGCCAAGAAGCACGATGTGCTCGACGCGCTGACGGCGGGCGGCTTTGTCCGCACGGGAACGCTCGAATACGAGCATCACGGCTACCCGATCTACGCCTACCGCTACGACCTGGCGGACTCGTTCGGCGCGCCGCCGGCCGAGTACGGCCCCATCGCCCTGCGCCGCGCCGTTCTGCCGGACGCCGCTCGCCCCGGCGAGACGATTCACGCCCTGCTGTGGTGGAGCGCCGCTGACGCCCCGCCCGCTGACTACACCGTGTCCGTCTTCCTGCTCGACGCGGCGGGCGTTCTGCGCGCGCAGCACGACGGCTTTCCCGCTGGGGGCAGCCGCCCGACCTCGGCCTGGTCGCTCGGCGAACTGGTCTTCGACGCGCACGCGATTCGGCTGCCCGGCGACCTGCCGCCCGGCGATTACACAGTCGGGGTCAAGCTGTACACGTGGTGGGACGGGGCGATCCTGCCCACCGGGGACGGTGCGGAATACGCGGTGGTGGGGACGGTCGCGGTGCGCTGACCCCTGCGCTGGCACGAGTCGGCGAATGCGTGTACAAAGGGCGCAGCTAAGCTCATTTTGTGTGCGACGGGAGGGGGAGATTGCCCTATGCCAACCGCTGACGAACTGAAAGACCGGGGCATTGCCGAGTATCTGCGCGGCGACTACGAGCTGGCCGCTGAGACATTCCGCGCGGCTGCTGCCCAGTACGAGGATGACGGTGTCGCCGACATGGTTGCCGAGATGCAGGTCAACCTGGGGCTGGCGCTACACTCGCTCGGCCAGCACGACGCCGCGCTGGAACAGATGACCCAGGCCCACGCTGTCTTCGTCCAGATGAATGATGCGCATCGCAGCGCCCAGGCGCTGGGCAACATGGCCCGCGTCTACGCCGGGCAGGGCAACAGCGAGCAGGCGATCACCAACTACCGCGAGGCGGCGGCCATCTTCAATGAGCTAGGCGACGAGGAGAATTACGGCCAGACCGTGCTCGCCATTGCCGATCTGCAGTTGCGCGGCGGCCAGATCATGAAGGCCGCGGCCACTTACGAAGTTGGGCTGGAGCACGTCAAGAACCCCAACGCGCGCCAGAAGCTGATGAAGAAGCTGCTCGGCCTGCGCAACCGTCTGGGCGGCGGTTAGCCGGCCACGCCGGTCTGGGCCGATCTGTGCAATTCCGTAACAAACCTTAGCAGCGTCTTTACCGTCTGCCGTCACCGGGTGTGCTAGACTGGAGAAGGGGTAGTGAGCACCAACCGGCGCATGGCGATGAACGACGATCTGATCGGCGGAGCCGTTGGGCCATACGAGCTGGTAGATCGACTGGGAACCGGCGGCATGGCCAGGGTCTACCGCGCGCGGCTGCCCGGCGACGGCCAGGCGGCTCTCGCCATCAAGGTGCTGCCGCTGCGCCCCACCGACCGCGCCGCGCCGCGCCAGCGTTTTCTGCGCGAAGCGCAAATGACCGCTCGCCTGCGCCACCCGCACATCCTGCCCGTCTACGACTACGGCGAGAGCGACGGCAAGTTGTACCTGGTGATGAAGCTGGTCAACGGCGGGACGCTGGCCGAGCGTATCGCGCGCGGCCCGTTGGAGCCGGAAGAGGTCGCCGCCATTCTCACCCAGGTGGCAGGGGCGCTCGACTATGCCCATGCGCGCGGCGTGATTCACCGCGACATCAAGCCCCAGAACATCCTGTTCGACACCGGCGGCGACGCTTATCTGTCCGACTTCGGCATCGCCCAGCCAGGCGCTCACACGGCGTCTGAGGATACGGAGGGCTTCACCGGCACGGTTGCCTATGCCTCGCCGGAGCAGTGCCGGGGCGAAGAGCTAACCCCCTCGTCCGACCTTTACGCGCTGGGCGTGGTCGTGTACGAGATGCTGACCGGTGCCCTGCCGTTCCAGGGCAGCACGCCGCTGGCGGTGATGCGCCAGCACCTCACCGGGCCGGTTCCCGACCCGCGCGCGGCGAATCCCGCCCTGCCGCCCGGCGTGACCGCCGTGCTGGACAAGGCGCTTGCCAAGCGCCCGTCGGCGCGCTTCCGGTCGGCGGCGTCGTTCAGCGGGGCGCTCAACCGCGCGCTGTACAGCCACCCAGAGCAGCCCTCCGCCGAGGGGATCGCGCTGGCGGCTTCCGTGCGAGTCCCTGCGCCGCCCAGCCCCGCGCCAGACGAGATTCGCTTCCGGGTGACGCGGCGGCTGCTGGCGGTCGCTGTGCTCTTCGTCGCGATCATGGCGATTGTCGCTGCGCTGATCCTGACTTTCGTCCGCTGAAGCTCGGAGCTAGCATGTCCAAGCACCTGCGCTATGTGCGTTACGCCATCGAGACGCTGCTCGTCAACGCGCTGATCGGCTCGACGCTCTACCAGCTTGCTGTGTACCTGGCCAACCGGCGCTTCTGGCGGCAGGCTCCGCCGCCGCCCGCCGAGAGCGCCCCGCCAGTGAGCGCCGTCGTCCCACTGCGTGGCAAGACGCTCGACACGCTGGCCCTGCTGCACCTCATGGCCATCAGCGCGCCGACCGCCGACTACGAGCTGCTCCTGGTGCTAGAGAGCGAGCGCGACCCGGCCTACGCCGCCGCGCAGCAGGTCGCCGAGAGCTACCCGGGCCGGGCGCGCATCGTGTTCAGCGGGCCGCCGGGCAGTCACACGGACAAGCTGCACAAGCTCAACGTGGGGTACCAGGTCGCGCGCGGCGACCTGATCGCTTTCGTTGACGCGCAGGTGCAGGTCGGCGCCGGGCTGTGGCACGCGGCCCTGGCTGCCCTGCAAGACCCCTCGGTGGGCGCGGTGTTCGCCCCGCCGCTGGCCGCCGAGCCGGAGCACCGGGGCGAGAGCGGGCTGGGCGCGGGCGGCAAGATGCTCAGCGCGCTGCACCTCAACCACGCCCAGACTGCGCCCATCCCCTTCGCCGCCTTCGGCAACCGCCTGAACGCGCTGGCTAACGGCTTCATGGTCGTGCGGCGGCGCGCGCTGGACGAGGCGGGTGGGCTGCTGCACTTGCTGGACGAGGGATCGGACGGGATCAGCCTGGGGCGCGCGCTGCGCGAGACGGGCTGGCGCATCGCCGCCATCCCCGTCCCGGCGCTGATCGTGCCCAAACAGGAGAGCTTCAACGAGGCGGTGAGCCGGCTGCGGCGGCACCTGATCGTCAGCCGGGCCTATAGCCGCCCCACGTTCATCGCCTGGCCGTTTACCAACCCGCTGACGGTCGGGCTGCTGCTGGGGTTCATCACCGAGCGCGAGGGGCGCTGGTGGGGTCACCGCACATGGTGGGCTTTCGTGGCGCTGCGCCTGGCCATCGCCTATGAGCTAGACCGGGTGCGCTTTGGGCGCGGGTTCACCTGGATGGCCTACGCCCAGTTGTTCATGCTGGATACGTTCATCGCCCCGGCGCTGTGGGCGCGCGCCCTGTTCCAGCGCACCTTCACCTGGCGCGGGCGCACCTACCGCATCGCGCGCGGCGGCAAGGTCACGGCGGTGGAGGGAAGTGATCGGTGTTCAGTTGTCGGTGTTCAGTTGCCGGTAGTCAGTGGTCAGTCAGACCAGGAATCACGCCGCCCGCCGCATCGCTGATCTGCGGGCGGCGCGCATGGTTGAACCCTTGCTTTCCCTGAGAACAACCCACAGTCCGGGCTACGATGCCTCTTCCTTTTCCTTCTGCGCCTGGGCGATGATCTCCGCCTGCAGGTGCGCCGGGACGCGCTCGTAGCGCAGGAAGTCCATCGTGAACACGCCGCGCCCTGCCGTCATCGAGCGCAGGTCGTTGCTGTAGCGTTGAATCTCGGCCAGCGGCACTTCGGCGGTGACGACGCTGCGCCCGGCCTCGCTCTCCATGCCCAGGACGCGCCCGCGCCGGGTGTTCATGTCGCCCATGATGTCGCCCATGTTCTCTTCGGGCACGGTTACTTTGACCAGCATGATCGGCTCCAGCAGCACAGGGCCAGCCTGCTCGAACGCCTCGCGGAACGCGCCGCGTCCGGCGATCTGGAAGGCGATGTCCTTTGAGTCCACCGGGTGCATCTTGCCGTCGTAGACGACCGCCTTGACATACTTGACCGGGTAGCCAGCGATGACGCCCTCATCGAGCACCTGGCGCACGCCCTTTTCCGTCGAGCCGATAAAGGCCCCGCTGATGGCCCCGCCGAAGACCTCGTTGCCGAACTCGAACTCCGACACCTCCTCGTCGCCGCTGGTGGGAGTGGGCAGCGGCTCGACGCGCAGGTGCACCTCGGCGAACTGGCCCGCGCCGCCGGTCTGCTTCTTGTGGCGGTAGACGGAGGTGGCGGACTTGGTCACCGTCTCCTGGTAGGGCACTTTGGGTACGCTCGTGTCGAGGCCCACGCCCATGCGCTCGGCGCGCTTGATGGCTACGTCGAGGTGTGTGCCGCCCATGCCTTCCAGCACAGCCTGCTTGATCGCGCCGTCAAAACGCCACTTGAGGGTGGGATCGGCGTTGGTCATGTTGTTGAGCACTTCGTTCATCTTGGCGCTGTCGCTCTGCGTGCGCGGGTGCAGCGCCACCGCGTAGATCGGCATCGGGAAGTGGGGCGGCGTCACCTGCTTACCGAAGCCCTTGCTGGCCAGGGTGTGGCCGGTGTGGGTTTCGCGCAGCTTGGCCACCACAGCGATGTCGCCAGCGTGGATGGCATCCAACGGGGATGGCGTCGAGCCGCGCATGGTCATCAGGCTGCCCATGCGCTCTTCGTGACCCCGCGTCACGTTTTGCAGCGCGTCGTTGCCCTTGACTGTCCCGCTGAACAGCCGGAAGTACGACAGCGTGCCGTACTTGTCGGTGTGGCTGTGGAAGACATAGGCGACCGTCGGCCCCTTGTCCGAGTGCGGACCGGGCAGGACTTCGATGCCGTCCTCTGTCAACAACTCAACCTGGCGCTCGCTGGGTGCTGGCGCGTAGGCGATCAGCGCGTCCAGCAGCGGCAGCACGCCGATGTTGTGCGTGGCGCTGGTGACGAAGACGGGAACCAGGCTGTGCTTGCCGCTGCCCAGCGCGGCGCGCAGGCCCGCGCTAATTTCCTCGTCGGTGAGCGTCTCGGCCTCGAAGTACTTCTCCATCAGCGCATCGTCGGACTCGGCAGCGGCCTCGATCAGCGCCAGCCGCGCTTCTTCGACGGCGCCGGCCATGCCAGCGGGCGGGGCGGCGATCTCTTTGCCCGCGCCTAGGTGTGCCTTCTGGGTCAGCAGGTTCACCACGCCAGCGAACTCAGCTTGCGCGCCAACCGGCAGCACCACCGGCACGAAGCGATAGTCCGGGAAGCGCTCGCCCATCGCGCTCAGCACGTTGGCGAAGTTGGCGTTCTCACGATCCATCTTGTTGACGACGACGACGATTGGAAGCTTGAACTCCTCAGCATAATCGAACGCCAGCTCGGTGCCCACCTCTGGGCCGGACACGGCGTCCACCACGACCACCGCCGTATCGGCCACGCGCACGGCGTTTTTCGCCTCGCCCATGAAGTCCACGTAGCCAGGCGCGTCCAGGACATTGATCTTGTGCCCGCCGTATTCGACGGCCAGCAGCGCGCTGTAGATGGACAGGCCGCGCGCCTGCTCGTCCTCATCGAAGTCAGCGACGGTGTTACCCTCTTCGATCTTTCCCAGACGAGTGATCGCGCCGGTGGCGAACAGCAGGCTCTCGGCCAGGCTGGTCTTGCCGGCGCTTTGGTGGCCTATCAGGGCGACATTCCTCAGCAGGTCAGTGGTATAGTCTTTCATGCAGATCAAGCCTCCTAAATGAGCCTGTCATTGTTCATCCAAACGAGAACAACCAGCCGAGGCGCACCGCGCCGTCCCGCGATCTCTCGTTCGGTATCACTTGGCGTCTGAAGCGCAGTGATTGTACGAAACGCACAGGCAAAAGTCAAAGGTCATTCGCGGCGGGGCCTGTTCCCCGCCGCTGTGGTACACTTGGGCCGCCTGAGGATATGTCAGGCAGCGCAGCGAAAGGGCGGTGATCGTGGCGGGCAGTCAACACGCGCGGCAGATGGTAGCTAGGGCGCTGTTGCCCCTGGCGGTGTGCCTGTTGGCGGCGGTGATCGTCACCTGGCCGCTGGCCCGGCACCTGGGCGACCGCGCTGCCGGGACGGGCTACGCCGACACGCTCGAGGTGACGCGCCACATCTGGTGGGCGCGCGAAGCATTGCTCGACGGCGCGAACCCCTTCGACCAGCGCTTGCTGGCCTACCCGGACGGCTTCATGAGCTGGGTGCAGTGGGCGCACCCGCTGCAGGTGTTGCCGGGGGCGCTGCTGGCGCTGGCGATCCCTCCGCTGGCGGCGTTCAATGTCTTGCTCATCCTCACCCTGGCGCTCAACGGCCTGGCGGCGTACTGGCTCGGCCTGCTGCTGAGCCGGGGCGACCGCCCGGCGGCGGCGCTGCTGGGCGGGCTGGTCTTCCTTGCCTACCCGACCGCCCAGGGGCACCTGAGCGCCGGGCACCTGGGGATCGCCACGCTGTGGCCGCTGCCGCTCTTCGCCGGATGCCTGTGGCGAGTCCTGCGCGATGACGCCGGCTGGCGGACGGCGGGCTGGGGCGCGCTGTGGCTGGCGCTGACGGCTCTGGCTTACATCTCGCACCCGGTGTATCTGCTCGTCCCGCTGATCGTGCTGCTGGGACTAGGCGCGCTGTTCGCCGGGCGGGGGCGCGTCTGGCGGCGCGAGCGGCCCGCCCACCAACAGCCCTGGCTGCGCGCGGCGGCGATGGTGGGGCTGGGCGCGCTGCTGCTGATCCCGTTCTATGGGCCGCTGCTCAGCGGCGCGGGCCGCGCCGAGCTACGCGACGTGGCCGAGACGGGCCGCGTGACCTACAGCGCCGATGCGCTGTCCTTCGCCAGCCCGTCGCCTTTTGGCTGGCTGGGCGACTGGGGACTCGCCCCGGATTACGCGCGCGACGTGCTCGGCACCAACTCGGCGGAGGGCACGGCCTATGTGGGCGCGGTCGCGCTGGCGCTGGCCGCGCTCGCTGTGCTGCGGCGGCCCCCGGCGCGGCTCTGGCTTTTGGTGGCGGCGGGCGCGGCGCTGCTGTCGCTGGGGCCGCTGCTGAAGTGGCGCGACGCACCGCTGACCGTCGAGTTCGAGTCCTTCAAGACTTATGTTACACTTCCCTGGATCGTCGCCCAGGACCTGCCCCTGCTCGACGCGGCGCGCGCGCCGGGCCGCTTCAACCTGCTGACCGGGCTGGCGATCAGCGCGCTGGCCAGCGTGGGCGCGGGCGTCGTCCTGGGACGGGTGCGGCGTCCGGCGCTGCGCGCGGCGCTAGTGGCTGTGCTGGGCGCTGCCGTGCTGGTCGAGTACCAGGTCTTCGCCCCGTTCCCCACCGGCGACGCGAGCCAGCCCCCTTACTTCGAGGCGCTGGCGGATGCGCAAGACGTGCGCGCTGTGCTCGACGTGCCGGTGGACAATCCGCTCGTCGCCAAGCTCGCGCTGTACGCCCAAACGATTCACGGCAAGCCGCTCATCGCCGGGCACGCGCTGCGCCGCACGCCGCAAGACCCGGCGCTGCTGGCCCTGCTGAACCGGGCGGCGCTCGGCGGGGAAGGGGGCGCGCTGCCCGCGCTGCCCGCTGAAGCGGTGATTCCGCTGCTCTCCGGCGCGGGCGCTGACCGCGTGATCGTCCACAAACGCTTCGTGACAGACGCGGAGGCGGCGGTCGCGCGGCTGCGGGCGATCCTCGGCGCGGCGGAGTACGAGGACGGGCTGATCGCCGCCTTCGCTGTGCCGCGCGCGGACGCTCTGCCGGAGACGCCGGTGTGGGCAGCGGGCGCGGGCTGGGCGGGGACGGTGGCGCTGGACGGGTCGCCCTGGTCGCTGCTGAGCGAGGCCGGGGAATGGCACGTCGTCACGGCGCAGCCCTACGCCGAGCTGAGCATCCCGGTTCGCGCCTATGGCGTGCCGCGCTGGGTCGCCGTGCGCCTGGACGGGGCGCTGATCGGCGGCGGCGTCCTGAGTGACGGGGTGCTGCGCCTGCCACTGTGGGTAGCGCCGGGCATCCACACGCTGCGCTTCGAGGCGCTCGACGGCTGCGACCCGTACCTGTTCGCGCTCGACTGCCTGGCTGAGGGGGACACATGGGGCGGTGCGTGCGCGCGGGCGGAACAGCCAACCTGCCTCAGCGCGGCGCTCGGCACGCCGGCGTGGACTCCGCTGCCTGGCGAGCCGGGGGCGCTGGACGTGACGCTCGACGGCGGGCTACGCCTGGAAGGGTACGCGCTGGCCCTGCGCGACGATCCGCGCGCCCTCGATGTGCGTCTATTCTGGGCGGCGGAGCGCGCGCTCCCGGCGGATTACGCGCTGTTCGTGCACGTCGCCGACGTGCAAACTGCCGTGCCGCTGGCCCAGTTCGACGGTTATCCGGGCATCGCCACGAGCGCCTGGCGGGGCGGAGCGCGTTGGGCCTCGGAGGTGCGCGTGCCGCTGCCGGACGACTTGCCGCCGGGCGAGTATGCGGTCAATGTTGGCTGGTTCGACCCGGTCAGCGAGACGCGGCTGGGCGTGCGCGGGGATCGCCCCTGGGCGCGGGACGGGATCGTGCACCTGGGGGCGGTGCGCATTGAGGGCTGACGGAGACCGTTGGCGCGGCGTGAGGGAGGGCTGCGTCCGGCCTGGCCCCTGACAATCACGCTCATAGAATTTGTGAAAAGTTAATTTCTCGTTACTATATAATCCGCTTACTAACAAGATACCATTTATTCATGACTATCGCCTAGTTGCTCATAGTCAGGCTACGGCCATGACTATTGTCCTGGATATTCCCTCTTGGCACGCGAGCGAAGTTCGTATAAAATGGGTTTAACCGTAGGGGCTACCATGAGTCCCTATTGTCTTTTCAGGGACCGGGAGTCCAAGCGGAGGAATTGCTAAGGCGAGCAGCATCATGGTTACCGCAATCCGATCGTTCGTGAGGGAGCACATGCTCACGGCGCAGGTTTTCGCCTTCGCCGTCATCGTGCTCACGCTGATAGCGGCGGATGTGCTCTACCCGTCCACCGAAGTCTTTCTGATGGTATTGGTCCTTCTGGCGGTGATGAACGCCAGAGTACGCGCCTTCGCCATTGATTTCGCGCCGTTCATCCTGCTCATCTACTCATACGACACGCTGCGCAATTTCGCCGACGACCTGACCCGCGCCGACATCCACATCACCAATCTGATCGCCTGGGAGCGCGCTTTGTTCGGCGGGACGCTGCCCAGCTATTGGCTCCAGCAGGCTCTGTGGGACTTGCCGATCACGCCGCTGCTCGATGTGCTGACCAACGTTCTGTACCTGTCCCATTTCATGACTCCGCTGGTGCTGGCGGCGTTGCTGTGGCGACGAGGACCGGGTGAGTATTGGGCGTTTGCGATTGGGCTGGTGGCGCTGTCCTATGCCGGGTTTGCGACCTACCTCGCCTTCCCTGCTGCGCCGCCTTGGTATGCGACGCATCACGGCTACCTGCCGTCCACGCCGATCACGCTCGATCACTTTGTGGTGCCGGCGGACGTGGTCAGCGCCGGGCCGAATCCGGTGGCGGCCATGCCGTCGCTGCACACGGCCTACCCGACCTATATCGCGCTGGTGTCACTCGCCACATGGGGGCGGCGGGCGTTGCCGGTCATCTTGCTACCGCTGGGCGTCGCCTTCTCGACGTTCTACCTGGGGCACCACTGGGTCATAGACGCGCTGGCGGGCGCGGGCTATGCGCTCTTCTTCTTTGGGATGGTGTTCCTGTTCTTCCGGCGGCACCAGGTTTCGATGGCCTGGATCAACAGGGTCAAGCGGACGGTCGTGCCGCATACATGAGCGCATTCACCGTCACATGAAATACGGCGCGGGCCTGGTGCATAACCAGGCCCGCGTTTGTTTGTCTGTAACGCAGGCTGAAGGTCAGCCGCGCACCAGGCGGGGCAGGTCGCGCAGCTTGGGCATGTTGCCCATCAGCAGCGTGTTGACGCGGAACAGCCGTCCGGCCAACCAAATGGCGAAGATCACCGCCAGCATCTGCAGCACCAGCCCCAGAGCAATCTGGACGAGCGGCACGTCGGTGACGGCGATGCGCATGACCATAGACAACGGCCCGGTCAGCGGGAACAGCGACAGGGCGACGGCCAGCCTGCCATTCGGCTCCTCGACGAACACGGTCAGGAAGAAAAACGGGACGGCGGCGGGCAGCGTGACGATGGTCACCAGGTTCTGGCTGTCGCGCACCGTCGTGCTCAACGCGCCGATCCCGGCCATCAGGCTGCCGAAGAGCAGGAAGCCGAGCACGAAGGACACGGCGAACACCACCAGCGTCCCCGCGCCAACTGTGATGTCGCCCAGCGACTCGACCAGGTTACCCGCCTGTGCGACGATGGCGATGAAGGTGCCGACCAGCGTCGCCACCTGGAGCAGCGCGAGCAGGCCCATCGCCAGAATCTTGCCGAGCAGCAGGGCACCCGGTCGCACCGACGAGAGCATGATCTCGATGATGCGCGACTCTTTCTCCTGCACGACGCTCTGCATCAGGTAGCCGCCGCCCCAGAAGACACTCAGCATCAGCAACAGGCCGAAAGCGTAGACCAGCACAAAGTTCTGATCTTCGCGGGTCTCCTCGGCGGCGCCGGTGTCCGTCAAGCGGTTCTCGCTGATCAGGGCCGGGTTGCGCAGCCGTAGGTAGAGCGCCTCGTAGTCGGGCGCGTCCACGCTGATCAGCAGGCTGCGCAGCAGGAAGTCGCGCATCAGGCTCTCCGTCCCCTGGGCCTCAATGCTCAAGGTGCTGACGTAGACGGAGACGGCGCCAGTCTCCACGTAGTTCGGCGCGATGGCGTACAGCGCGTCAATGTCGCCCGCTTCCAGCGCCGTCTGGCCAGCGGCCAGCGACGGGTAGCGCGTGATCACTGTGCGCAGGCAATAGGGCGAGCTGATGCGCTTGATGAGGCGGCTGCGCATTTGATCCAGCGCCTGGTCGGGTTTGAGGGTTTCCAGTTCGCTTGCCGATGGCTCGCAGGCGACCTTCGGGTAGCTCTCCGGCGGCGGGAACAGACCGGTCGGTGTCTGGTCCACATAGCCAATAGCCTTGCCTTGCTGGTTGACCTCGGTGATGGGTGTGGACGCTTCCTCATCGTTCCCGGCTATGTCGCGGTAGAGCTGGTAGCCGAAGAAGATGACCAGGGCCAGGATTGGCACGCCAAACGTGACAAACAGGTACCCCTTGCGGCGGAACTGCTGGCGCAGCTCGTAGCGGAAGACTTCAAACCAGTGGGTCATCAGCGGAACAGGCCCTTTCTGCGGCGCGGCGCCAGGGCGGCCTCGCCCGCTTCGGCAGGCGCGCTGGTCAGCGTCACGCGGCCCTCGCGCAACGCCCGCCACAGAGTGCGCGGGGTGAGCGGCTTGCCGTACATGAGCATCCCCAGCCGGAAGACCTTGACCGCCAGCCAGACGATGATCAGCGCCGCAACGATCTGGATGGCCATACTCAGCCCGATCTGCCAGGTGGGCAGCGAGGTCACGCCGAGGCGCATGGTCAGCCCGACCGCCGCCGTCAGCGGGAAGAGCGAGAAGAACACCGGCAGCGGCCCGTCCGGGTTGGTGAAGAACGCCGCCGAGAACATGATCGGCAGCACGGCCAGGAAGGTGAAGAAGCCGGCGATCTGGCGGCTTTCGGCCTCAGCAGTCACCGCCGCGCCGATGCCCAGCATTGTCGCGGCGAAGAGCAGGAAGTTGATCAGGAACAACACGCCAATCAGCGCGAGATCGGCGGCCTGGAACTTCGCCCCGCCCAGGAACGCGCGCGCGTCTTCGTTGACCAGGGCGATCAGCAGGCCGCCCGCTGCCCACAGCGCGACCTGGGTCAGCGCCAGAGCGCCCAGCCCCAGCAGCTTGCCCACCAGCAGTTCCGCCGGGCGCAGGCTGGTAGCCAGAATCTCCATCAGGCGGTTTTCCTTCTCCTCCACCACGCCGCTCATCAAGAACTGGGCGGTGGTGCTGGTCGCCATGAAGTAGATCATGACGAAGACGAAAGGCAGCAGCAGCCGCCCGATGATGGCTGCTTCGCTCAGTTCGTCGCCGCTGTCCAGGTCGCGCAGGGTGAATTCCTGGGAAGCTAGGCGCTCGACCGGCACGGGGAGCGTTTCCGGCGCTCTGTGGGCGATCTGGACGCGCAAGAAGTCTTCGATGGCGTCGCGCAGGGCTTCTGGGACGTTGCGCTGCGCGTACAGGGCAATCTGCCCGGAGAGGACGTAGTGCTCCGGGACGACGAAGTAGGCGTCAAGCTCACCGGCGAGAAGCTGCTCGCTGGCGTGCGCTTCCAGGGCGTCGAAGTAGGCGGGCAGGGCGTCCGGCTGGCTATCGGCGCCGGGCGCGGCCAGGTCGGGGTGAGTGACGGCCACGTAGCCCGCAGGGTTCGGCCCCGCCGGGTCGAGGATCAGCGCCCGGTCTATGTAGCCAACGCGCTGGAATTTGTCCAGGTTGGTTTCGCGCTCGGCGGTGAACTGGAAGAGCAGGACGATGGCCACGAACGAGAGCAGCGGCACGCCGAAAGCAGTGAACAGGAAGCTCGGTCGCCGGAAGTTGTAGGCATACTCGCGGCGCAGCACGAGCCAGACTTTGGACGAGATCATGGCCTCAGCCTCCGCTCGCACCGTTGGCGCGTCCCGTCCCGGCCACTTCGATGAAGATCTCGTTCAGACTGGGCACGGCCAGCTCAAAGCGGCGGACATGGTAGGCGGCGCCGACGGCCAGCGCCTCCATGACGGAGGCTGGCGCCACGCCATCGGCCAGATGCAGCACCACGTCGCGCCCGTTCTCGCCCTGCTCGACCCATTCGACGCCGGGCAGCGCGGCCCAGTCGCCTTCGCCCTCGACGATGACGGCGTTCTTGGCGAAGCGCTGGCGCACGTCGTGCACGTCACCATAGAGCACGCGCCGGCCATGATCGATCATCAACAGACGGT
>DYGW01000086.1 GCA_020724485.1 Thermoflexus sp. | reverse complement strand
CACACATGCGCCGCACACTGCACACCACGCCTAGCGTGCGGAGTTCATAACACGCTCTAGGGCGCGTCGGCATCGGGGACACCGCTCCCCGCCCCGCGCAACAACTCCATGACTTCGGGCGGCGGCGGATTCCACAGGTAGCGGCTCATGTCCAGGGTGTCGCGCTCATCGAAGACGATGCCCTCGGCTTCGAGGCGGGCGCGCTGTTCGAGAGCCGCTTCCGGCGCGCCCTTGATGCTGATCCGGCCCTGGGCGTTGATCACGCGATGCCAGGGCACCGGCTCGGCGACGCGCGTGTACTTGAGCGCGCTCAGCGCCCAGCCGACGGCGCGCGCCCCGTTGGGCACGCCAAGCAGCTCAGCCACGCGCCCATAGCTGAGCACCTTGCCGCGCGGAATGTGGCGCACCAGCGCGTAGACCAGGGCGTTGAAGGAGGGGGAGGGTTGCATGGCGGTCACCTGGAAGAGAGTAGTCAGTGATCGGTTTTTAGTTTTCAGAAGAACACTATCGCGGCTGTGTCTGCCGGAGCGCCGTCTGACACTGACAACTGATTACCGATAACCGATCGCTATTGCCCTATGAACAAGCTGCGCACTTTGACTCATTATACGCCCTTCCGCCCCTGGCTGGTGGTCCTGCTGGCGTGCGCCGTCTACCTGGGCGCGATTTTCGCGTCCAACGACGCCGACCCGTTGGTGTTCGTCACGCTGGGCGAGTGCTTCAGCGCGTGCGCCGGCGCCGACGGCGCTGACTGCCCGCCGGACAGCGAGGGCTACGACGGGCAGTTCGCCTACTACATCGCCCGCGACCCCGCCGGTATGCCGGACTGCCTGGACGCGCCCGCCTACCGCCTGCAGCGCATCCTGCTACCGGCGCTGGCCCGCGCGCTGAGTCTGGGGCAGGTGGCGCTGATCCCCTGGGCGCTGGTGGCGATCAACCTGATCGCGCTAGTTGGCGGCACGGCGTTGCTCGAAGACCTGTTGGCGCGGGCGGGGGCCAGCCGCTGGTACGCGCTGAGCTACGGCCTGTTCGCGGGCGTGTTCATGGCCGTGCGGCTGAGCACGACGGAGCCGCTCGCCTATGGGCTGGCGCTCGGCGCGGTCTGGCTGGCGGCGTGGGAGCGCCTGACGTGGACGGCGATCCTGCTGGCGCTGGCGGCGCTGACCAAAGAGACGACCGCCTTCTTCGCGCTGGGCATCGCGCTGCACCTGGCGTTGAGTGGCCGCTGGCGCACCGCGCTGACGGTGGCGCTGATCGCCGCCGCGCCATTCCTCGCCTGGCAGATGGCGCTGGTCGCCTGGGTGGGCGCGCCGGGCATCGGGTCAGGCGGGGCGCTAGCGACGGCTTTCACGCCCATCCCCTACGGCGGCGTGTGGCAGATCGTGCCGGACGGCGGGCTGCTGGTCTTCCTGGTGCTGGGCGTCCTGCTGGCGATTCCGGCGGCGGTCGTGCCGAGCGTCTGGGGATTGTGGCGCGCGGTCCGCGGTCTGCGTGGCGGGCAGAGCGACCTGGCCGCGTGCTTGCTGCTGGCCAACGCCGCGATCATGCCCTTCGTGCCCTTCTCCACCTACCGCGAGTTCTTGGGGCTGCTGCGCTTCATGCCCGGCCTGGTCATCGCCGTCGTGTGGTACGCGGCGGTTCACCGCCAGCGGCGCGCGCTGCGCTACAGCACGCTGTGGATTGTGCTGATCGCTTTCGTCGTGGCCGGGTGAGGCATGGGTTGTGAGTCATGAGTCTGGAGTCAGCCCGCGCCAGGCCCACGTCTCACCACGCGCAGTCCCAGCAGCGCCAGCGCCGCGATCAGCGCCCCGGCGGAGATCGCGGCGCCCATCCCGAAATTAGTGATCCGGTAGCGAAACACGACCTCGGACTCCCCGGCGGGCACGGTGACCGCCTGAAAGGCCAGGTTCGCACGCAGGATGGGCGCGGGCGCGCCGTTGACCGTCGCCGACCAGCCAGGGTACCACGTCTCGGCGAAGACCAGGTAGGTGGGGGCGTCCGTCGTGACGCGGAAGTGGCGCTCGGTGGGATAATCCTTGAGGAAGCTGATCGAGCCAGGGGAGGACGCCTCACCGCCCTCCGTAGGACCGTATGGCCATATGCCCTCCGCAGAGAGGGGGGCATCACCCGCCAGGATGACCGTCTGCGCCGGGTCCCAGGCCGGATCGCGCAGCGTGGCGCTGATCGCTTCGTCCGAGTCGCGCCACTGCGCCGCTGCGACCAGCCAAGTCGTCGCCCCGTCCGCGCTGGGGGCAACCGCTGGAGTCGCCCCCGTCCAGCCGTCCGGGGTGACGCCGAAGGCGCGCGTCACGCCCGCCGCGCGCAGCAGCGCCCCGGCCCCCGCGCCTAGTTCCTCGACCAGCGCCACGTAGCGGCGGTGAACCTCTGGCACCAGCGGGTCATTGTTGTCCAGCGCTGGAACGCGATCCAATAGGTTCAGGTTGGGCAGCAGCGAGGCGCGCAGTTCCTCGCGCCGCCGCCCGGCGATGCGGTAATCGCCTACGTCGAAGAAGCCCTCAACTGGCGGCGCTTCGTCCTCGTCCGTCCCGAAGGTCACGTCGTACTGGTAGTCGTCGAACCAGTAGACGCGCCCTGGCGGCCCGGCGACCTCGCGCCGGTCGAAGAACGACGACGGGACGGTTGGGTTCAGCCCGGCGGCGAAACCGGCCAGGTCGAGCGTCACGACGAGCAGGACAGCCACCCGCCACAGGGTTGAGCGCGCCGTTGCTGCTTGGTCAAGTGGCTGGACGAGCGTCAGCAGGGCAGCGGCGGCGATCCATCCGCCAAACGCAGCCGCAGCCAGGGCCATCGTGTCCAGTTCTGGCAGGGCGAGATCGGCGAAGGCGCGCGCGCCCAGGGCCATCAGCGCCATGCCAACGCCGCCCGCCGCCGCCAACCGCGACCAGAAAACGACGCGCGGCCCGCGCCCCCAGTGCGCCGCGCCGATCCCGGCCAGCAGCGTCAGCCCCAGGTGCGTGAGAATCAGCCAGCGCACCGGCTCGCGGAAGGCGTCGAAGGTGGGCACGTGGTCGTAGAACGGGCGAAACACCGGGTTATGCTTGCCAGCGGCCAGGAATAGCCCGGCCAGGGCCAGCGCCGCCCAGAAGGGGACAGTCACCAGGGCGGGATCGGGAGGGGCGTTACGGCTGGACAGCCAGGCCACAAACGCCGCGCCCGCCGCGATCAGCGGGATGACGCCCAGGTACGCCGCGTCCTCGAAGAAAATGCCCTCGGTGAAGACGCTGCCATCGGCGGGCGTGCCGAAGAAGTGCGGCATCAGCAGCGTCAACAAGCGCGCCGGGTGGTACGACAGGTTGGTCAGCGCCGCGTAGTCCAGCCCGCCGGAGCGATCCGACTGGCGCAGGTATTCGGTGGTGGGCACCAGTTGCACGGCGGCTACCCCCGCGCCGAGCGCGACGCCCAGACCGGCCAGGGCCAGCCCGCGCGCTCGCGCGCGCCGCGTCGCCCCGCGATCCGCCCACAATACGCGCCACAGCGCATACGCGCCCGCGCCGAGCAGCCCGTACCAGGCCGTCTGGGCGTGCCCGGCCAGGAGCAGCAGTCCAACGGTCAGGGCCAGCCCGCCTGCCTCCTGCCACGCCCGCCGTGTCACGGCGCGGTGCGCCAGCCAGATCACCCAGGGCAGCCAGGCGGCAGCGTCATAGGTGGGGAACGAGCCGAGCCGGGCGATCAGGTAGCCGCCCAGGGCGTAGCTCAGCGCGCTGATCCCGCGTCCGAGCGTGGCCGCTCCCAGCGCCCCGGCCAAGCGCCACATGCCCAGCGCCGCCCACAGGACGTGCGCCAGCGCCACCCATGACATCGCCAACGGGCCGGGCAGGACGAACATCAGCCAGTTGGGCGGGTAGAAGATCGCCGTCTGGTAATTGGCCAGCAGAGGCGCGCCCGCGCCCAAATAGGGGTTCCACGCTGGCAGCCGCCCGGCGCGTAGCTCGGCGAAGGCAAACTCGCGCCAGGGGTAGAATTGCAGCGTTGGCAGGCCCCAGAACAGCGTTTCTCCAGCAAGCACCGCGTGCGCGAGCGGCAGCAGCGCCGCGCCGATCAGGGCGAAGGGCAGCCAGTGGGAGATGCTGGCCAGGGCGCGGATTGGGCGCGGCTCATTCATGCGGCACCTCGTAGATGCGGACGGGAGCGGTTTGCTCCAGCGGCAGGGCGAGCGGCAGGGCATCCAGCCAGGCGGGGAGCGCACAGCCCGCCTCCGCCGCCTCCAGCGGCCCGGCGAAGACGTAATCTACCACAGCCAGCAGGTCCCGCGCCGTCGCCGCGTCGAGTGTCCCGGCGAAGAACTGCCGGGCGATCTTTTCCTTCTGCTCGGCGTTCACCGTCTCCGGTCCGTGCCCGACGTATGCCTTGAGATCAGTCCAGGCGGGCAGGACGTTACCCGTCTCCTTCAGGCTGAGCACGACCGCGTCGCGCGGGGCGACCCGGTTGAGGGCGTCCATCGCGCGCAGCTCGGCGCTCGGCTGGAAGAGCGGGCGATCCGGCGACAGGACGGTGAACGTTGCCCCCAGCCAGAGCAGGATGGTCGTCGGCAGGGTCAGCGCCAGCAGCGCAGCCCGCGCCCGCCGGTAGGTCCGCCCCCGGCGAAAGGCCAGGCGCAGCCCGGCGGCGGCCAGGATAGCCAGCGGGACGATGGCCCCTTCCAGCAGGCGGCGCTGCACGTTGACCGGCAGGTAGACCAGGACGGGCGCGGCGATCACCCAGGCCGCCAGCAGCAGGTGAGACGGACTCCCGCGCCGCCACGCCCAGCGCAGCCCGATTGCCGCTGGAACGGCTAGCACTGCGTAGCCGAAGACGTAGTGCAGCGGGTGCGGCGAGGGCAGCCGGTTTTGCGCCGACCAGGTGCTCAGCACGTTGCTGCTCAAGAAGGCCGCGCCGCTGACGATCAACAGCGGCAGCGTGACCAGCGCCGCGCTCCCCGCCCGCCAGAACAGCGCCCAGGGGAAGTGCCGCGTCCGCCCCCAGGCGGCCAGTCCCCACGCGCCGAGCACCGCGTAGATCACCGCCAGGTAGAACGGCACGCACAGCCCCATCACCGTCCAGCATAGGCCGGCCCCCAGCGCCCAGCGCAGCCCAGTAGCCCCCATCCCCGGTCCTTCCCCCACAAGAGGTTCAAGGGCGGACAGGCGTTGGGAGTATCTGGAATTGGAGGCTGTTCTTAACTTTACCTCACCCCCACTCGGTGCTGACGCACCTCGTTGCCCCCTCTCCGCCGGCGGAGAGGGGGCGAGCCGAGCGAAGCGAGGCTGGGGGTGAGGTAAACAGGGCAGGCCGATCTTTAGGCTCTCTCCATCACTGTCCGCCCCTGAACCCACAAGAGGGGAAGGAGTAAAGGCGACTGACCCGCTCCCCTTCCTCCCGCTTGCGTGGGGGAAGGGGTTGGGGGATGGGGGGGACCCCACCTCCGCCGCGCGGAGGAACAGTAGCAGCCCGCCCAGCAGCGCCGCCCGCGCCAGGGCCAGGTGCGGCAGTCCAAACAGAATCAGGAAGCTGTATCCCTCCGGTACGTAGAAATCCACCGGCAGCGAGCCGAGCCAGTCACCGCGCCCGATCAGCGCCAACAGCCAGCCCAGTCCCCCGCCCAGCGCGATCAAGATCAGGGCCAGCATCCGCGAGGACGGGCCGCGCAGGAAAGCGGCGATGAAGCGGTACGTCACCAGGATCAGGGCGAAGCCGCAGGCGATCCGCGCCGCGTGGAAGGTGACGACCAGCGCGGCGGGCAGGCTCGCGCTGTGTGGACTGACAAACAGAGCGGCCAGCTTGCCCAGCAGGATGTAGGGCAGGAATAACAGCGCGCCGCCGTGCGGCTCGTGGGTGTAGCGCAGGGTGAACAGCCAGTCACCGCGCGCGCCGAGGCGCATCTTGGCCAGGTAGCTATAGCCGTCATCCGCGCCGAAGACGAATCCGCCGAACGTCCAGCCCTCGCCCGCCGCCAGCGCCCCGGCGATGTAGGGGATCGTGGTTACCAGCATCACGGCGGCGGCGAAGAGAGCAACGCGCCGCCACTCCGCCCGCGAGACCTCACCTCGGCCAGGCATGGCGCTCCGCCCCCCACAGTAGCAGCCCGCCCAGCGCGACCAGCACTGCGCCAACCCCCAGCGCCAGCCACACTTCCGTAGGGTCGTAGGCGAACGTCCAGGTGTTGGTCGCCCCGTCGAGCGGACCGGGTAGCCCTGGCGCATCGTCCGGCGCATCGCGCCAGCGCCCCCTGGCGACGGCGTAGAGCGGCCCCGTGTAGGGCGCGCGCAGCGTCACCGTGACGCGGTTCGGCCCGTCCCAATCCAGCGTGACCTGCGGCGCGTAGGCGTTGCGGTAGACATTGACCTCGCCAATGCGCGTTTCCAGAGTCAGACCGTCTGCGCTCAGCGGGCACGCAGAGACAACATGCGTCACCAGCCATGCGCCCAACAGGTCGGGGCGCAGGGGAGCGTCGCAGTTGATTGTGGCTAGCGTTTCTAGTTCGGTTTGATCCTCACCCTCAGCGACGAACGCCGGGATGGTGACGCTGTATCCACCGGCGCGGACACCCGTCGCTGTTTCCGCCGCTTCAACGTAGGCCCGCGTCTGGAAGGGGTCCACGCCGTCGAACTGGGCGATCTCCCAGTGCGCGGCGGCCTGCTGGGGCAGGCTGTAGGTGGGGGAATAGACGCGAACCGCCCCGGCTTCCTGCAAATGCTCGGCCAGCGGACGGTACGGGTCGAGCCATGCGCGCTCAGAGCGCCCCTCGACCAGCGACCCGCCGATCCACAGCAGGTCGGCCAGCACGATCAGTGCGAAGGCGGCCAGCAGCGCGCGCGGCGGTAGTGAACGCGCGAGCGCCAGCAGCATGATCAGCGCCGTCAGCGGCAGGGCGAGCGTCCCCAGCGCCGTCCCCCAGCCCAGGTCGGCGGTCAGGGCCAGCGCGCTAAACAGCCCGCAAGTCAGCCCCCCGCCCAGCACGCCGACGACGATCAACCGGGCGGCGCGGCGATCCGGCGGCTGGGTGATCAGCAGTTGCGCACCCCACGCCGCGAGATAGGGCAGGATCAACGCCGCCAGAAACCAGATGCGCGCGGGTACGCGCCACCAGCGCAAGGGCGGGACGATCTCCACCAGGGTGGGCCACAGGATGAAGTTCTCGCCCATCGCGTAGGCGGCGATGACCAGCAGCGCCACGCCCCAGAAGACCAGCGCGCGCGGGCGCAGCAGCAGCGCGGCCAGGGCCAGCGCCAGCACGCTGACGCCCGGATAGACCAGTGTCTCCCACGCCCCGCCATGATCGCCGATCAGCAGCCCAATCCAGTTGCCTGCTTTCAGGCTGTGCAGCGCGGCATCGCCCGCCGTGATCTGCGCGCGCGACAGGTCGCCGCGCCAGAGCAGAAGGGGCACCCACTGGATGGCGCTCAGCCCGGCGGCTAACAGTCCCGCCGCAAGCAGGCGCATCGCCGCCCGCGCCCGACCACGACGCGCCGTCACTCTCTCTTCCCCCTTGCTGAGGGAAGGGCCGGGGATGGGGGGCAGCGCCCACCAGCGCCACAGCGCGTAAGCGCCGGTCAGGGCGAAGGCGTAGGTGCTCAAGCGCACGTCGGCCAGCAGGCACAACGCAGCGAACGCGCCCAGCGCGAGGGCGACGCGCCCGCGCCCGTCCGCGCGCAGCGTTCGCTCGACCGCCCACAGCAGCCAGGGAACCCACGCCGCCGCATAGACCAGGTCTAAGTGTCCCGCCCCGACCGCCGCGATCAGGCGCGGCGCGAGGGCGTACCCGGCACCGGCCAACGCTGCTGGCCCTCTCGCCAGCCCGGTCGCCCGGCCCCACATCCACGCCCCCAGCCCGGCCAGCGTCAGGTGCAGCCAGGTCAGGACGTTCAGGTGCAGCGCGGGCGGCAGGAGGAGCGCCAACCACTGCGGCGGGTACCAGACCTTGCTCAGCGGGTTGGCGGCGAAGGGCGTCCCGCTGAAGATGCCGGGCTGCCACAGCGGCAGCGCGCCCTCGTCCAGGACAGCGCGGCGCAGGGACAGGGCGTTCGGCCAATGGGTGGTCACGGCGTCGGAGAAGGCCGCCTCCGGCGGGAAGGGCAGGCTGTCTGCGCCCAGCCCGGCCCCCAACAAAAACGCCGCCAGGGTGACGGCCAGGGCGGCGGTGAAGGCGAGGGCCGCGCGCGCCCCTGCCTCAGTTGAGCACATAGATGGTGACGTCCCCCTTGCTCATTTCCTTCTCGATGCGCTCCGGCGGCAGCGCGGCCATGCACTGCCCGGCGTCGGGATAGGTGTGGCCGTCGTCGTCTTCAGCGGCGAAGGTGCGCTCCTGTGGCCCCCAGAGGATGTAGCGCACGCGGAAGGGCAGGTCGTCGCTCAACAGAGTCGCGCAGTCCTGCCCCCGATAGAACTGCTCCACCTGCTCCTGCCGCTCGTCGTTGGGCACTGTCTCGTAGGGGTGGCCGTAGACGACCACCTGGCGGGTGTAAGCGGGAATCCACAGGCTGATATTGGGCGCGGCCAGCACGACGGCGTCTTTGTCGCCGCTGTCGCGCAGCCACTCGAAGGTGCGCCAGTAGTCCATCTCGACCAGCAGCCCTTGATCCAACCCGCTGTCCGGCTCGAAGACAGTGCCGTACAGCGGAATGGTCAGCACCAGGATGTTGCTCGGCACCAGGAAGACGATCAGGGCGATGAGGGCGGGCGAACGCCAGCGATCGGGTACCTTGTAGGACCAGGTGTCTTCCAGAGCGCGCACGGCGAAGTAAACCAGGGGGATGATCAGGCCCATCGCCAGGCGGCGCTGCAGGTTGAACGGCGCGTACAGCCCGGCGATGTTGACGACCAGCCACAGCAGCATGAGCTGGTCACCGTCGCGCTCGAAGCGGCGCACGGCACGCACCAGGCCGGGGATGGCCACGATCACCAGCAGGCCATAGCCGAGCAGCATCAGCCAGGGCGCGGGCGACGGCGTCTGGTTCTGCGCGTTGAAAGCGCCCATGATGTCGTTGAAATGGAACACGGCGAAGTCATACACGGCGAAGGGGATGATCGGCAGCCACAGCATCGCCGCCCAGCGTAGCTCGTGCTGCGGCCACGCCCGCGTGAACCAGAAGCGCACGCCCACATAAAGCACGAGCGCGGCGGCAATGGGAATCAGCACGGTTGGCTGGATCAGCGCCAACAGCATCGAGAGCAGCAGCAGCCCCAGCCCGCCGTTCTCGACGCGGGGCGGGTCCTGGTACCCCCGGCGGAAGACGACCAGGTAGGCGCTGACGATCAGCGCCAGGCTGGCGATGCTCATCGGGAAGTGCGGGTTGGTGTACGAGGCATAGAGGGGGAACGCTTCGGGAATGGTCAGGTCGGCTGCCAGCGCGTCGGGATTGAAGAATAGCACCAGCCAGCCCAACCCCGACCCGACGGCGCTGAGCACGAAGAACAGCCGGCGCGGGCGCTGGCGCACCCAGATCGTCGCCCCAAGCTGGTACAGCGAGATGTACATGAAGAAGCTGGTCACCATGCGCGCCAGGTGATAGGTCACCAGGCTGGACAGCCCCAGGACGCGCGCCGCGTGCCCCAGGAACAGGTAGAACATGTGGAAGGCGGCCCCGTCGTGCTTCTCCGGCGTGTGGCGCAGTTGGAAGAGCCACGACCCGGCGCGGCCTTGCTCCATCTTCGCCAGGTAAGTCGCGCCGTCCTTCGGGTTGGAGAGCATCCCCATGAACTGCCAGTCCGCTGCCGACTGGTTGCGGGCCAGCGCCCAGGCGTAGGGCGCCATCGTCAGGGCGACGAGCAGCCCGCTGATCACGATCACCCAGCGCCACTCGGCAGTTGACACATATACGGAGCGGAGCGTCTGCATCGGCAACCTCGTTGGTGGTGCGGCGTGCTCCAGGTGGCCACAGCCGGCAAGCGTCGGATTCTAGGGCAACCTCGGAGGTGCTGGCGCTGCGCGGTCTGTAGACGTGGGCTTCGAAACCCGCCCCCACAAAACCGGCTTCCTGCCGGCTATTCCCAGCGCCGGGCACATTTCATTTCTGGGGCAAAGCATCACCGCAAAGGCGCAGAAAGCGCAGAGAAGAGAGCTAAAGAATACTCGAAAGTTCTTCTCTGCGTCCTCTGCGTCTCTGCGGTTCAAGAATCTTGCCCCCATTGTGAAATACACCCCCAGCGCCTCAGGTTTGCCCGCCGATTCCGGCGTGGTGTATAATGCCCCTTGCCAGCCCACGATGATGCTCATTTTACAACGACCGGCGCTGTACGCCAGTTCAGGGGGTGCGATGAGCCAGACCAGGGCGCTCTACCGCCTGCAGAAGCTCGATCTGGACCTCGAGTCCCGGCGCAGCCGCGCGCGCGAGATGGCCGCCGCGCGCGAAGATGACCGCGCGCTGCAGGCGGCGCAGGCCGAAGTCGCCGCCCTGGAGGGCCAGCTTCGCCCGCAAGAAGCGCGCGCCGCCGACCTGACGCTGGAGATCAAGAGCGTGGTCGAGCAGACGCGGCAGCTTAACAACCGCCTGTACAGCGGCGCGGTCAGCAACCCCAAAGAACTGGAAGACATCCAGCACAAGATCGCCGAACGCGGGCGACGGCACGCTGCTCTGGAGGACTCGCTGCTCGAAACCATGATCGCCGTCGAGGAGCTACAAGCGGCGCTCGACGCCGCCCAGGAGCGCCTGCGCCAGGCCGAGGCGGCCAGGGCGTCCGCGCAGGAGACGCTGGGCGCGGAATTGCAGCAGCTCAAGAGCGAGATCAAGCAGCTCAAGGCTGACCGCGAGCGCGCCGCCAGCCAGATCAGCCCCGAATTCTTCGAGGTGTACCAGACGCTGCGCCCGCGCAAGAGCGGCCACGCCATTGCCCTGCTGGAAGGCGAAAGCTGCTCTGTGTGCGGGGTCGGCCAGACGACGGTCACGGTCCAGCAGGTGCGCCAGAACCTCGAGCTGATCACCTGCGAGAGCTGCGGGCGCATCCTGGTAGCCTTGTAACGGGGGGCATCATGCGCTTCGACCCGCTTTCGTTCCTCATCGGCTTGTTGACCGGGGGCATCCTGGGACTGATCGCGTGGCGCGCGCGCCGCCGCCTGGTGCGCATTCACGACTCGGCGGAAGCGCAGATCGAGGGCACGCGCCGCTTCGTGGGCCAAGCGGCGGATGCCCGCTACGCCCGCGATCTGCTGCGCACGCTGCAGGGGCGGCACCTGGCCGGGAGCCTGTGCGCGCTCAACGATGTGCTGCTGGAACCGCGCCTGATCCTCCCGCCGCCGCCCGACCTGGGACCCGCCGCCGCCGACGCCGCTGCCCGCAGCGTGTTCGATGTCGTGCCCCTCTTTCACGACATGCCGCAGAGCTACGCGCCCTACAATATCGAGACGATTGCCCTGACCGACCTGGGCGCGGGCGACCGGCAGGTGGCTATCCTGGGCGCGAGCGGCATGGGCAAGAGTGTGACGCTGACCACGCTGGCGCTCATGGCCCTGGGCGAAGTGACGTTTGAGTCGCTGGAAGACCTCTCGGCGCAGGCGATCCTGGCTGAGGAGCGCGATCTGCCCGAAGAGGAACAGCGCACCCGCGCCGCCGAGCGCCAGCGCATCCAGCAGCGGGCGATGGAGCGACTCTACGACGCGCGCCAGCAGCGGCGCGAGCAGCTTGGCCTGCCGGAGGAGGAGCATCTGCCGCCGCTCGACCTCACCACCCTGACGCCCGTGCTCGTCCACCTGAGCGATGTCGAGCTGGATGCCACCGCCTTCGGCAAGGCGCGCGGCGCGGCGCTGGACCCGGCGGAGCCGTTGGTGCGCGCAGCGCAGCGCCAACTGGGGTCAGTGGCCGCGCGCGTGGCCGGCAGCGTGATCTACCCGGCGCTGGAGCGGGGCAGCGCCCTGGTGTTGGTTGACGGCTACGACGAGCTATCCCCGGCGGCGCGCGAGCTGTACCTGGGCTGGCTGGGCCAACTGGCCGCGGTCTACGGGCACAACCTGATCGTGGTCGCCGGGCCGCCCAGTGGCTACGAGCGGCTGGCGGCGTGCGGCTTCACCCCCACGTTCCTGCGCGCCTGGCGCGACGAAGACTACGCGCTGCTGGCTGAGCGGTGGGTCCAGGTCTGGGGCCGCGCGAACCGCCGCGCCCCGGCGCTCGATGACAGGGCCATGCGCCGCTTGACGCAGGACAATCGCGGGCGCAGCGCCCTCGACGTGACCCTCAAGCTGTGGGCGGGGCTGGCCGACGACACCCGCGAGACGGGTCGCCTGGGCTGGTACGATGCCTTCGTCATGCGCCGCCTGAGCAACGCCCAGCTTCGCCCGGCGCTGCCCGTCCTGGCCGCCGCGCTGGTCACGGCGGGCGAGCCGCTGACGCGCGCTGAGTTGGCGGCGGCCCTGGCTTCCGCCGGGAGCGGGATCAAGGCTGGCGAGGCGCTGGAATCGCTGGTCAGCGATGGCTTGCTGGTGGCTTACGCCGGCGACCGCTGCGCCTTCGGCCACCCGCGCCTGGCCAGCTTCCTGGCCAGCGAGACGCTGCTGGAGCCGGGGTCGGAGCGCCCGACGGAGTTGGCGCTCGACCCGGCGTGGCAAGACGCGCTGGGCTTCGCCGCCGGGCGGATCAACATCTTGCCAGTCATTTACCGCAAGCTCAGCGCCCCGCCCGACCTGTTCTACAGCAACCTGTTCGACCTGGTACACTGGCTGCCCGACGCGCCGCCCGATGCCCCCTGGCGCGGCGACATCTTCACCCGCTTCGCTAAGGCGCTGCTGGCTAACGAGCAGTACCCGCTGGTGCGCGAGCGGGCGCTGGCCGCGCTGATCGCCTCGCGCGACCGCAACGTGCTGTTCATCCTGCGCCAGGCCCTCCACGCCGCCGCCGCCGACATCCGGCGGCTGGGCTGCGTGGGGCTGGGCGCGCTGGGCAATCCCGAAGCGGTCAAAGACCTGGCCGCCATGCTCGCCGACGAGGATCAGCGGGTCAAGCTGGCGGCGGCGCTGGCGCTGGGCGCTATTGGTAGCGAGCAGGCCATTGAGATCATGATTCACGGCCTGTTCCAGGAAGGGCACGAAGTCCGCCGGGCTATCGCCGAGGCGTTGGCCGCGCTGCCCGGCAACGGTCATAACATTCTGCGCGAGGCGATCCTCGCCCAGGAAGTGGAAATCCGCCGCGCGGCGGTGTACGGGCTGAGTCGCGTGCGCGCGCCCTGGGCGCTGATCGCGCTCTACCGGGCGATGATGGAAGACGAGCAGTGGGTCGTGCGCACGGTGGCGCAGGAAGCGTTCGCCGCCGCGCAGTCGGCGGAGCGCGAAGGGCCGCGCCGTCACCCCGAAGCGGACTCCCTCGGCTGGCTAATCGCGTGGGCGGCGGACCGGGGCGAGGGCGTCCCCGCCGGGCCGAACGCACGCCAGGTGCTCGTGCGCGTGCTGCAGGAGGGCCAGACCGTCTACCAGACGCTGGCCGCCCACACGCTGGCCCGCCTGGGGCATGTCGCCGCGCTCAAGCCGCTCTACGCCGCGCTGCGTGACCGCGATCCGGCGGTGCGCGGGGCGGCTTACGCCGCGCTCGCCGAGCTACAGACGCAGCTTGGCCGGTCGCTGCCGGGGTTGGTGTGAGAAAGCAGTTATTGGTAATTGGTGGTCAGTGATCAGTCTGTGGTTGACGGCTTGGCAGGCTGGGCGCTGATCACCAACAGCCATTACCAGTGACTGTCTACTGATCACTGACAACCGATCACTGATCACTAACCACCGCTCACTCTCAGAACGGCGGATCGCCGTCGAAGAACAGGCTCCACCACAGCCGCCAGTTGGGAGTCTGCGGCTCCGGCGCGGGCGTAGGCAGGTAGATCGACGGGGGCGGCGCGGGGGTGGGCGCCTCGATGTTGCCTGGGACAGGGATGACCAGCACTTCGCCGTCGCGCACCATCTTGCCCTCGGTGTGCGCCCAATACTCGATGCTGGCGTCATTGGCGGCGTAATCGCGCGTGCGCAGCAGGTCGAGCTTCTGCCGTTCGAGCACGGCGATGGTTGCCTGGAGCCGCTGGTGCTCGGCTTCCATCTGCTGGCCGCGCGCAATGCGCCCGCTGAAGTTGATCACCAGCAGCAGCCCAATGGACAGGATGAGCGCGAACACGATCTGAATGCTCGTGATCTGCTGAGGTCGCTCGCGGCGGCGCGGCGGGTGAGGATCAGAGTCTGAAGAGAAAGGGTCGCTCATCGCTATCGGTACTGTGCTCCGCTTGACGCCCTCAAACGTACCACAAGCGCCCGCGCCCGGCAATGAAAGCGCCCAGGTTGTCAGGCAACCTGGGCGTGTGCCGAAGGTGGGAGTCGAACCCACACCCCCGTAATGAGGACTGCGCCCTGAACGCAGCGCGTCTGCCAATTCCGCCACTTCGGCGTGG